>CAVTDX010000098.1:0-17542 GCA_963733345.1 uncultured delta proteobacterium
AATCGACTCCGGACCGATTGATCGAACGCACTATTTTGGAGAAACCAGTCGAGGCAAACGGACATTCTCGGCTTGCGCTCCTCGGCCGATCCGTTCCGGGTCGCGCAGATCGTTATGAATGGAGCGTATGAGCCACTCGCGCCGGGCGGGGTCGACGTGATTGAGCAGGAACACTTAACTTCCTCGATTTGAGGGTTTCAATCGACGGAGTCAGGATCGAGAACGCTGACCAGGTGAGTGGATTTCGGCAAACGCTCGATATGAGGCGTGCCGTGCTGACCACGACGTTTGATTATGGCGACAAAGCCGATGGGACTTCGCTGCGCGCCTTGCGGCAGCTTCCGTATACGGCGATGCTCGAGGTCAGGGTAATGGCCAAACAGCCCATCACGCTCTCGGCCGCAAGCGCCTTGATGAGTACATTCCCGCACGAATCTGCCCAACCGGGCTCATGGCACCCTGCCCTGAATGACCTCGAGCTCTTCTCCAACAAGCCGGATGGAAAAGTTCTGGTGACGGCGGCGACGCCACCGGGCCAACGGGAAAAGTGAAACTCGGCGCAGCCCAGGTGTTTCGCTTTGACGATTCATTGAAGACTCCGCCGAGGTTGAGCCTTGACGGGAGCGGACAGACGTTCACCAACAGATGGATGGGCAGGCTCAACTCTACGTTTCGCGCTGATCGGTTGATCGATCAGCTCGGCGCAAACGGCCGATCCCGTGAACCAGGCCCAGCGCCTTGCGGCCACGGCGTGGATCGAGGGGATTGATGGGCTGATCGAAAAGCACGAGCAGGCCTGGGCCGGCCTTTGGAAGAGCGACATCGTCATCGAGGGCGACGACGCCACGCAGCGAGCCGTCCACGGCATGATCTACCACCTCTACTCCTTCATCCGCGAGGACTCCCGTCTAAGTATCGGGCCCATGGGCCTGAGCCGGGACATCGACGGTCAGCTCTTCCGGCCATATTTTCTGGGATGCAGAGACCTGGATGTACCCCTCCCTGCTGCTGTTGCACCCGGAGATGGCGCGGAGCATGCTGGACTACCGTTACGACAGGCTGGCGGCCGCGAAACAGACGGCCTTTGCGAATGGTTATCAGCAATACGTAATCCCCTTCCAGGCTGCCTTTGGTTCAGTCTCATATTGCTCGTCACTGCCAGGCCGAGCGACCATTTTCTAAATATCAAGGTGGCCGATACGGGCATCGGCATAGACAAGGAGGATCTCCCCGCATATTTGATGAGTTCTATCGCGTATCCGGTCCCGAGACTAGGTACACGCCCGGCACCGGACTGGGTCTTTCCATCGTAAAGAAGATAGTGGAGTCCCATTTCGGCCGCATAGAGGTGAGCAGCAAAGTGGGCAAAGGCACGACATTTACGGTGAAGCTTCCTTTGAAGGAAGGCGAGCGAGGTTCATCGACAGAATAAACGTCAGAAGGAGAACATATGGCGAGAGCACTTGCAGCGAGCGAAACGTCGCCCAATCTGAATGAAATAGTGGAAAAACGACAGTTAGCGCCTTCACTTACGATGTGGAAGCTTTACGTGCCGGACATAGCCAAACGGGTAAAGCCGGGCCAGTTCGTTGTGCTCAGGGCCGACGACCGCGCGGAGCGCATACCGTTGACGGTTGCCGACTTCGACAGACAAAAGGGGCAGATCACGGTAATTTTTCAGGAAGTAGGAGCGTCTACGAAAAAACTCGCCCAGTTTGAGCCGGGCCAGACGATCTTGGACGTGGTCGGGCCCCTCGGCAAGGCCAGCCACATCGAAAACTTCGGCACGGTCGTCTGCATCGGCGGCGGGGTGGGCGTCGCTCCTGTCTATCCGATCGCCAAGGCCCTCCATGAAGCGGGGAACGAGATCGTTTCGATCATCGGCGCGAGGAGCAAGGATATGCTCATCATGGAAGAGGATATGAGGGCAATCAGCGACCGGCTGTTCGTGACGACGGATGACGGGTCCTACGGCCGCCACGGCTTCGTCACCGACGAGCTGAAAGATCTGATCCGGGCAGGCGCGAAGATAGACATGGTCCTTGCCATCGGTCCGGTCGTCATGATGCGGGCCGTCGCGGAAACGACAAGACCCCACGGCATCAAGACTATCGTGAGCCTCAACTCGATCATGATCGACGGGACGGGCATGTGCGGCGGGTGCCGCACGACGGTAGGGGACGAGACGAAGTTTGTCTGCGTCGACGGGCCTGAATTCGACGCCCATCAGGTCAACTTCAAGGAGCTGATGCAGCGCCAGCAGATGTATAACAGGGAAGAGCGGCGAGCCATGTGGGACCATGCCTGCAAGCTCGAGGCCCAGGTGGAGGTGAAAAAAGGCAAAAAGCGGGAGAGGATGCCGGAGCAGGCGCCGAAGCTGAGGATCCAGAATTTCAACGAGGTGGCCCTCGGGTATACGAGGGAGAACGCCCTACGGGAGGCGTCGCGCTGCCTTGGCTGCAAGAAGCCTGCGTGCATCGAGGGCTGTCCGGTCGCCGTGAAGATCCCTGAATTCATCAAGAAGATCAAGGAGGGCGACTTCATGGCGGCCATCCGCACCATAAAGGAGACGAACAGCCTTCCCGCGGTGTGCGGCCGCGTCTGCCCCCAGGAGTCGCAGTGCGAGAGCAAGTGCGTGCTCGGAAAGAAGGGAGAGCCTATCGCGGTCGGCCGGCTTGAGCGGTTTGCGGCAGACTACGAGCTTGCGGCGGGCGAGGTCAGGACGCCCGAAAAGCCGGCGCCTACAGGCAAAAAAGTCGCAATCATCGGGGCCGGGCCGTCCGGCCTGACCGTCGCGGGGGAGCTGGCGAAAATGGGCCATGAGGTGACCATCTTCGAAGCCCTCCACAAGGCAGGCGGCGTGCTCGTCTACGGCATCCCGGAGTTCCGTCTGCCCAAAAGCATCGTGCAGCGCGAGGTCGACTACGTCCAGAAGCTGGGCGTCGCCATAAAGCCGAACACCATTGTCGGCCAGACGGCAACGGTGGACGAGCTGTTCCAGGAAGGCTTCGACGCAATTTTTGTAGGTACGGGCGCGGGTCTTCCGTACTTCCTCGACATTCCCGGGGAAAATTTGAACGGCGTCTATTCTGCGAATGAATTCCTCACCAGGGCCAACCTTATGAAGGCATATCTCTTTCCGGAATACGATACGCCCATACGGATGGCGAAGGAGGTCGCCGTCGTCGGAGGCGGCAACGTCGCGATGGACTCTGCAAGGGTTGCCAGGAGGCTCGGGGCGGAGCACGTCTACCTCATCTATCGAAGATCGAGGGCGGAAATGCCCGCGAGGGCGGAGGAGGCGCATCACGCGGAGGAAGAGGGCATCGATTTTCGCCTCCTCACGAACCCTGTCAGGATCGTCGGCGATGAGAAGAATTGGGTGACGGGCATAGAGTGCGTGAAAATGGAGCTGGGAGAGCCTGACGCTTCCGGCAGGCGCAGACCGGTTGAGATTAAGGGGTCGAACCACGTCATCGATGTGGAAGTCGTGATCGTGGCCATCGGGCAGGGGCCGAACCCTATACTGGCCAGAAGCACGGAAGGGCTGGAGCTGCGCAAGTCAGGGAACATCCAGGCCGACCCCGAGACGGGAAAGACCAGCAGGAAGGGCGTCTTCGCGGGCGGCGACATCGTGACCGGCGCCGCGACCGTCATCCTCGCGATGGGGGCCGGGCGAAAGGCCGCGAAGGCGATTGACGAGTATCTGAAGACCGGGAAGTGGTAAGAGGGACGAGCCGCCTCTTTAGTTCTTTGTATTTTTGGCGCGCTTCGGCGTTGTCTTTTGTTTCCCCTCTTGGGCGGGCGCGCAGGCCGCTTGTTTCTCCGCGGCGAGGAGAAGCGGGGCCTGTTTGGAATCATATATCGACGGCTTATCCGCGATCTCGGAAAAGAGCCTGCGCCTGAGCGCGTCAGCGTCTTTCAACTCGCATTCCCACACAATAACGACATTCCAACCCCGCTCGCGCAGCTTCGAGATCGTCCGCTGATCGCGCGCGATCGTGCGCTCGAACTTGGGAAGCCAGTATTCCCGGTTCTCCGCCGGGGTGCTCGCGCGCACACATCCCGGATGACGATGCCAGAAGCAGCCGTGCACAAAAACCACCGAGCGGTATTTCGGCAGCACAACGTCCGGTTTGCCTGGCAGGTCGTTGCGATGGAGCCGGAATCGGAAACCCATGGCATAAAGCAAGGATCGAATTGTCCTCTCCGCGGAGGTGTCGGTCGAGTGGACCCGGCGCATGATCTCTCTTCTTTCTTCTTTGGAGAAAGTATCCATGCGCGCTGCCCTAGAGGCTCACGACGAAACAGCCCCCGTCCTCTAATTTGCGAATCCACATCGCCGCAAGCATACGGAGTTCCTCGACAGGTTCGCCTGAAGAGACCTCTTTATGGGCCAGCTCATCAAGGACTTCAAACTCAAAAGACGATTCTCCCAACGAGTCCCATTCTCCCTGCAATTCCGCGTTTCGATGGCTTCCAAACTTCAGTTCGGCTTTGTGTCTGCTCATCCTGGCCGTCAAATCCATACTGAAACCGATATACGATTTGTCGTTTCGCGTATTCCTGATTCTATAGACGCCCATCGGCCGTTTTGTCTGCTTATAATGTTTCTTTGCCGCTGCTTTGTCCACGCCCTTTTCGCCTTTTTCCCGCCTGTCGCAGTCTCGCCCGCCAATCTCTCTTTCCATCAGTATACTATGGCCTTTGAGAGAAGAAAATTGTTTTCCTAAAGCCCTCTTACAAGAGCAATCCCGCAATGATGGGAATCGGATTTCCTCAGAAAATCACGGGACAGGGCCGGAGAGGGAGGAGTCCGAGCGCGAGGAGAAGCGCCCCTCGCCCCGGCCGGGGAGAGGGGGATCATCTCTAAGATGCTGACGGCGGCGGGAAGAGAGAGAAGAAAAGACTCAGTCCACGGCTATCATCACGTTAGTCGCTTTGATAACCGCGTAAACGTCCTTGCCGGCGACAAGGCCAAGGCTCTCTGCGGATGTCTTTGTGATGATCGAGACGATCTCCCCGCCTCCGGGAAGCTCGACGGTAATCTCCGAGTTCACCGCGCCGTGGTTCACTCTCTTTACTTTGCCCTTCAACACGTTTCGTGCGCTGATCCTCATGGCGGCCCCTTTTTCGGTTGTTTTTGTTTATGACTGAAGCAAATCTAAGGGTTCCCGGCGTCCTTTGTCAAGGACTGCGCATTGGGGCGCGTAAAAAAGCCGCATCGACGACGAAGGCGGGAGTAAGATATCTGCCGGGGGAGATCGCGAAAAAGGTCAGGAAGCCAGCGCGCGCACGATGCTCTCCGTCCCCCTCAACCCCTCGATCATGTTCGCTGCAGAGATTCTCTCGTTGAGTCCGTGCATTCTCATCTCTTCTTCCCTTGGCAACGCAATTGGAAAAAAGCCGTACGCGGGGATGCCCAGATTCCGGAAGTGGCGGAGGTCGGTCGCGCCCGCCGTGAAAAAAGGCAGGACAGGGATGTCGCCCTTGAGGTCGCGCACCGATTCCTCGATGCAGCGGAAGAAGGGGACGTTGTAGGGCGATGCCTCGGAATCCGTCTTGTTTATGAGGAGCACTTCGACTCCAGGCCCGGCTGTTTTACGCATGCGGTCGAGAAATTTCTCATGCGACTCGCCGGGCAGTATGCGTGCGTCGAAGCTGGCGGTCGCTTCGGTAGGGATCACGTTCACCTTATCGCCGCTTTGGAGCATGGTTGGGGTGGCGGTGTTGCGCAACATGGCGTTCAGGAAAGGATCTAGCTCCACGAAGGCGCGGAACCTTGCGTTGCGAAGAGCGTCCTTCAAATTCGAGAAGCGCATGCCCCCTATTTTCCGGCCCGGAAGAAGGCCGTTCAGGTACTTCGTCGCCAATCCGGTCTGTTTAAAGGGCAGCCGGGCAGATATAATCCTGTGGGCAGCCCGGATGATCTTGTCGTTTGCGTTGTCCCCGTGGGGTCTCGATCCGTGCCCTCCGGTCCCCGTGGCCCGCAGCATAAACTGGCAGACTTTCTTTTCAGCCACTGACACCTGGCCATGCAGCGCCCCCGCCTCTTCGACGACAAAGCCCCCCTCGCTCAACACGAACGACGCATGACGCAGCTCCTCCACCTTCCTTAGCATGTATTCCACGCCGAGTTCCCCGCTCGTCTCTTCGTCGGCAGTAGCCAGGAAGATCATATCCTTCTCGGGGAGAATGTTTTCCCTGTGGGGCCCGATGAAGGCGAGGAGGTGGCAGACGGTCTGGGATTTCATGTCTATGGCGCCCCTGCCGTAGATGAAGCCGTCCTTCACGGCCCCGCCGAAAGGCGGCGCGACCCATCCTTCGTCATGGGCAGGCACGACGTCGAGGTGGCTGAGGAGTATCATGGGACTGCCCGCCTTTTTCCCTTTCAATCGCGCGAGGATATTCGCCCTTCGCGGCTCGGCCGAGAAGATCTCCGCCTTTATGCCCTCCTTTGCCAGGACGGCTTCCAGGAACTGCGCGGCGCCCTCCTCGTTGCCCGGGGGATTCGAGGTATCGATCTTTATCAGATCGGACAGGAGTCTTACCGCCGGATGGGTTTCGTTGTCAATCCTCATCATAGCGCACCATGTTTTTCCCTTCACTCTTTGCCCTGTACAAATTCGCGTCGGCCAGACCGATGAGCTTGCCTGCGTCTCTTCCCTCGCGGTAGCTTGCGACGCCCCCGCTTATCGAGACAAATATGGCCTTCCTGTTGTGGGAGATGCTCGTTTCCGCCACTTTCTGTCTCAAGCGGTCCCCGATCGCCGCGGCGCCCTTGCCGTCCGTTTCCGGCAGGATGATCAGAAACTCCTCGCCCCCGTAGCGCCCCACGCTGTCGATGCTCCGGACCCCCGTTCTGACCATGTGGGCCAGCTCCACCAGGACTGCGTCTCCCGCCAGGTGGCCGAAGGTGTCGTTGACCTCCTTGAAGTTGTCGATGTCGAAAATGATCACGGAGAGCAGAGAGCCGTAACGTTGGGACCGCCGGACTTCCTGCTCCAGTTTCGAGACGATTGAAAGATGATTGTGGAGGCCGGTAAGCCCGTCGCTGACCGACAGGGACTTTATCTCTTCGAAAAGGCTTATCTTTTCGAGGGTGGTCGCCATGTGCGCGCAGAACCTCTTGAAGACCGATTCTTCAGTGTAGTCGAAAGGCGCGCCACGGTAGATGCCCGCATAGCCCCATGTTCTGTTTGTCGTCACCAGCGGGACTACAAGGTACTTGAGGCCGTCGGAAGGAAGCCGTTCGGCGCTTTTCTCTTCGACGACAACCTTTACCTTCTTGTCCTCTTCGGCAAGCCGGGCCATTCTCTTGATAAGCGTCCCGGTTATTGTCTCCCCGATGTCCTCACTGAGCGCGACGTTCGGGTAGATGTAGATCTCCGCTTCCTCATGCCTCGGGACGAGGGCCGCAAATGCCTCGAAGGCAAGATAATTCTTTATCAGCGAAAACGAGTGCTTGAAAATCGAGGCCGGCTCTTCCGTCTCGCCTATCATATGCTGCAGGCCCTTCACGAGGTCGAGCTCAAGCAGGTTTAGCCTGTCGGCCTCGCACCTGTCTTTCATTTCCGATACGGCCAGGGCAAGCTCGCGCCTTTCTCTGTAAGCTCCGACTGCATTGCAGATGATGCAGTAGACCTCTTCGCTTTCGCGCATGGGTTTCTCGATGCTGGAATAAGCCCCGTGCCGCAACGATTGCAGCCTGTTTGCGTCTCCCGCGTCGAGGAGCGCGATGATGGGCATAGAGGGATCGACTGCCCTTATTTCATTGAAAATGTTTATGTCGAATACGGCGGTTGGAGGCATATCCAGAAGAAATGCCTGCGGTTTTGTCGCAGCTATCCGTTGCACCGCGCCATGCGCATCGAGAAGCACCTCTCCTTCCAGGTCTTTATGATGCAGTAAAAACCTCTCGAACCACGCACGCACTGCCTCGTCCCCGGCAGCGATGAGAAGCCTTTTTCGCTCGTTCATAAAAAGAGGCGGGGGGATGCCCCCCGCGCTACTTCTTACCCTTTTTTTCCTTTTTGTCCGCCTCTTTCTTTTTGGGCGTTTCCTTTTTTGCCGCGCAACCCTTCACTCCGCATGTCATTCTCGCTCACCCCCTTTCTGAAACCATATTAGGCAAAAAGGATTTTTTTGTCAACAACAATCGGAGATTTATGCGGAGACAACCTGTTTAACCTCGGGTATTTCTTTTTTTAGCGCATTTTCCACGCCCATTTTCAGCGTCATCATGCTCATGGGGCAGCTCCCGCAAGCACCCGTCAGCCTCACCTTCACTACGCCGTCGGTCACATCGACGAGCTCTATATCTCCCCCATCGCGCTGCAGCATGGGTCTCAGCTTCCCGATTACCTGTTCCACTCTTTCTTTCATCGGCGCCTCCATATAGTTTACCCTCTTTACGGGATTACTTAAGTATAACCCGCGAAGTTGATCCTGTAAAGGCAAGGCCCGCACCGGCGCCGCTCTCAAAAGCCGGGCATCCGAAACCCCAGCCCCCTCGAGAACCCCAGGACCGAAATCGCCGACCCCGGACCCTCTGGCGTAATGAGCCATTTCAACGACATCCTTTCCTGCGCGGTCAGTCCGCTGAGTCTCTTCAAGGCGCCCGCGCGCAGGAGAAAACGATACTGCTCGATTTCTCCGTCCTTGCGCCATCCTTCTTTCTCAAAGAGTGCGGCAAGGTGGTCGAAGTTGACGTGATGGGTGATGTCCGCACTACCGAGAGACGTGAACAGATCCTCGTGTATCCTGCGGTCCCTGTAGCCGAGCATGCTGCCGTGAAAGAACCTGCCTGCCGCGATCTCAGACTGATGGTAGCCGTAATCGAAGACGAGGAAGCAGCCCTTTCCGGCGAAGGTTGATGCGGCCTTGACCAGCGGCGCCGCTGCCGGCGTAGCCTCCAGCTCCAGGTGGTCCTCCGGAAAAAAAATGGGGTGCTCATCAAGGAACGAAGCGAGGGGTCGGCTCAAAGGGCCGGCTTGTTCGAAAAACCCATTCTCATGACCCACGTAGATTTCTTCGAGCCTCCCGTCCCGATTGACTACCCTGTGAAAAGGGAGGGCGTCGAAAAATTCATTTGCCACGATGAAAGTGAAGCCGCCAGGGGAGTGAAACTTCCCGAGATCGTTGATCCACCGGACGGCGCCCCGGCGCTTCTCCTTCCCTTTCTCAAGTATGAAATACGCGTCCAGTGAAACGCGGCTGAAGGCGGAGATGATGTCGGCGGCCAGCTTTCCCGAAGCGCCCCCGAGCTCCAGTATGGCGGCCGAGGGGCTGCCGGCGGCCACGCAAATCTCCTCGATGTAGGCCCCTATGGCGCCGCCGAAGAGGGCATGTATCTCGGGAGAGGTGCAGTAGTCCCGCCGGTCCTGTTTTCCGGCCCTGTAGTAGCCATATAGCTCATCGTAAAGGACCGTCTCCAGGAAAGCGTCGTATGAGAGGAGACGCCCGCCCGCCATCCTTGCCTTGAGCCGCCCTTCCAGAGGGGAAGGCCGCGGGCAGGGAGCGCCGACTTTAGCGGTTCCCATTGAGATTGACTCTGAAACGATAGCCCTGATAGCTGAAGACGACGCCCTGAGGAATAATCTCTTCCAGTCTCAGCCCCGGAGAGAGCTCCTGCCCTTCCCGAAGGATCTTCTCGTTGATCCTTGCTACCCGCGTTTGCGCATCCGGACTGTACGCGTGGCCCGATATCCTGAACTCCGGCAAAGAGCTCCGGACCGCGGCGGGCAGCTCATTCACCCGAAGCGCCTCCCCCTCCGTCCCTTTATTTTTTTCTTCACCGTTTTGGGCTCCAGCCTGTGTCCTATCCGTCTCGACGGCCCTGGCTTCCTGCGGCCGGGCCTCATCGGCAGACGTCCGCGCTGCCTCTCCCGGCGGGGCTTCAGAGGCTCTCTGCACGCTCCGGCCGGGCGCAGGGGCAGCCTCCACGGGCATTGCCGCGGCGAGGGGCTTCGCCTCCTGCGCCTCGCGCGGCGCTCCCTTCCTTTTATCCTCGTTGCGGGCCCGCGAGCTCAGACTTCTCGCCAAAGGAACTACAGTCGCAGATGGGGCGGTCTCGCGCGTAAACGGCGCTTTTTCCACGACAGGGGCGGCTTTTTCCCCATGTTTCTCACTGACCCACCAGGTCATCGCCAGGCCGTTCACAAGGAGCGCGACGGCAAGCAGATAGGGCCACAAGGAGAGTTTCCGGCGCTCGACCGGAGACCCGCGGGAAAAGATGAATAGTCTTGGCGCTTCCTCCTGCTCCCGCTTCTGTTCGAGCTTCTTCAGCGCCTCAAGGATATAGGACATGCTTACTTGATCCCTTTTCCGACCCGGAGGACCGGATCCCGATTATCAGGCATTGCGTCGCACAGACGCATGATAGTCCTGGGGCCTGCGATCCCGACGGGCGTCATCCCGGCTGCGATCTGAAATTCTTTCACCTGCGTCATCACCGTTTTATCGTAGACGCGCTGCTCTCCGGCCGGCGCCTGCCGCCCCTGAGCGACGGCCAATCGCTTTTCGAGCCATGCCACTGCGGGCCCACTGTCGCCCGGCTTCAAACTCTCATAATATCCGGGCGGCGCGCGCCAGAGGAGGAGATAGTCGCCTGACCACCGACGGTTGATCTCTTCCATGTCGACGGTCTTCGTCTCACCCGCGAGAAGAACGGTGGCCGTCTTTCCGTCGAGCGCGGTCAATAGGGCGTAGTAGTCGAGGCCTGCCTCATCCGTAAACCGCAGCACTGCGGGTCTGTTCATCTCCAAAAGGTCGCTTATGCCGCCTTGCCCCATGAAGCACTTGAGGCCGGCGCCTTCCGCCTGGTCTCTCGCGGAACGGCTGTCTTGACCGCCGTAAGGGATATGCCATTGCCGAAAAAGCGCCCGGTACGCCATTTCCCTTGTGCCGGCGCCGCTCCTGCCCGCGGGGCGGCTCAGGGTCGCCCTCTCCGTAGGCACCCTCTTTTCGCCCTCTCCGGGCGCTACCGCGGGCGCCGTCGCCGGGACATGCGTCGGAAGCGCTGTCTCGCTCGTCGCGCTTGACGCCGCCGCCTTTGCGGCCAAAGGCGGCCGGCCCGGCCGCGGTAGAGACGACCAAGCGCCCATTGCTTTAACGGCGGCGCCCACTGCTTTAACGGCGGCGTGTAGTGGAGGGCCGCGAGGGCGATGCAGAGAAGGAGGATAGCGCCTGCCGCCTCGATGCAGAGTCGCGCTTTTTTCCTTTTGCCGTTTTCCTCGGCCAGGACCTCCCGCGCCGCCCTCTTCAGGGTCCTGACGTCTACGAATTCCTTCTCCTGGACGAAGGTCCCGAGCAACGCCCTGTCGCAAATCACGTTGATGAGCCTGGGTACGCCTTTGGTGAGGCCGTAGATCTTCCTGACGGTCGCGGGCGGAAAGAGCCGGTTCCGGCCGGCCCCGGCCGCGGCGAGGCGATACGCGAGGTATTCCTGGACCTCCCCTCTCGACAGGGGGCCCAAATGACAGCGTGCCGTGATGCGTTGGGAGAGCGGGCGTTGCTGCGGCTTCGCGAGCATCTCCTTAAGCTCCGGCTGACCGACCATGACCACCTGGAGGAGTTTCCGCTGGGTGGTCTCGAGGTTGGTCAACAGCCGCACCTGTTCCAGCACCTCCGGGGTCAGGTTCTGGGCCTCTTCGATCACGAGGATGGCCCTGCGGCCCTTGTTGTGGGCGTCGAGGAGATAATCGTTGATCCGCGCCGTAAGCGTCCTTACGCTTGGCGCGCCTTCCGGGCAGCCGAGGCCGAACTCGTCGCAGATAGTCGCCAGAAGCTCCTCAGCCGTCATCTTGGGATTAAGGACAAAGGCCACATCCGTCCCTTCGGGGATGAGGCTCGAAAAGGCGGCGACAAACCGTAGTCTTCCCTGTCCCGACTTCGCCGGTCAAAAGCACGAAGCCGCCGTCGCCGGCAGCCCCGTACAACATGTGGGCGAGGGCTTCCCGATGCCTCTCGCTCATGTAAAAGCAGGCCGGGTCAGGGACAATCGAAAAAGGTTTTTTTTTCAGGCCGAAGTATTCTTCGTACATCGCATAAGATGATATCGCCTCGGACAATAAAGATCAATATGGAGGAGCCTGACCTTCGACGCGGCCGCCATGGAACCGGACATGAGGAGGCGGCCCCTTCGGATGAAGCATCTGCCGTCAAAGGCGAAGGCGGCTTCCGAGCGTCAAGGCGGTCCCGAAGGTAAAACTTTTCATCGTCTCCCAACTGTGTTACCTTTAAGGTATGTTCGGCATCGGCTTTCCCGAGCTTATCGTTATCCTTATCGTGGCCCTCCTTGTTCTCGGCCCCTCCAGGCTGCCCGAGGTTGCCCGGACCGTGGCAAAGGCGCTGGGGGAGTTCAAGCGCATGGCAGATGACGTGAAGGAGAGCATCGAGCAGGAAATGAGCAAGGAAGAGGAGAAAAAAGAAGAGCCGGCAGAGGGGAAAGAAGGCGAGAGGGAACAGCCGGCGGCCATCGGTGAAGGGGAGAAAGAGGAGCAGACGCCCGAACAGCAGGAAGATAGGCGGACCGGTTAAGGGCCGTCGGGCGATAAGGCCTTGAAGCGGCTTTGAGATAGGGATTCTAAGGCAAGCTCGCATCCGTCCCGATGAAAAACAAAAAAAAGGCATGAGAGACGAGAAGAAACCTTTCATCGCGCACCTGAAAGAGCTGAGAGACAGGCTGATGGTCTGCGTTGTCGGCCTCGGCGTCGCCTTTATCGTTACATATGCCTTCAAGGAGCGCATTTTCCATTTCCTCATGCGCCCCTTCATAGAAGTGATGCCGCCAAAAAGCGCCTTCATATTCACGAGCCTCACCGAGGCGTTCATCACATATTTCAAGGTGGCCCTCGTTGCAGCCCTTTTTCTGGCCGCCCCCCTTATCCTCTACGAGATCTGGAAATTCATCGCGCCGGGTCTCTATGAGAAGGAAAGGAAATACATCGCGCCGTTTATTATTTTCGGCAGCATTTGTTTTATCGGCGGCGCCCTCTTCTGCTACTACGTGACCATGCCCGTCGTCTATCATTTTTTTGTGAGCTACGCGGGAACGATGATCGTTCCCATGCCCTCCCTTAAGGAATACATGAACCTCACCCTGAAGATGCTGCTCATCTTCGGCTTGGTGTTCCAGATGCCCCTCGTCGCCTATTATCTCTCCAAGGCGGGCATCCTTGACTATAAAACACTGGCAAAGAAGAGGAGATACGCCATTATCGCCATCATCGTATTGAGCGCGATCATCACGCCCCCGGAGGTGTCCAGCCAGCTCCTCATGGCGCTGCCCATGTACGGCCTCTACGAGCTGAGCGTCGTGATCGCGAGGGTCTTCGGAAAAAAGGAGAGCGCAGATGGAGCGGCTTAATTGCGTGATACTGGCGGCAGGCAAAGGCACGCGGATGCGGTCGAAGGTCCCGAAGGCAGCCCACCCCGTCATGGGCAAGCCCATGATCCGCTACGTGGTCGAGGCCGCGCGATCGCTCGCGCCGGAGAGGTTGATCGTGACGACAGGCTACGGGAAGACGCTTGTGGAAGGCTGTCTCGAAGGGACGGACACGATTTTCGCGCACCAGCAGGAGCAGAAGGGGACGGCCCACGCCCTCCTCGCTGCCGCCCCGTTTCTCGCCCCGGGGGACATTCTCGTGCTCTACGGCGACGTACCCCTCATCGAGGCGTCCACCCTGGATGCGTTCATAGAGTTTTTCGGGCGGTCCGAGGGCATAGCCTTCATGACCACGCGGGTAGAGGACCCCTCCGGCTACGGCCGGATAGTCAAGGACGACGGGGACGCCATCGTCGACATCGTCGAGGACATGGAGGCCCAGGGCGAAGTGCGGTCGATAAAGGAGATCAATACGGGCATATGCATGATCCGGCGAGATCTCCTGCCTCTCGTGGAGGCCGTTAGCCCTGACAATAGGAAAGGGGAGCATTATCTTACTGATATCTGCAAGACGGCAGGACGCCAGGGCATCCGGGCCAGGGCATTTTTTTATGAGAACGCATTGGAGGTCCTAGGCATCAATACGCGCAAAGACCTGCTCGAAGCGAATATGGCCCTCAGGAACGCCATTCTCGACCGCCATATGGAGAACGGCGTCACAATCGTCGACAGGAGCGCATACATAGAGAGCGATGTTGCGATCGGTCATGACACGGTCGTCTCCCCTTACTGCTATCTGCAGGGACGGACCGAGATCGGAGAGGACGTCTTCATCGGCCCCCACACGGTGATAAAGGACTCAGTGATCGAAAACGGGGTCTCCATCGAAGGCTTCACCTCCCTCGACGGGGTGCGCGCAGGCGCCGGCGCCAAAATAGGTCCCTTCTCGCGCATGCGGCCGAAAACAGTACTCAAGAAGAACGTCAAGATAGGCAACTTCGTCGAGCTGAAGAACACGACCATGGGGGAGGGGTCCAAGGCGCAGCACCTCTCGTACCTCGGGGACTCCGAGGTGGGCTCGAACGTCAACGTAGGCGCAGGGACTATTACCTGTAATTACGACGGCAAGGCCAAGTATAGGACCACCATAGAGGACGGCGCCTTTATCGGCAGCAACACCGAGATCGTGGCGCCCGTCACCATAGGGAAAGACGCGTACATCGGAGCGGGTTCCACCATCACCCGGGATGTCCCGGAAGGGGCCCTCGCTGTGACCCGCACTAAGCAGAGACACATCGAAGGCTACTCAAGGAGGAAAAAATGTGCGGAATAGTCGGTTACCTGGGGCAAGCCGAGGCTTATCCGATACTGATCGACGCACTGAAGAAGCTTGAGTACCGGGGATACGATTCGGCCGGGATTGCCGTCTCCTGCAACGGCCGGATCGAGATCGCGCGCCAGAAAGGCAAAGTTGACGAGCTGGCGAGGCTGTGCGAGGGGGGCTTCAAGGGCAGCCTCGGCCTCGCCCACACGAGGTGGGCCACCCACGGCACGCCTTCCGAGAAGAATGCCCATCCCCACAGGGCCGGGGACGTGGTCGTCGTCCACAACGGCATCGTGGAGAACTATGTCGAGCTGAAAGAGGGCCTGCGCTCGAAGGGGCACAAATTTCTCTCCGATACGGACACGGAGGTCATACCTCACCTCGTCTCCGCCCATATGGGAGAAGGGGCCCCCTTTATGGAAGCGGTCCGGCTGTCTTTAGGGCAGATGCACGGCTCTTACGCCCTCGGCATTATCATGGAGGCCGAGCAGACCCTCATTGCCGCGAAAAAGGAGAGCCCCCTCGTGCTCGGCGTAGGCGACGGGGAGTTCTTCATCGCGAGCGATGCGCCCGCCCTTATCGGGAGGACCAACAGGTTCATCTTCCTGGAAGACAACGACCTGGCAGTCATGAAGGGGGGCGAGCTCCTTCTTTTGGACGGGGAGGGGAACCGGGTGGAGCGGCAGGTGCATGTCCTCAACTGGACGGGCGCCATGGCGGAGAAGGGCGGCTACAAGCATTTCATGCTGAAGGAGATCTTCGAGCAGCCGAGGGCCATCTCCGATACGCTCCTCGGCAGGGTGAAGGAAGAGCGGGGCGAGGTGGACTTCGAGGAGCTGAAGCTCCCGGCCATGAACAAGGTCAGACGCATATGGATGATCGCGTGCGGCACTTCCTACCATGCCTGTCTCATCGGGAGGCACATGTTCGAGGAAAACCTGCGCATCCCCGTCGATGTCGACATCGCCTCCGAGTTCCGGTACAGGAACCCGATCATGGGTGAGAACGACATGCTCGTCCTCGTCTCCCAGTCGGGCGAGACCGCGGACACCATAGCCGTCATGAAAGACGCGAAAAAGAGGGGGATCTTCACCCTTGCCGTCTGCAACGTCCTGGGGAGCACCCTTGCCCGGGGATCGGACGGCTGCATCTTCACCCACGCGGGGCCGGAGATCGGCGTCGCCTCGACCAAGGCTTTTACGACGCAGATATCGGTGCTCTTCCTCCTCATGCTCTATCTGGGGAAGAGGCTCGGGGTCATGGACCAGGAAACGCTCCGTGAGAAGATAGCCGAGATCAGGAAGATACCCCACAAGGTCCAGCTCGTCCTCGACCAGGCCGGGGGCATGGAAGATTTCGCCCGCAGGTATATGCACTACAAGAATTTTCTCTATCTCGGCCGGGGCATAAGCTACCCCGTTTCCCTCGAAGGGGCCCTCAAGCTCAAGGAGATCTCCTATATTCACGCCGAAGCCTACGCCGCAGGCGAGATGAAGCACGGGCCCATCGCCCTGATCGACGAGCAGATGCCGGTCGTCTTCGTCGCCCCGAACGACAGCACCTACAAGAAGACGTGCAGCAACGTGGAAGAGGTCGTCTCCCGGCGGGGCAACATCATCCTCTGCACGGACCACGAGAACCATGAGATGGCGCCGAAGGCGTCGAGCATCCTGAAGGTCCCGGGCACGCTCTACGAGCTGCAGCCCATGGTCTTCATCGTGCCCCTCCAGCTCTTTGCCTACCACATCGCCAATCTGCTGGGGACGGATGTCGATCAGCCGAGGAATCTGGCAAAGAGCGTGACGGTCGAATAACTTTCCGGCAGATTGGAGGGGGGACATTCCTCCGAAGGCAAGGGGCGAGAGTAATGTCCCCCAACCTTTTCGTTCTCTGCTGTCTGGCGGTCGGGCCTTCTCCACTCGCAACCGCATACGATTTCCGGTCAAAAGAGATTAACGAGGGCCGCCCCTTTTTTTGGGCCGATCTTGACACGGGACACTCGAGTAGTGTAAATAGCATGCTGTAACGCGTAATAAAGAATACGCTTGGAATGCAGCAAACAAAATCGATCAATAAAGGCTGGCTGTGGCGCTGCGGTTTCCGAGGGGACCGCTTGAGAGCAGAGAGAACGTGAAAAAAGTGGCGCTTAGGGTGAATGGCCGCTTTTAGGCCTCGGGAAAAAAGGGGTCGAGGATATGGTTTCATGGATAACCACGCTGCTATCCCGAATGCCCGCGATGCGAACCGGAGGGTGTGCGTGTTTGGCGGAAAGGAAGTCCTCCTGGACAACGAGGACTTCCTTTGGCGCCCCGAAGACTGGACCGAAGAGCTGGCAGTGGATCTCGCCAGGCAAGGCGGGATCGAGCAGTTGTCCGAAGCTCAATGGCGCGTCGTTCGATTTCTTCGGGAATACTTTTTATATCATGGGCGGGCGCCGCTCAACCGTAACCTGAAAGAAGGGTTGGGGATGAGTCTTATGGAACTCGAGGGCCTCTTTCCCGGGGGGATCCGTCGTGGGGCGCGGCGCGTGGCGGGGTTGCCGAACCCGAGGACGTGCGCGGGGTAGGCGCCGCCGCTTCCTTATTGAAGCCACCCTTTATTTTTCAGCCACGCCGTTTCTTCTTTAAGCATCTCGTCCCACGACCCGGGGACTATGTCCGTCACATAGGGTTCTTGTGAAATGGTAACCCCCCATCCCATGGCATAGTTGATCAACTGATTGTCCCTAGCCCGCATGGTAATCGTCCCGTTAGGCCCGACCCCTATGGGAGATTTGACCGTCAGGTCTCTCAAGGCATGGAGGACGGCCTGGGTCTCCGTGGTTTTTGCCT
>CAVTDX010000099.1:0-8727 GCA_963733345.1 uncultured delta proteobacterium
ACGCATCCACATGCTGATTCCGCATCGCCGAGACCAAGGCAGGTCCTCGCGAGAAAGAAAATGGAATTCAGGTCCCCGGGCCGCTCAGCCGTCTCTTCTTCGAGGAGCTTTCTGTTTCTCCGGAGTTTTTGCTGCAATGCATCCGGTTCATTATAGCCATGGTGGATGATCGAAGCGCTGCACGAGTGTGTCGGGATGCCTTTTGCCTCCAGAGAGTGGATGGCCTGCTCGTGGACTCGCCCTTCAAACCTGATGTCCCTGTGGTTGGGAAGGATCCGCAGTTGCATCGCCCGGCCCTCTTTTTCCACGTAGGCCCGCAGATACGCGCCTGCGCCCGGATGCTTCCGCAGATGCGCCCGGATCTTCCGGTGGTCCTCCCTCCTCACCTCGTCGTCCCCGTCGAGCCAGAGGATGAAATCCTTTGTCGCGTGCTTGAGCGATTCGTTCCTTGCTGCGGAGAAGTCGTCCCGCCAGGTGAAGTGGCGCACCTTTGCCCCTAAGGTCCGGGCAATGAGGACCGTGTTGTCCTTCGACCCCGTATCGACGACTATCACTTCGTCCGCAAGACCTTTTATGGATGCAAAAAGCCTCGGCAGGTTCTTTTCTTCATCCCTTGCTATCATGCACACGGAAATTGAAGGAAATTTCTTCTTCATCGCGCCCTTCAGTCGTTCTCCGAGCGAAGCGAGGCTGAGGGGGGAGGCTCCGGCGGCTCTGCCGCAGGAGGGGGCGCTGAGCCCGGCGAGACCCGAGCGAAGCGAGCTGAGGGGGGAGGCTCCGGCGGCTCTGCCGCAGGAGGGGGCGCTCAGACCCCGGTAATTGTCTACCGAGAATATCGCTTCCATGCCGTAGGCCTCGTTTTGCAGGATGACCTGCTGAAAGCGTTCCTCGACCGTGTTGATGATCAGGGGCGAGCGGAGGTTCACCTTATAATAGTTGTTTTCCTTGCGGGCGACGCAGAGGACCGCCACGTGCTGCATATTCTCGCCCGTCAGTCCAAGGTTGCTCGCCGCCGCGTCGTCTATCTCCAGGTTATAGTCCTCCGTTACGACGAAGGGGTTTACCACGAGAAAGGCGATATGCTCTTCCAGACAGGCGAGGACCCGGAAAGGCGATGCGTCCTCGAAGATATTCCGCAGGACGTATTCGCGGTATTCCTCGAAGCCCAAGATCGTTCCCTTCAAAGGAATATCACTCACTTTTCCTCCATTAAATTGGAAGGGGGACACCCATCAAGATTGGAGTGGGGACACCCCTCCGAAAGACGATGGGCGAGAGGAGTGTCCCCACAACCGTTATCGGCGAAAGGAGTGTCCCCCCAACCGCTCCCTTTCAATTCCTCGACGCCGTCCACGGCCGACCGCCTGTTTGCGTCCTTCGTCTCGGAAACCAGTTCTTCCCTTATTATCGTATAGCCCCCGGGCGCTTTTATGCCGAGCCTTAGTTTCCCCTTGTCCGCGTCGAGCACCACTACCCTGATATCGCCTTCCTTTCCACGGATCAGTATGCCCTGATTTTTTTTTCGCGACAAAACCAGCATTCGTCCTCTTGTTGCATCATGTGGGCAAGTAATTGAGTATGCTCATGCTCTCGACCTTTGACATGACGTAGAGCGCCGCCTGGTAGGCAGTCGAAAGGGTGCTGTAATCGGAAACAGCCTGCGCCATATCGACGTTGACGAGGTTGGACGAGGTCTCGGACGAGGGTCGTGTCCGTGTTCGCGTTTGTGGTGAGCAGGCTGCTTATGTTCTGCGCGTAGGCGCCCACAGATGCAAGGTTGTTCGTGGTGAGGTCCACGCAGTTGTTGATGTTGCCCAGGTCGGTCTGGAGCGCCGCGAGCTGCTGGTCCGAGCTCAGATTGTTCGTGTTCTGCAGGTCCTTGCTGAAGGTTTCCAGGGTCTGGAAAATATCGGCCGATTGGCCGTTTACGGTCCCCGTGAAGATGCTCTGGCCGGAGATGCCCGCAGCGACGGTGGTCGAATTGTTAACCGCCACCTGGCCTACATTGGCCGACCCCTGGAACGTGACGGCGGGCGTCCCGCTCGACGTATCGACCTCGTAGGCCGGGTTGTTCGACTCTGTGCCGCCGAATATGTACGTGTCGCCCAACTTTGTATTCCCCACGGCGGCGATCTGCTCGATAAGATCGTTTACCTCGGTCCCCGCCGAGCTTCTCGAAGCCGGGTCCGCCGTGCTCGACGCCTGCTGGACGGCAAGCTGCTGTATAGTGGTCAGTACATTGCTGAGGGAATTGACGGATGTCTGATAATAAGAGGCGGCCGTCTGAAGGCTGTTCAGGTTGCTCTTGTACTGGGAGTTCTGGCTTTGCTGAGCCAGGACTTCCAGGTTTTGGGCGTAATTCGCCGGGTTGTCGGATGGCGCCTGGACCTTCTTTCCCGAGGCCACCTCCTGGGTGGTCTGGTCCATTTGCTCCTGCAGGCTCGAAAGCGTGCTCACATACGTTTGGTACCTGAAACTATCGCCTACGCTCATGCTCATGCCGTTGTCACCCCCACGGATGTCAGCAAGGTATTGACCATGTCCTGGGCCACCGTGAATATGCGCGCGGCCGCCTGATATGCGTTCTGATACTGGATTAGGCTCGACATCTCGTCGTCGATAGAAACTCCGGATTCCTGGGACTGTTGCTGTTGCAGCGAGGTTAACGCATTCTGGTTGTACTCCTGAAGGTCGGTGGCGCTCTTCGTCGCCTGCCCGACGTCGGCGACCACCCCGGCCTCGTAATCGGCGTAGGTGGCGCCCGCAAGGCCGATCGTGCCGGTGATCGTGCCCGAAGGAATGGAAATAGGGTCCGCGCCGGCAGCGTCCGTTGACAGGACCAGCACGCTGTTGCCGTTGGAATTCGCCGAGATAGTCGCATAGACGCCGGTTGCGCTGCTCTGGTTGTCGATGCTGTTCTCGACGCTTGCGAGGCTGTCCGTCGTGGAGACCGTCACCGAGACCCCCTGGCCCAGGTTGATCGTGCCGCTCAGGTTCATCGCTGTGCCCGTCCCGGAGACGGACGCCGTGGTGAGAGTTTGCAACAGGCTTTGCGACGAAGTACCGAGGTCGCCGTCCACCACGGAGATATTGCCGCCCGAGTGCGCGGCGGTGAGGACAAGCTGATAGCCCGATGAGGACGAGGTCACGGAGGCCGTTACCCCGGTCTGTTGGGCGACCGCATTGATATTCGCCTCTATGGCGCTCAATGAGTCCCCGACGCCGACGGTCACGGCAACGCCGTTCACGGCAAGGCTGCCGGAGAGCCCCAGGGGCTCCGTCTCCGACGAAGAGGCGACGGACGTGATCGTATTCCCTCCCAGAAGGGTCGCGTTCTGGAGGGAGGCGATCGCGTCGGCCACGTCGTTATCGGTCGCGTCAAGCGTGGAGGAGTTGGCTATGATGTTCTGCGTTTGGGCCGGGCCCGAGCCGTTCTGGATCTGCGTCGCGAGCTTTATGTTTTGCGCGCAGTCGGCCGGGCTGCTCTGAAAGAAAGGGATGCCAGCGTCGTCGTTCCCCTGCTCGTGAAAGTAATTGACGTTCTGCATGATCGATTGGGCCAGGCCGTTCAAATTGTTCAGATAACCGGGGATCGTCGAATCCCGCGTCGTCAGAAGGGCCCAAGGGAACCCCCCTGGATTTGGCCGGTGATGTCCTGGGCGCCGCCGGAGGGTCCCTGCCACCCCACGCTCGTCATACCCGTTGTCGGGTCCTGCTCCTTTGTGAGCTGGTACGATTTTATGCCGTCGACAAGGCTCGTTCCCTGCGAGGTGAGAACGTCGACCACATTGTTGCTGTCGGTGTAGTAGCTGATGTTCATATACCCCGACAATTGCTGGAGGAGCTGGTTCCTCTGGTCGATATACTCGTTTGCCTGCGACGTCCCCGTCTGCCCCTGGGCGATCAACTGGTTGAGAGAAGCAATTTTTGAAGTGGCGATATTGATGTCGTCTATCTGCGTGTTGACCGAGCCGTTCAGGTCCGACTGGAGATTGACGAGATCGTTGTACATGGTGTTGAAGGTGGTGCACAGGGTTTGGCCGTCGGAGGCTATGGTCTGCTTGTCCGCCGTGTTCGTGGGGTCCGTCGACAGGCTGTTCCAGTCGTTGAAAAAGGTCGTCATGTTCGTGGACAGCTGCGAGTTGCTCTCGTTGAAGACGCTCTGTATCTGCGTAAGGTATTGCTCACAGACCTGCTGTTCCTGAACGCTGCTGTTCTGCTTCGTGATGGCGTTCTGGAGGTTCTGGTCGAGGTAGCTCTTCACCTGCTGGACCGTAACGCCGTTCCCCAGAAGCCCGATCGGCGAAGGGGTGGGCATCGCCTCCGCCAACACGGCTTCCTCTTCCGAATAGCCCGGAGTATTCACGTTGGCCACGTTGTTCGATACGACTTGAATGGCGGTCTGACTTGCGAAAATCCCGGACTGGGCTATATTGAGTATGGCCGCTACGGACATTAGACCCTCTTCGACACCATGACGGAAATGCTCCTTCCCTTTTCGTAGGAAGTCCTGTTGATGAACTCGATGACCTTCTCGATCGAGGACTTTACGTGGTCCATCGAGAAGGAGAGGAGCCTCATATTTTTCTCCAGCGCTATTCTCACTTCCCTCACCCTCGCCTCAAGCCGCTCCCCCAGGGACCTGCGCGCCTCGCTTTCTGCCCTTGCGGCCCCGTCGGCCCCAGGCGCGAGGAGCTTCTCCTTTTCGGCCTCGATGTACTCAAGGCGTTTGAGGATCTCCTCTTTTCTGTTGTTTTCCCGCACAATCCCTTCGAGAGAGAAGGAGATGATGGCGTCCCTTTCCGCCGTCAGGGCCCCCAGGAATTCCCCCAGAACGTCCAGCTCCTCGCGTTCCAGCCCTATCAGCTCCTCGCATCCCATGTCACAGCGTCTCGTCGAGCAACTGGCTCTTGAGCATGCTTCGCGCCACCAGCACGCCCTTGGCATCATAGGTCCCCGAATCTATGGACTGTTTCACGCTCGCTACATTGCTCTCGTTCACGTCGGGGAGGGCCTTCACCCGTTCCTTAAGGTTGTTGACCTGCTCCTTGAACCCCGAAAGTTCGACCTTATCCCCTGTGTCGGCGATGTTTTGCGCGCCGCCCTGGGAATCGCTCCCCCCTTTGACGGAAGGAGGTTTGGCGAGGTTGTTCAGCAGGACGACTTGCTTGTCATTCTCTATCTTCATAGTAGACTACCTCCTACTTACCTTGTTCGCCGTTTGCGTCTAAAACTTAAACGTTAACCATTTCGCGAGAGGTACTTCATGATCGCCTCTTTTATCCCTATCCCCTTTTTCGAGAGATAATCGCCCACTTGCTCATAAAAGATCGACATCTCCGTTTCTTCCGTATAGCTCTTTTCGCCGAACTGGGCCGTCTTGCCCATCTCCTTCAGCATATTGCTAATAAAGAAAGACTCGAAGCCTTCCGCGGCCTTCTCCATCGATTGGCGCCTCTTGGCCGATCCGTCGGCTGCGGCGCCGCTGCCTGTCGCCCCGTTGATCTTCGCGCTCCAATCCATATTACCCCTCTCCATTTATATTACTTCAAGCTCCGCGTGCAAAGCGCCCGACGCCTTTATGGTCTGGAGGATGATGATGACGTCCCGCGTCGAGACGCCGATGGCGTTGAGGGCGTCGACGAGCTCCCTTATGCTCGCTCCCTCCTCCATATAGTAGAAATGGCCTTTCTCCTCTTCGACCCTCATCTCCGTATCAGGCGTGACCACCGTTTGCCCGCCCTTCGAGTACGGCAGGGGCTGGCTCACGTTTTTCGTTTCCTTGATCTGTACGCTTATATTCCCGTGGGATATGCCGACCGACGCAATCCTCACGTCTGCTCCGATCACTATGGTGCCCGTCTTTTCGTCTACGACGATTTTTGCCTCGTTATCGGGCTTTATATCGAGGTTCTCGACGATGGAAAGGAATTTGACCGGGTTTTCCTTGAGCGCTCCCGGGATCGAGAGACTTATCGTTCCCCCGTCCTGGGCGGCGGCGCACCCTTCAAAGATGCTGTTGATGCGCTCCACCACTCTGCGCGCGTTTGTAAAATCAGACCGTCTTAGGGAGATCGTGACCGTATCTCGTTTCACCGCCTCGTACTCGATCTCCTGTTCCACGATCGCCCCGTTAGCGATCCGCCCCACCGTGGGATGGTTCTTCTGCACAGAGCCTGCCTGACCCGCGGCCGCGAACCCGCCCACGGTAACGGCGCCCTGGGCAACTGCGTATGTCTGGCCATCCCCGCCCTTCAATGGGGTCATCAGGAGCACGCCCCCTTCCAGGCTCGACGCGTCTCCCAAGGACGCGACGGTTACGTCGATCCTGTTGCCGACCCTCGAAAATGCGGGCAGCTCGGCAGTCACCATCACCGCTGCTACGTTATTGATTTTCGTCTGCGTCGGGTCTATGATGATCCCCATTTTCTCAAGCATGTTCGCGAGAGTCTGGGTGGTAAAGATCGTCTGCACCATGTCGCCCGTCCGCTTGAGTCCCACCACGAGCCCGTAGCCTATAAGCACGTTGGGCCGAACGCCGCTCACGTAGGCGATGTCCTTGATCCTCGCCGCAAAACATGCGGTCGAAAAACCGGCCGACAGGCCGGCGGCCAAAAGGATCGCGACAAGAGTGAAGCGAACCCCCAGGGTCCTTTTTGCTCTCGACTCGTACGGTGCTCTTCTTTCGCCCATTATCACGCTCCCTATGCGGAATCCTGCGTCTAGAACGGCCAGATAAAATCGAACAGACGCTGGCCCCATCCCGGCCTCTGCTTCTCCGCCACGACGCCGATGCCCGTATAGATCACTTTCGCATCGGCTATCTGGGTGGAAGCGATCGTATTGTTAAACGCTATGTCCCTCGGCCTCACGACGCCCTGGAGCAGGACCTCCTGTTTCTCGTTATTGACGTATATCTCCCGTTTGCCCTCTATGGCGAAGTTCCCGCTCGGCAGCACCTCCATTACTCTGGCAGTGATGGTGGCCGAGAGGGAGCCCGCCCGGCTGGTGGCGCCCGTGCCGGTAAAATTGTTGTACGGCGCGTTCGCATTTATCAGGTTTGCGGTGTTCTTCCAGGGCCCGTTCGGATTGCTCTCAAGACCGAAGAAATTGGGGAGCTGAGCAACGGTCTGCGACGCCCTCGTGGTGGCTGTTGAGGCGCTTTCGGAGGCCTGGGATACCTCGACGATGTTGACCGTTAATATATCGCCCACGCCCCGCGCCCTCTGGTCGCTGAATATGTCGGTAAGCCCGCCGTGCCAGACGCTCCCGTTTTTTGGCGCCGGAGTCTCCGGTTTTTCGGGAGGCGTCCTATACGTCTTGGAGATGGCAAGGGGCTCGTTGGCGATCTTGGAAGGTTCGATGGAAATGCAGCCCGCCAAAAGGCAAAGACATCCCACCAGGAGCAGATGGGAGCGAAGCGAGCCGATGGGTAAAACCTTTCTTTGAGGGGGCGACGCCAGCCCCGGTAATTGCACGCCGAGCCCCTGTAATTGCTTCAAAATTCCACCGCCACTGTGCCGTTTCCCGTCACCTTTCCTGAGATTCTCTTTCCCTGAGAGGCTCTTCACCCTCACGAGGTCTCCCACCCTTCCTTTGTCAAGGACGGCGCCCCTCGCTTCCACGACCAGCCTGCTGTTCTCCGCCCGTATGCTGACCGTCTCTCCTTTTTGCACGGCCACGGCGCTTTCGAGCACATTGCTGGGAATGGTCTCGCCCTCCGGTATCTCCTTTTTTGCCGTCTTGCCCACGATCTCCTCGAGGCCCGCGGGATAGGCCGCCCCCGCGCCGCTTAGAAAGCTCTCTCTCACATCGAGGTCCGCGAGGCGGACCACGTCGCCCTTAGGGATGTGATGCTTTGCCACATAAAGCTTTTTCTTGACGAGCACCTTGAAAGGCAAGTAGACGCTCGACTCCGCCCCTGTCTTTTGTTCGATCCCGGCCAGGCAGATCCCGTCGCCGTTTGCGTCGGGCACTTTGCTGAAGCCGAGCGTTTTTATCCTTACCTCTCCCTTTGCCTGGGCCGGCAGAGAAGGGAAGGTAATTTCTACGTCGTTGGCGCCATACATCTGCCTCACAAACCTGCTCACTTCGGCCTCCAACGTGAATGCCGTCGCGCAACGAGGCAGGACTGCCGCGAAGAAGAGGGACAGAAGAAGGCAGGCGGCCGTTCTACCCTTGTCTGACATTATTAGCCATCTGCAGCATCTGGTCCGCCGCCTGGATTGCTTTCGAGTTCGCTTCATAGGCCCTCTGTCCTATAATGAGGTTGATCATCTCCTGCATCACGTTCACGTTGGACGTCTCCACGTAGCCTTGAAGGAATGTCCCGAACCCGTTTTGACCGGCCGATCCCGACACGCCGGCCCCGCTCGCGTCAGTCACCTGGTAAAGGTTTTGCCCGATCGCGTTCAATCCCCCGAGGTTGGGGAACGTCCACAGTTGAAGGGTCCCCACCTGCTGGAGGGCCGTCTGGTTCTGCACCTGGACCGAGACTGTGCCGTCCGTCTCCGTAACGGTCGCACGCTCTATGGCGTTCTAAGGTAGAGCTGCAACGCTCGGGTCGAGCAGATATCCGTCAGACGTACAAACCCTGCCCTCCGAGTCGGTCTGGAACGAGCCGGCCCTTGTGTACGCCACTTCGCCCGAGGGCAACTGAACTGCAAGAACCCATTACCTTCGATTGCCAAGCAAGACCGAACGGTCCAAAAGGGAGCCACATAACAT
>CAVTDX010000100.1:0-3576 GCA_963733345.1 uncultured delta proteobacterium
AGGAGTATCTTCATTGTACTCGCTTTTTCGTGCGCCGCCATTTTCAATATATGAATTTGTCGAAAATGGCTTTTGTATCCGTATGATAACAGGCAATCGCACGATCACAGTAAGCCTTCATTATCTGCGCCAAACAAGACATTTACACTACTATACGACAAACGCCAACCCACGTCTGTCGCTGAACCAACAATTATTTTGTAACGCTTTCGTGCACGGGCGTCTCATCGTTTTTGCTACAAGGTTGAAAAAGGCAGAGGCCGGGGGGCGGGCAGAGTGAATCGAGGCTATCCAAGCCGCAATGAAATCAGGGACGCCCGGGCATCTCCCCCGCTTATATCCGGTACAATGGTCAGCTCCAGCGCCGTCACCCCGTCGAGATTGACGGTGTAGTCTTCGACCTCCCGGGTCGCGCTTGGCGGACTGAAGGTGTACTGCTGACGAAGGATTTCCCGGTAGGATCTCCCGCCGTCTTTCGACCATCGCAGCACAAACTCATGGGTCCGCTCCCGTCTCTTCGGAGGCGATCTCGACCCGTGCCGGACGCTCCAGGTCCAGCCAGGCAGGATCGGTAGATACGGGCTCCTTCGGACCTGGATTGATAATCTGCTTGCGCATCATATTCTCATCACCCTGCTTCGTTAAGGCATACGAGGGAAAACTCACAGTTTACCGAATATATATATCCTGCGTATCGCTTTGGCCAGCTCTGCAAGGACGACAAAGAAGGCATATATTGCCATTCATAGATACTGTGATAGATGGCGACGGTAACCCGGGTTTGTCTCCCGACCATGAATCCCCTTTATTATCAATATTTGGAGCGCACCACCATCTAATGGAACCGGGTGGCGTTTGAAGCGAAGTTATTAAAGGAGGACACATGCCGACATGCGTGAAATGCGGCTCTCAAGCAGCATACTGGGCGATTGTGGATAAGGAAAACAATCTCAAAGAGTACTGCGACGATTGCTTTAAGAAGTATGACCTGGCGAAGTGTAAAAAGGAAATGGATGAGTACCACAGGAAAAAAAGAGAAGAGGAGTCGCAACACTGATAGCGGCAGCTCTGACATAAGCCATGCGGTAATGATAGGCAAGGGGTTCGCCGGAGAGTAAGGATCTTCAGTTATGAAGGAGCCACCCGTAGGCGCCAAAACAATGACGCGCGAAAGGAGGAACCATCCCGTAGCAGCAATGCTTATGCTTCTTTCCGCTGCCGCACGGGCAAGGGTCATTGCATCCCGTCTTCACTTTGCCCCCTCTACATAGACTGCCTAAAGTCCTATGCGATCCCCTTGTCGTCCTATATTTTCATACCCGATTTGAAGTGGTGAACGGTGGGTCGAGCATTTGGGGGGATAGTTGATGGGCCTTCCATGGGAGGCGTACAATACGTTCGTAGACAGAGAAGAAGGCTTTAACGGAGGTGGTTTTTAGTGAGATTTTCACAGATACCGTGGCTGTTTCTCTGGATTCATCTATTCGCTTTCCTGAAGAGACTGCTCAATTTCTGAGGAATGAGTAAAAGCTCCAACAATCGGCCTTGGTTGCGAACAATGATAATAAGGCTTATATTACAATGGATACTAGAGTAGATGGAGACAATAATCCGGGTTTGTCTCTCCCCCAACTCAAATCCCCTTTATTTTCGATATCTCGATATCTTTGTTTAGCAATTGAGTTGACCGTTGCTATGAGTCCAGATTCTATGAGAACAAGGAGGCGCGTATGTTGTGGACGGAATTAGGCAGAATAGGCAGAGGTGTTGACCCATGGTACGGTTTCGACTGGGAGACGAACCTTGTCGACCCGACTGCCGCCGTGCCCTCGATGCGGGCAATCGAATTCCCACTGGTTAATGTCTGGGTGAACGAGGATGAGGCTGTTCTCACCACAGAGATTCCTGGAATCGACGCGAAGTCTGTGGAGATATCGATCGCCGGCAAGACGGTGAGCCTGAAAGGATCTCGGGAGCCTGAGCCCGAGGCAGAGGAAAAGATATACCACCGCAGAGAACGCTGGTACGGCCAATTCAGCAGGACGATTGAACTGCCCTTCAACATCGAGTCGACCGGGGTGGAGGCCCTCTTTGACAAAGGGGTCCTGCAGGTGACGTTGCCGAAGGCTCAGGCGGACAAGCCAAGGAAGATCAAGGTCAAATCAGAGTGAGCGAGGAGGGAGGCATGGCAGAGACGACGAAAGAACTGCAAAAGAAAGAGCCGCAGGCGCCGGAACGGGTCGAGCGCACCCGGGCGAGAACGGTTTTCAGGCCCCAAGTCGACATAGTGGAGAAGAAAAAAGAGATAGTGGTTACGGCCGACATGCCGGGGGTCGATGAGAAATCGGTGGACATCAACCTTGAAAAAAACATACTGACGATTTTCGGAGCGGTGGAAGAGGACAGCCTTACGAAGCATCAACCGGACTACGCCGAGTACGGCATAGGGGATTACGAAAGGGTGTTTACCCTGTCCGACGAGATAGACCGGGACCGCATCCAGGCCACGGTAAGGAACGGCGTCCTCAAGGTGATTCTGCCTAAGGCGGAAGCGGCCAAGAGCAGGAAAATTGCCGTCAAGGCAGGGGCCTGACGAAGACGCGCGGCCGCCATGGAATAGCGACAAAGTGGGGCCGGCCCATATCAGGGGGTGATCATATGGCACGTACAAATGCAGCGGTTCACAAAGGGACAGAAAAAGCTCTTGCCGAAAAACAGGGTCTCTCGAATCCCCTCAGCGCATTTCGGCAAGAAATGGACAAGCTCATGGAGAGCTTTTTCGGTGGATTCGATTTTCACCCTTTCGGGAGACGATCGGTCGCGTTCATGCCCCAGGTCGACGTAGCCGATGCGGACAAGGAGATCAAGGTCTCCGTCGAGCTGCCCGGATTGGACGACAAGGACGTCGAAGTATCCCTCACGAAGGAAACGCTCACGATCAAGGGGGAAAAGAGGGAGAAGGAGGAGGAGAAAGGAAAGGACTATTACCGGAGCGAGCGCTCCTTCGGCTCCTTCACCCGCACCATCCCCCTGCCTGTCGAGATCGACGTTGAAAAGGCAGCGGCCTCCTTCAAGAAGGGGGTGCTCACGGTGAATCTCCCGAAGACGAAACAGGTGATCAGCGAGACGAAGAAAGTCGCCGTAAAGGCAAAATAACACCCATAGCGTGAGACGGGCGGCGGCGCCAACCGCCGCCCGTTTTCTTTTTCTTTCTTAAGTTCTAGGTTTGAGGACTAACGAGAGTAAAACTTGGAACAAGCTTTAAGGATATTGCCCGTCTGTCCGGGAAAGGACCTTTAGAGCAGCTCGTGTCGCCGCCGCTTGGCGGCTTCATTGATCCGTCGCCTCGTGGTATCCCTGGAAATACCTTGGCGAGTCAGCGCGTTAGTCAGAGAAATTACTAGGGCTATCATGAAGGATAAGCTCCGGTTCGATCTCGCCGGCCAGACCCTAACCTTCGACATCAAAGTGAGCGGGACCGCGACAACCCCGGCCGGCCCGGCAATAGTCCGGCTCTATATCGGGGAGGACAGCAGCGATTACTTCATGACCACGAACGCCTACAGCGCGAGCCTG
>CAVTDX010000101.1:0-41113 GCA_963733345.1 uncultured delta proteobacterium
TATGCCCTATTACTGACCGATTACATAGGCTGAAAATAGGCAAGATTGATGAGACATACAAAGGCCAGACAGAGGAACATTGCCCGATAGCCGGTTAGAGGGATGATAATGCCCACAATCATCGGCCCAAGGGCCAGTCCTGATCCGAGAGCGCCCGGAACGTCCCGACGGCAGTGCCGCCCGAAGAATGGCATAATCGAGAGCATATGCCATTGATGCAGGAAAGAAAAATGCACTTCCCGCTCCCCAAAGCAATCCCACAAAAATAAACATGGAAAGGGTTTTTGAAAGGAGAGTATGACCATGGCGGCAATTGACGTCAAAATGCAGACCAAAATGATCTTTTCTTCGCTGTAGGCGTCGAAAACCCTCCCTCCCATGATGCGGCCCGCCATGAGCATAACGGCAACGGCGGAAAAGAAGAACCCCGGATTTGTTACCCCGCACTTGATTGCATAGAGGGAGAAGAAGGCCATCAGGCCTCCCCAGACAAATTGCTGCAGAAAACTCAAGATGCCGGGAACGACGATCCTCCGTTCGAGAAAAAGGGAGTCATGAGCGGAGGTCTCCTTATCAGGCCTCACAGTCTCCTGCCTTTTCAAGTTCCATGAAAAGGAGAAGGCGCATAAAGACAGGCCTGTGCAAATCAGAAAGAGAACGGCGAAGCCATACTTGTCGACCAGAAACATACCTAGAGAAGGTGCTATGGCTTGAGAGAAAACAGGCGCCAGCACAAAGTATCCGAGGGCCCGCCCTCGATTTGCAGACGGGGTGGCTTTGATGATAAGCGCAAGGGCCGCCGTGTCTATACACGCGAACGCGATTCCCTGAAAAAACCTCACCGCAAAAAAGGGCCAGAAAGGACGAAGCACGATAGAGGCAAGGAAAGTGAAGGCAAACAGGAGAGCGCCAAACATCATGACGATTTTTTCAGAATACTTCAGCAGGGCGCTTCCAACGACGAGTCTGAAAACCACCGAAGAAGCGCCGAAAATGCCGACGAGCACGCCTATCTCCATCTCGGCGGAGCCCGACCTCGAGAAATAGATAGGAAGGGTGGGGATAAGGGAATAGTTGGCAGTCAAAAAAGTGAATAGCGCAAGAAACACGAGGACGAAATGGCGGGTCAACATAATCTTTATCGTATCTTGTGAAGCACCTTCTCTATCACGCATGGCGCCATAATATCCCACATCAGCCGTGGACCTTTCAACGCATTTCACGCTGTGCAGATTAGCGAGCGGGACAGCCGCAGCCCCGCCTGTCCCGGCAACGGGCAGGGATCGGGGAGCAAATTCTATTCCAAAACCGGACGATGGCTCTTGAGATTTTGCCGGGTCGCATATAATATTTAGGACTCGCCAAGGGGAAGTCAAAGAAAACTTTCCGCAAGCGACGAAATAGAGAGGACTGCAAGAGTTGTTTACAGGATCTCAAACTAAAAAGGGGCTATATGGAAAAACAATATATCATCGACGACATGACCCTCCGCGATACCTGGCGTCTCTTTCACATCATGGCGGAGTTCGTTGAAGGCTTCGAAAAGCTCTCCGAAGTGAATCCCGCGATTACGCTTTTCGGCAGCGCCCGTGTCAAAGAGGGGGACGACCTGTACTCCAGGGCATACGAGCTGGCCCTCACACTGGGAAAGAACGGATTCAATCTCATCACCGGAGGGGGGCCGGGGGTCATGGAGGCGGTAAACAAGGGCGCCCTGGCCGCGGGCGTCAAGTCCGTGGGCATCAACATCGAGCTGCCCTTCGAGCAAAAAGCCAACCCCTACATCAACGTCCCCTTGAGTTTCAGGTACTTCTTCGTCAGAAAGGTGATGTTCGTGAAATACGCCATCGCCTACGTGGTCCTTCCCGGCGGCTTCGGCACCCTCGACGAGCTTTTCGAGGCGATCACGCTGATCCAGACAAAGAAGATGAAACCTTTCCCTGTGATCCTCGTGGGCAGCGATTACTGGGGCGAGATCGTCGCCTTCATGCGGAACCAGTTGCTCAGCCGGAATATGATAAGCAAGGAGGACCTGAACATAGTCATGGTTATGGACAACCCGGAGGAGATCGCGCAGTACATCAAAAAGTTCGTGATCCTCTAGCCCTCCCCAACCGGTCCGAGCCGCGCAAGAGGGCCGCGGGAAAGGCTGCTCCGCTCATTGCGCCTTTCACGCTCAGCCGGTGTCGACGCGGGCGCCAGGACCACAAACAAAGAGCGGCCTGCGCCATACTCGGCGGCCGTCTTCATCTTTGAAGCAAAAGACCAGAGCGAGTCGCAAAATAAAGTCACGCTTCCTATCGCCGTCACCCCGGCGAAGGTCGGGGTCCAGGTGGTTTGTAAGTTCCTGAAAGGACTGGATTCCGGCGTCCGCCGGAATGACGGAAGAAGACGAACGCGCAGCCGTCAAACGGGAATGAATTTTCGCGTAATGCTATAAACCTCGAATGGAAAGACATCGGTAAAGTATTCCGCCCCATGCGCCGATAATATAGAGACAAGCCGGGCAGACGGCCGTCATCGGGCGAAAACCGCCCGATTAGGCCGGCGCAAAAGGATGGAAGACATTGCTCGCAATCGTCGGCTGCATAGTCGTAATTGTCGGAGTGCTTGGCGGGTTCGCCCTTGAGGGAGGCCCCTTCCTCGTGCTCATGCAATTGGCCGAATTCATCATCATCGGCTGCTCGGCGCTGGGGGCCCTCCTAATTTCGACGCCCAGGAACACGCTCGTCAAGCTCACCGGCAAGCTCTTGGGCGCCTTCAAAGGCTCTGCAATAAGCAAAAACACGTACCTCGACCTTGTCAAGCTTATGTATGAAGTCTTCCAGCTCAGCCGCAAGGAGGGGCTGATCGCCCTCGAAAGCCACATAGAGAGACCGGAGGAGAGCTCCGTATTCAGCCGGTATCCGCGCTTCCTCAAGGAGCGCAGTCTCGTCCACTTCATGTGCGATACGTTCCGCCTGGTCATCCTCGGCGGGGTGCCCCCCCACGACATGGAGGCGCTCATGGACGCCGACATAGAGACACAGCACCATGAAGGCACGACGCCGGGGACAATACTCCAGAAGATCGGCGATTCGATGCCCGGTCTGGGGATCGTGGCAGCGGTGCTTGGCATTATCATCACCATGCAGGCTATAGGCGGCGCGGCCGAACAGGTGGGTCACAAAGTTGCTGCGGCCCTCGTCGGCACCTTCCTCGGCATCTTCATCTCCTATGGTTTCGTGCAGCCCCTGGCCACCAACATCGACATGGCGAACGACCAGGAGTCGAAGGTTTTCGAGGCGATAAAGGTGGCCATGATTGCCTTCGCAAAAGGGTTCAACCCCATCATCTGCGTCGAGTTCGCGAGGCGGGCGATCCCGAGCGATTACAGGCCCACTTTCCAGGATATGGAAAACTATGTAAAAGGCAAACAATAGCGCGATGGAAGAAGAACACAATAATCTTGTCAGGATTGTCGTCAAAAAGAACAGGGTCCATGGCGGCCACCATGGAGGCGCGTGGAAGGTAGCCTACGCCGACTTTGTCACCGCAATGATGGCCCTCTTCATCGTCCTGTGGATCCTGGGACAAAGCGCAGAGGTCAGGGAGGCTATCTCCAACTACTTCAAGGACCCTGGGGTCTTCACGGGCAGCAGGTCGGGAGGCGTGCTTCAGGGCGGCGGTTCGAAACCGCTCGTCTTTGCCCCGCCCTTTAAGCAACCCGTGCCCGCGCCAGACAAGCTGCCCGACGAAATGGAAAGGCTGAAGGCCGAGGCGCGAAGCATCCAGGAGAAAATCTCCTCCGTTCCGGACTTCAGCAAGTTCAAGGATAAAATCGAGGTAATGGTGACCCCGGAAGGCCTGAGGATCGACCTGGTGGAAATCTCGGAGGGCCTATTCTTCGATATCGGCAAGGCAAACCTGAAGCCGGAGACGGTGCGGCTCCTCAAGCTGGTCGCTTCCCATCTGAAGACCTTGCCGAACAAGGTGGTGGTGGAAGGCTACACCGATGCCCGGCCCTATTTCGCTGCCGGCTACTCGAACTGGGACTTAAGCGTGGACAGGGCTAACAGCGCACGGAAGATATTGGAGGAGAGCGGCTTGCGGAAGAACCAGATAGCCGAGGTACGAGGATTTGCCGACAAGAAGCTGAGAGTGCCGGAGAGACCGCTCGACTACGCTAACAGGCGGGTCAGCATTCTCGTGGCGGCCCGCGGCGCCGCCTCCGCGCTCTATGAGGCCCAAAGACCGCAGTCCGGTCCCTCGAAGCCCTTCGGCGAAAACGGAATGCCGCACAGGCAGGGCTTATGAACGAAGCCGGAAAAAAATCACGCGTCCTAGCAGTCCATGACGACCCGGGAACCCTGGAGCTGATAGCGGGGATTTTAAGCGGGGACGAAGCCGTCGACGCGCGCTTCGCGCCTGACGCGGCGCAGGGGAAAAACGTCGCCTTCGACTTTGCCCCTGACCTTATCATGTGCAGCCTTGCCGAAGCAGGCGCATGGGTGCGCATCCGTAAAAACATGCCGATCCGCAGCGACGCCGAACCTTTCCGGCTGCTGCTTGTCTGCGACGGGGCAGACGCCGGAATGATCGGCAAGGGCCTCGAACAGGGGGCCGATGATTATATCCAGAATGGGTTCCTCCTCCATCTCCTCCCGCCCCGGGTCCGTTCCATGGTCGGCGCCAAACGGCTCGAGGAAGAGCTGAGGACCGAACATGAGAGACTTTCCAGAAAAACGCGCTTTTCAAAAGAAACTTCGAGGAATTGACCACTATCTTGCTCAAGATCCTTGAGGTGCGCGTGCCCGGGGCGAGCGACCGGGCGCACGACGCGAAGGCTTGCGTCAAGTTCGTCGCGGAAAAACTCCAATTGCCCTATGAAAAGCGGAAACAGATCGTTTTTGCCGCTCTCCTGCACGAGATAGGGAAAGTCGGCCTACCAGACGACGTGGCGGACAAGCAGCCCCACAACCTGCCCCCTTCGCTCGAGTGCGCCTACCGCCAGCACCCCACCATCGGCTCGATGATCATATCCAGCATAACGGGATACAAGGAATCGGCCGAGGCAGTTTATCATCAGCTCGAAAATTACGACGGATCGGGCTTCCCCGACGGCTTGCTGGGGGAGGAGATCCCCGCCCAGGCAAGAATCCTCAGGGCCGTCGTCTTCCAGGAAGAGCTCCGTGCCGAGGGCTGGGCAACAGACTCGGTCATCGAGAAAGCGCACCTCGCGATCAATTCGGTCCTGGAGAAGAAGATCGCGAACCTCGTCATAGAATTCCTCCGCGAGCGCGCAGTGAAACCCGAGATCAACAAGGTGAAGCTGCGCGTGGACGAGCTGACGCCGGGCATGGTGATCGCCGAAGACGTTTACGCGGCAAGCGGCGTCAAGCTGCTGCCCAGGGGCGTGCAACTGCGCGACAAGACCCTTGCCCTTCTGCAACAGCGCAACGAGACGGACCCGGTCCTCTGCGGGATCTACATCCTCACGGACTGGTCCCTGCTCTACGGGACATGAGAAGGGCCAACTCATCCCTCGCCCCTGCTTTAAGGAAAAAGAGCTTATATTGGACGCGATGCCGCCGTCGATCCGCCGGTCAGGCCTGCAAAGAAACGAATCGGGGGCCGAGAGAGACCTCCCGACCCCGATTCGCGGTCGCCGCCGCGTTTTTTGCGCTTACGCCGTCCCGTTCAGACGCGACCTCCTCCGGGATTTGATATCGGGCTTTGCCCGCTTATCGGGCCGGAGGCGCAACGTTGTCGTCAACCAGATTCAGGATCGAATCCCGGTATATACGCAAAGACCCCCTGACTTTGACGCCCCTGATTGTCCCCGAGCGATGCCAACGATACACCGTCTTGAGAGAGACGCTGAGGAAAGATGCGACATCGCCGGGCGTCAAGAGACTCTTCTCGGGTAAATCCCTATATTGCACGTTATTCACGACACCTCCGAAAAAGAGCGATTAGTTTCCTTACGCATACGAAATTCCCATTGAAGGCCGCCTTTCCTTACGGCGCGAGCATGCGCAGTGCATTTGTCCTCGAAAGCAATCGGCCGGCGACCTCACTTTCCGCCGGATGTATTGCCGGAGGTCGAGCTTAACAAAAGACGCAGCAAACGATCGGGCTCAAAAGGCTTGTCAAGGAAGGCGCGGGCACCCTTCTGAAGCGCGTTTTCTTTCACCCCCTCGCCTGCCATGCCGCTCATCATGATTACTGGAATATCCAGGTTCTCCGCCCTGATGGCTTCCAGCACGCCAAATCCGTCGGGAGGGGCGCCGAGGTCAAGATCCAGGACCACCGCGCTGAAAGCGGTCCGGCGGAACTCGTCGATCGCATCCCGGCCGTTGCACGCCACTATCGATTTGACGCCGGCAGTTGCCAGCCAGGAGGAGAGCAGGTCGGCGACCACGCTGTCGTCGTCTACCAGCAGCAATATCAGTGGTTCGCAATTGTTTCGCAACTGACCTCCCCGGAGTCTCCACGAGGAGCATCCGGAAACTTGCCGACCTTGCGGACCTTGTCGCGCCCGTTCCCTAAGCAGCGATGCGCCGCGGCCGATAATCATTTAGGAGCGCGCTCGGTCGCTTGCGCCGGCGCTGTTGTTCCCGGTGATTCACATCCGTGGAGGGCCCGGCCTTAGCGTCCCTATTGTGGATGGGCTGCCGCCGCTTCAGAAGCCATCTTGGCGTCCATGAACGGCAAGCTTCCGCAAGGCGGTCATCTTTCGGCGGCGGCCCTCTGCAACAGGGTCAGGATCGAGCCCCCGGGTTATGCGCAGGGACTTGTTAATCCTTACCCCTTCGATCAAACCGAGATCGAACCAACGGTAGACGGTCCGCTCGGAGACTCTCAAAAAAGAAGCTACCTCGCTCGGTCTGAGCATAGTCCTCGGCGGCAACTCCGTTCTCGCGTCCGGCTCTTCCGCGCCGTCTCTTTCCCCTGACTCAAGGATGTTGTTCATGTACGAAGGGATGATAACATTTGGCTCAAAACTCTGTCTAAGACGCATGGCGCGCATGTCGCTTCTGTCGGAAAAGTTTACAGAAACCCGCAAAGGGGATGAGGCAGACTGTAAAGAGATCATACGCGCAACGATTATCGCGCCTGTCCCAAATAGGGCGATTGCGACGAATGTCTTCTTGGCTTCTTTTCCTCTGTCGTCTTATTTATCGTGGATGGAGTGGTTTTCGCCCTTTTCCTATCCGAGCCCCGCATTTCTTCCGCAGGACAGGAAGTCGACGACTGACGCGCGCAACACCCGGATGGACCTGTTCAGCTTGACGCTTTCCATCAGGCCCATGTCGCACCAACGATAGACGGTCTTGGCAGACACGCCTAAATAAGCCGCCACCTCCGCGGCTTTTAACAACCTCTTCCTCGGCATATCATCCAGCGCAAATTCATCGGTTCTCCCTGCCATTGCACCCCCCTTCGGACACTGCAAAACCAGAATTCCAAACCGTACCGAATCGATCGGCAACCCGCGCTCTTGTGCAAGCCTTTTAAGCCAACCGCTGTTTTATTACGCTATCACAAATCGGACGCGCAGTGAAGGACCTCTCCGACGTCCATTGCGCGCACTTCCGCAGCTCCTCCCCGCGGACGCCGCGTCTCGCGACGGCACGGCAAAAGTTGCCCGCTTATCGTATAGACTTCCCGGTGCCCGAAATTCTTCCATGAATTTTGTTTTTTTTTAAAATTCTTAGTCCGGCGCCTGCTCCCGTCGGTTCCGCAGGTTGGGACCGCTTGATGCGTCGGCCCGGTGCAATCCAACCCGACAAGGGGGACTATTTCTGCAAAACGCCGTGGAGCAAAAACGCGACAGGGGCTAAATGAAAGCGCTGACGAGGGTCAACGCCTTTGATGTCAGATACTCGATATACTGATCGTTCGTCATCGCCCTGGATAAGTCGAAATAGCCCTCATCCTGCAGGGCGCCGATGATCGCGCAGTTATTGGTCGTCTTCGGACAATAGCTGACGAGGCAACTGCCCGTGGTAAGATTGACATGGACTGAATCGACGCCGTTGACGCCCTTCAGCAGTTCCGCAACCGCCGCCGCCGCCGTCTCGTTATTCTTGATAAGGGGGTCTTAACCCGCAATCTGCCCGGGATATCGTGCACATAATAGCTCATCAGGCTGTCTCCTTGATTTCGCGATCCGACCGGTCCCTCATTGTATTGAGTGTAGCTGCGCCTTGTTAAGCGAGTTTTAGCGAATCATTAATTATTGGTTAATCCTTCCAGATTAATACCGACCGGTCTTGCGGCGACAGCCTGTTTGGCAGGGCGAACAATTTCCCCCCTCGCCCCGGCCGTATTCCCCTCCCTATGACGAGGGGGAGGGGGGCGCGGACGGCAAGCGCGGCCTTGACAAATGGGCACGCCGGGCAATATAATTTCCAAAAGACCCCGACAGGGCTCTAATGCTCGTTGCGGCGCAAAAGATACGTGCGCTTGACAACACGGGCCGCCGGCCTGCGGGCATGCGCCCGCTTCGTTTGCGACTCTTCTACAGCCGGTCTTTCGAGAGGCGAGTAATGAAAAAATATTTTGTCCGGGACAGGATTGTTGAGGTCTTTCGGTACTATAATTTACTGCCGCATTGCGACGGTAAACCCCAGTAATTGCAAAGGAGGCTGTATGGGATTGTTCAACGGTGGATGGAAGGGGAATATCCTTGGCGGTCTGGCTATAGGGATCGGGAGCGCCGTCCTGGCGCCCGTGGTAATACCAATACTATCCCGCACCGCAAAGCCTCTGACAAAAGCGGCAATAAAGGGCGCCCTCTTAATGTACGAGAAGGGAAAGGAGAAGGTCGCGGAGGCGCAGGAAGTCGTAGAGGACCTCATGGCTGAGGCCCGTTCCGAGCTGGACAAAGAAGCCGCGGCCCGCGTCGAGGCGGAGGCTGGCCCAGAGCCGGAGGAGTGATGGCCCCGGAGGCTCGCATAGTTCATCGGATTGCCGGCAGGATGCGCGTCAGGGTGCCCTCCCGGCGAGGAGACCCGGCATATTTTGCCTCCGTCGAGGAGACCCTCCGCACGCTGCCGGGCGTCGAGCACGTCGAGGCGGACCCGTTGACCGGCGGCATTCTTATCCTTCACCGCGCCGATCCGGCCGCCGTCGTCGACTACGCGGCCCAGAAAGGCCTTTTCCTTGCGAAGGAGGAGGACCCCAAAAAGGTGGGAGACACGGTCGTCCACGACATGATCGGCGCCCCGTTCGCCTCGCTCGGCAAACGGATCAGGGATTTCACGGGCAGCGCGGCGGACCTTTCCAGTCTTGCGGTCCTCGCGCTTCTGACGGTTGGAGTTTACCAGATCGCCAGGGGCAATTTCGGCGCGCCTGCCTGGTACACGGCTTTCTGGTACGCTCTGGGCATATTCAATCGATCGAACGGCGGGAAGAAAGAGACTTCCGGGGAATATACTGGAGGCGCCCGGCGGAAGGGGGCCGCAATCGAAGAAGGGCCCAAAGGAGGAAACCCAAATGGCGAATGAGAAGACTGACGAGAAAGGCGTTGAGGGAAGCGCACGCGAAGGGGCCCGCGAGAATTTGGGCAGGGTGGGGACCACCGTGAAAGAAGGCATGGTGAGCAGCTTGAAAGGGATCAACGAGATCGAGGCCGAGATCGTGACCCTCGTCCGTAATACGGTTGCCGACTCCCTGAAGGCGAGCGCAGACCTCACAACGGTTAGCCTCAACGTCACCAAGGACGTGGTCAAAGGCGCCATCGCGGCCACGGAGGAGGTAGGCACCGGCCTGATCCTCAGCACCAAGAGCGTTGCCAAGGGCATGATTATGGGCATCGGCGACGTGGGCGGCGATGTGGTGACCGTGGCGAGCCAAACCGTGAAGGGCGCGGTAAGAGGGGCGTCCGAGATCGGGGCCGATGTCTCCCTTGTCGCCAGGCGCGCGGTGGACGGCGTAATCGAAGCGGGCAAAGAGGTCGGCGGGAACGTCGAAGAGATAGCTAAAGTCGCGGTCGGCGGCGCCGTTGAGGCTGCGGCGGCAATCAGTGCGACAGCCCTGAAAGCCGTGAGGGAGATGCTGATCGGCGTGGTGGAAGGAGTAAAGGATGTGGCCGCCGCCGCTTTGCCCAGGGAACGGCCCCGGCCGGCGCCGCCCCAGAAACCGGATACCCTCCCCCTCGATGATGCGGGGAAGCCTGTTTCTTCGCGGACGAAAGCGAAAGAAAAAGCATAGCGTCCGGTGGTCGAAGCTGTACACAACAGCATCAAAGGAAGGACTCGCTACCGGGTCGAGGGGCTTTACCGCAGTGAGGATCTGAAACGGTATCTCGAAGAGGGCCTGCCGGGAAAGCCCGGCATCGATTATGTTTCCGCGAGCGCCCTGACGGGAAACGTCCTGGTTCTCTACGAGCCCGACTACGAGCCGAATCAAGTGGCCGCGCAGCTCTCGGAGCTGCTGGCCGAGCGGAAGCGCAACGGAAACGGCGATGCGAAGGGCGGCAATGCCGGCGTTCCACCGGCGCCGGCCCCGTTGCGGTCCCGGCGCAGCGCCGAAGCTGCTCAGCGCCCGGCCGAAGCCGGTCCATCGCGGCGCAGCCTCAGAAAGCGGCTCGTCCGCGCGGAGTGGCAGGTCCTTCAGCCCTGGCACCTGTATCGCGCCGGCGAGGCGCTCGACTTTTTCGGCTGCAATCCTGAGACGGGCCTTTCCGCCCCCGCTCATCAGGAAAGGCTGAAACGGTTCGGTCCCAATATCCTGCCCGAAGCAGTCCCCCGATCGAGCTGGTCCATATTTGCCGAGCAGTTCAAGTCTTTGCCCGTGGCGCTCCTCGCTGCCGCCGCGGTCATTTCCATCGCTACGGGCGGCGCGGCGGATGCGATAGTAATCATGAGCGTCGTGGGCATCAACGCCGCGATCGGATACGCGACCGAGAGCGGGTCCGAGCGGATCATCCATTCCCTGAAGAACCTTGTCCGGCCGAGCGCCCTGGTCCTCAGGGACGGACAAGTCTCTTCGGTCGGCGTCGGGGACGTGGTTCCCAGCGACCTTCTGGTGCTCAGACCCGGCACATATGTTGCCGCGGACGCCAGGCTTGTCGAAGCCCAGTACCTGAGCGTCGACGAGTCGGCGTTGACGGGCGAAAGCATGCCGGTGCTCAAGACTACCGACGCCCTCAGCGACGCGAACCTGCCGCTGGCCGACCGGACCAACACGGTCTTTATGGGCACCCTCGTGACTGGCGGCCAGGGTTTGGCCGTTGTTGCGGCGACCGGCGCCTTCACCGAGATGGGACAGATCCAGACAATGGTCGGGGAAGCAAAGGCCCCTTCGACGCCGATGGAGCAACAACTCGATCGCATGGGCGCCAGGCTCGCCCTGATAAGCGGCGCCGTCTGCGCCGGCGTCTTCGCCGTCGGCCTGCTGCGCGGCTACGGCTTCCTGCAGATGCTCAAGTCATCCATTTCCCTGGCCGTCGCGGCGGTCCCCGAAGGGTTGCCGGCGGTGGCGACCACCACGCTGGCCCTGGGCATCCGCAATATGGGGCGGCGGCACGTCCTGGTGAGGCGGCTGGAGGCGATAGAGACCCTTGGCTCGGTCCAGACCATCTGTCTGGACAAGACCGGGACGCTGACGCTCAACCGGATGTCGGTCACCGAGCCGTTTGCCGGCATGGAGCGGATGCGCGTGTGGGACGGCAAATTCGCAAGCGAGCACGGACCCCGGAACCCCTATCTCTGCGAGGAATTGCTGAAGCTCCTCCATGTGTCGGTCCTCTGCAACGAGAGCGAGGCATTCTCTTCCGACGGTCATTTGAGCTTTTCCGGCTCACCCACGGAGAACGCGCTATTGCAGATGGCGGCGACGGCGGGCGTCGACATTGTCCAAGTCAGGCGGTCGTTCCCTCTTCTCAAGACCATGCACCGCTCCGAGACCAGGAACATGATGTTGACCGTTCATGGGACGAGCGATCCGGCTAGGAAGGTTGTCGCGGTCAAGGGCAGCCCCCCGGAGGTCCTCGCCCTGTGCAGCCGGCACATTAAAGACGGCGTGAGCCTGCCCTTAACGGATGAGGACAAAGAGGCAATATCGGGCGCAAACGAGGAGATGGCCGGTCGGTCCTTGCGCGTCCTGGGCGCGGCATACGCACTCGCCGAGAATGGCGTTGTTCTCTCCGGGAACGGGGACGTCGCGATCGAAGACTTAATCTGGCTCGGCATCGTCGGCATGAAGGACCCGGTGCGTCCGGGGGTGAAAGAGCTTATCGGCCAGTTCCACGCGGCTGGCGTCGATACGATCATGATTACGGGAGACCAGAGCGCAACTGCCTATGCGATCGGCAAGGAGCTGAACCTTTCCGAGGGCAAAGACCTGGAGATCCTCGACTCCAGACGTCTCTCCGATATGCCTCCCGAGGCGTTAAGGGCGCTTTCGCAAAGGCTGCACGTCTTTGCCCGCGTCAGCCCCGCCCATAAGCTGGAGATCGTACAGGCGTTGCAGGAAACGGGCAGGGTCACGGCGATGACCGGGGACGGCATAAACGACGGTCCCGCACTCAAGGTCGCAGACATCGGCATCGCCATGGGCCATACCGGGACCGACGTGGCGCGCGAGGTCGCCGACATCGTGCTGCAAGACGACAACCTGGAGACCATGATGGTCGCCATAAGCGAGGGCCGGACGATTTACAACAACATCAGGAAGTCGATCCATTTTCTCCTCTCCACGAACATGAGCGAGATCCTCGTGATGTTCACCTGCATCTCGGCGGGTCTCGGGGAGCCCCTCACGGCCATGCAGCTTCTCTGGATCAACCTGATATCGGATATATTCCCCGGCCTTGCCCTTGCCCTGGAGCCTCCGGAGCCGGACGTCCTGACCCGGCCTCCGAGGGACGTTCACGAACAGATCCTGCAGCCCGCAAACCTCAAGAAGATGCTGCGGGAGTCCGCCGTCATTTCGGCGGGCTCTCTGGGCGCCTTCGGCTATGGGATTCTCAGGTACGGCCGGGGCCCCCGTGCCAACACCCTGGCCTTTCTCAGCCTTACCGCCGGGCAGCTCCTCCATGCTTTGAGCTGCCGCTCCGCCACAAAGACTATCTTCGATCGCGACAAATTGCCGAGGAACCGCTACCTGACCGGCGCCCTTGTCGGCTCCTTTGCTCTCCAGGGGGCGGCCATCGCGACGCCAGGCATGCGACGTCTCCTTTCCATCTCTCCTCTCAGTCCGGCAGACGGGCTCGTTGCGGCGGCCGGGGCCGTGCTTCCCCTCCTCGCCAACGAGGCGCTCAAGAAGAACAAGCGAGGCGCTTGAGTGAAAAAAGACTACATGTTCACCTCCGAATCGGTAACCGAAGGCCATCCCGACAAGCTGTGCGACCAGATCGCCGACGCGATAGTGGACCATATACTGCGGCGGGACCCGCAGGCGCGGGTCGTGGCCGAGGCCGCGGTCGCGACGTCAATAGTTTTCATTGCCGCGCGGTTCGACTCGCCCGTCGCGGTCGACTTTCCTAACGTCGCCCGCGAAATGATCAGCCAGGTAGGATACACGAGCGGCGATTTCAACGGCAAGACCTGCAGCATCGTCACCAGCCTCAACCAGCTTCCCCGGGACGAGTACGGGCGCTTCGACGAGCGCGCCCTTACCGAGGAGGAGATCGACGCGATCACCGTCCGCAACCAGGTCACGCTCTTCGGTTTTGCCTGCCGGCAGACCGCCGCCTTCATGCCCCTTCCCATATGGCTCGCCCATAAGCTCGCCAGGAGACTGACTTCCGTGCGCTTCCAGAAGATCCTTCCATATCTGACGCCCGACGGCTGGACGCAGGTGGGCATCGAATATGAAAATCGCGAGCCCCGCCGCATCCACACCATTACCGTCATCGCTACACAGGCAAGCCGCGATACGGCCCTGGAGCGGCTCAAGAACGACATCATGCAGACCGTCATCGAGCCGGCTTTTCACGACGAGGCCATCAGGCCCGACGAGGGGACCCGAATATTCATCAACCCGGAGGGGGTTTTTCTCACGGGCGGCCCTTCGATCCACTCAGGTCTAACGGGCAGAAAGAACGCCATCGACACCTATGGGGAATATTCGAGACACAGCGGCGCGGCCCTGAGCGGAAAAGACCCCCTGAGAATAGACAGGACCGGGGCGTATGCCGCCCGCTACGCCGCCAAGAACGTCGTAGCCGCAGGTCTGGCTGAAGAATGTGAAGTGGCGCTGAGCTACACGATCGGCCTCGCGAGGCCGGTGAGCATCCAGGTCGAAACGTTCGGGACAGGCCGGATGCCCGATTCGGAAATTACGGTCCGCATAGAGCGCCTCTTCGATTTTCGCCCTGCCGCGATCCTGAAGCAATTCAATCTACGCAGCCTCCCGACGACCATAAAGGGCGGGTTCTACCGCAAGCTGGCCGCATACGGCCAGGTCGGAAGAATGGATATAGGCCTCCCCTGGGAGATAACGGACAAGGCAGCCGCCCTCAGGTCGGAATAGCCCGGCCAGAATAGAAGGCAGCGCGTGGAGCAGCCAAGGACATCCGCCTTTACCGAGGAACAGGCCAGATCGCTCAAACGGATGAAACTCTCTGCGACCGGGCTTCTGGCGCTCATGGCTGTCGTCTATGCGCTCAGCAGGACCTTCGAGCGCCTGCATCCCTGGCTCGCGCCGGTCGTCGCCTTCAGCGAGGCCGCCATCGTCGGCGCCCTTGCAGACTGGTTCGCCGTCGTGGCCCTCTTCCGTCACCCCTTAAGGCTTCCTATTCCGAAAACGGCAATCATCCCACACAATAAGGAGAGGATCGGGAATGCCCTCGCCCGCTTCATGAGAGAGAATTTCCTCGCCGGCGACGTGCTGGAGCATAAAATAGCCTCCGTCGATCTTACCGGTTTTGCGGCCGCCTGGATCGGCCGGGAAGAAAACGCCATGAGACTCGCCAACGGCATAGGCCGCTACATCCCGGCGGTGATCGAAAAGCTGGAGGAGAGGGACATACACGCACTCCTCCAAAACGAAATTGCGCGGCGGCTGAAGGACCTGAACGCGGCGCCCCTTTTGGCCGCCGCCCTGAAACCCCTCGCGGACGGGGGTCTTCACGAAGAGCTTTACACCGCCGTAATTCGGACAATCGAACGATTATTCGAGGAGAACAGGGAAAAAATCCGGGAGGCGACAAAAAACCAAATGCCCCGCTACATCCCCGATTTCATCGACGAGCGGATCGCGAGCCTCTTTGTCGGAAGAATAGGAGAGGGGCTGGCGAAAATCGAGGAAGATCCCGGCAACGAGCTCAAGACGAAGCTCCACGAAGCCTTGAAGCGGTTTCTCTACAACCTGGAACATTCCCCGGACTTTGCCAAACGGGTCGAAGACCTGAAAACCGAGTTCCTGGAACATCCGAGAGTCAGCCGATATGCAGCGGCGCTATGGAGCGACATCCGCCGTAAACTCGTCGAGAACCTGATCCAGCCCGATTCCGGCAGCCGGCGTCAGATCTGCCGGGTTATCCAGGAGGCGGGCAACGCCGCCTCGAAAGATGAAAGCATCAAGGAGAAGATCAATCAATGGCTGCGCGTATGGGCCGTAAACGTCCTCAGCGGAAACCGCGAGACCATAGTCGGCTTCATCTCCGACACCGTGCGCAAGTGGGACCCCGGGGAGACGAGCAGGAGGATAGAGCTGCAAGTGGGCGCCGACCTCCAGTGGATCCGCGTCAACGGCACGGTAATCGGCGGCCTCGTGGGCTTGCTCATCTATCTGCTTTCGCGGCTCCTGGGAAACTTCATGATGTAGGGCTGTGCGCGTGGCCGTCCTTGCCCACTGCCACGTAGCTCCGGCAGCCAGGGTAGCGGGAACACCTGAAAACCGTCCGCTCCCCGTCCTTCTTGTAGACGTGCATCGGTTTGCCGCACTTGGGACAGAGGGGTCTTTCTTTGGGAGAGGCCCTTTCAAAGCCCGGGCTGAACTGTCTTCTGCACATGAGGCAGATGTATCTCTGTCTCGCCGTATGACTCCTGCCATACCTGTAGACAGCGTACGACCCGCACTCTGGGCAGCAGATTTTATCCCCCTGATCCGGCCTGTCCATATATTCCACCCTATTGTGCCGGCCGGACTGTGAGCGGCGAGTTAAGAGAGCGTTAAATTTCCATTAAATATGATATCGCGCGTCAGTCTCCCCTCCCCGGAGTTCGCATTTTGTTCTTGCTTCTGTATTGAGGCAGGATTAAGATGTGAGACAAGGGCTATGAATAGCAGGCACACGCACATCCCTATGGCCCGTATTAGACTTTTATCAAAAACAAAGGAAGGAAAGCATATGAAGAAATTAGCGGTATTATTTGTAGCTGCGACGTTTCTCGCGACTTTTGCGTTGATTGGCTGCAATAAATCACAGGAGCCGGCGCAACCGGCGGCAGGTCCGGCGCCGGAGACGGGAGCGCCCGGACAGGGGTCGCAGCAACCGGCGGCAGCCCCAACACCGGAGACGGGAGCGCCTGAAGCGCCTGCTTCCCTGCCGCCTCCCATCGCATCTCAGGCGCCTCCGGATGTGATAGCGATGCCTGATGCGAGCGATGTTTACGCCGCCCCCGATGTAGACGCAGAACTGTATTTTTCGAACGGCTATTGGTGGCGCCTGTGGGAAGGCCGTTGGTATCGCTCACATTACTACAACCGGGGTTGGGGTTACTACAACAATGTACCAAGTTTCTATTTTGATGTAGACCCAGGTTGGAGAGGATACTACAGAGACCATAATTGGCACGGGCGCCGGTGGAACTATGAACGGATTCCTAACCAACAACTTCAACAGAACTGGCAGAGCTGGCATAATGATCGACATTGGGAAAGGCAAGGAACCTGGGGCGTCCAGGGCTATCAACCTCCATCGCCGCAACAGAGGCAGGCGCTAAGACAGGAAAGGCAACGGCAATATCAGCAGAGGCCTGAGGTTCGACAACATCAGCAGCAGAAACAACCTCAGCCCCAGAAGCCCCAGCAGACACAGCAGTTTCCGGCGCAGAAGCCCCTGGCTAAGCCACAGGCTCAGAAGCCGCAGGTTCAGCCGCCTGCTGCACAGAAGCCCCAGGTTCAGCCGCCTGCTGCACAGAAACCACAGGTTCATAAGCCGCAGGCGCAGAAGCCCCTGGCTAAGCCGCAGGCGCAGAAGCCGCAGGTTCAGCCGCCGCAGGCGCAGAAGCCCCAGGTTCAGCCGCCACAGGCTCAAAAGCCTCAGGTTCAACAGCCTGCTGCACAGAAACCACAGGTTCAACAACCTCCTGCACAAAAACCTGTTGCACAGAAGCCGCAGGTTCAACAGCCGCAGGCGCAGAAGCCCCTGGCCAAGCCTCAGGTTCAGCCGCCGCAGGCACAGCAACCTGCTGCACAGAAGCCGCAGGTTCAGCCGCCGCAGGCGCAGAAGCCTCAGGTTCAACAACCTCCTGCACAAAAACCTGTTGCACAGAAACCACAGGTTCAGCCGCCGCAGGCGCAGAAGCCTGCTGCACAGAAGCCCCAGGCTCAGCAACAGAAACAACCCCAGGCTCAAAAGAAACCTGAAGGAACCGAGAAAGAACATGAAAAGTAGGGTATGACAAAAAGTGTAAGACCGTAGTATAAATATGGGCGTCGGGCAGGGTCTTGAGACCCAAGAAGCGCCTCGTTCTGGAGGAAAGAGCCATGGCGGACGTCGAGCTGCCGAACACCGAAGAGCTGGCAGAGATGAGGTCGAAGAGGTCTACAAAACGCATCGCCCTTACGACCGCGGTTTATGCGGTCATTCTCGCTATTGCTTCTCTGGGAGGCAACTACGCCATGAAGGAGATGCTTCTCGCCCAGCAGGAGGCCTCAAATCAATGGTCCTACTATCAAGCCAAGAACATGAGGGAGAACCTCTATAAAATACAGAGAATGAATCTCGAAGCCGAATTTCTCGAACGGGGGGATTCCATGAAACCCAAGGCCCATGCCAAGTTCGAGGAGACCATAAAGAAGATGGCCGACGAAGAGAGCCGCTACGCGCGCGAGAAAGGGGACATCGAGCGCGAGGCGAGGAAGGTGGAGCACGAACGGGACGCGTATAAAAGAAAGGACCCCTACTTCGACTTTGCCGAGGCTTTACTGCAGATATCCATAGTCATGGCTTCCATCGCCATCCTTTCCTCGTCCCGACCTGTTTTCTTTTTCTCCCTGATCACTGCGGGGATCGGCACTGTTCTTGCCTTCAACGGATTCGCCATGGTCTTTCGTCTTCCCTTCCTCGGGTAGGGCAGGAAGAGCCGCCATTAGGCGCTGTCGATAACGTTTCCTGACGGCCCGCGCAAAAGACCCCCTACGTTGCCCCGTAACTCGATACTTCGCCCTTGGAGCGGCTTCTATCGCTCCAGTAATGTAAGCGAGTGAAGAGGATATAGAGTCTATGACCCAGACGACGGCGCAAACGGGGTGATGCAAGGACCTCCATAGGGCGAGCAATCGAGAGACCGGGTGGATCGGCAATGGCGGGCGACTCGTTTTCACATGAGGCTGCCTCGCCGCCGTCGAGAAGACCGAGTACGCCGAGAAAGACAGCATAGTGTTTAACATATCCCTTGACGTAAACAGGATGGGGCAGATTATCCCAGTCCCCCGCCTCTATCGCTCCGATGACCCGCTTCCTTATGAACAGGGCGTTCGACGCCTCGTCAAGAGTCAACCCCTTTTTTTCCCGCGTTTCCCGCAATAATTGTCCCATTCTGCAAAGGTTAAGAGCCATTCGTATTTCTCCCATATTAGGGCTGGGGCCCGCTTCACAACTTCTATCAGATCTGATTCTCCATCCCATCAAGAGCCGTTCCTCAAGAATTATCGGCATTCGCCGTATTCCGCTTTAGCATAAGAGGGTGAACCCCTAAGACCCCTTCAGGTCTTCGTCGATAAAGCTTTCCATCCTGCCGCAGGAAATGCAAAACACGTGCCTTGCGGATGCGTCCGTTTTTTACATGGCGCCGATTGATTTAACCCCGTAAACAGGAGCTTCGTTGCCGGATTCTTGAGAGCGGATGCATTCCCGCGCTTAATCGCTATGGTCCAAAAGCGCCCAACCACGCCTTGCTTCAAGCTCCCTCTTTTTTCTGATGTCGTCCGGCCGATCTTCGGTTCCTCAGTCTTGGAGCGGGCCTTTTTCACCTGTCCAAAGAAGGTCGATGCAATAGGCAACTTACCGGGAATGGCGGCTGACTTTCTTCCCGAAGTGTTGTTTTTATTATATTCTTTCGATATACAACATTATAAGTGGCATTCAACAACCAGTCCCCGCACTGTCAGCTCGTCCGGGCCTCTATATATCCTTTATAGGGACATTTCCGGGTGATTTCTCGATGGTCTCCGAAATCTCCCTCAGGCACTCGGTAATTCTTTCCGCATCATCAGACCGATGATCGGGGATCTTTGTGACTCCGTATTTCTCATGCTCATCCGGGGCGAATTTGAGTGTAATGTTTTCGATTGTTCTTCCGGGTTGAAACGCCGCTTCGCCCATCTCTCCTTTAGCTGTTTCGACCACCAGTCCTACCTCGCTTATTTCCTGGAGAAGACTTTTCACAAGACGTACGGGAATTTCCGAGACATGAGCAATTTGCCTGACGCTCTACTTGAACGAGCGGATTGTCTTAGACCTTCCTGTCCACGATGAGCGTGCCCGCTACCGCATAATCGTGTCTCGCCGTATCCTCAAGAATGATCCGCACATCCTCCGGTTTAACGTCCAGACTTTTCACCATGGCATTGGTCACCGTGGCCACTGGCTTTCTCTTTCTGATCAACCATTCTCCCCTCCGGCAGGTGCACCTGAATGACAGGCATCGCACTTTCTCCTCTTCGAAACGACTTTCGTTCCATATTATCATAAGCACTTTCTCCTTTACAAAGAAATTGCCGTCTGTGGATCGAGGCCGCCTGCGCACACGTTCAATACTCGGAACTTCTCTGTCATTATGGGTACCCTGCGCTTATAATAAACGTAACGTCATGGCTTAGGCCGGCCCTTTGACCGGTTGTGCAAGAAATAAATAATCCAGATGAAGGCGCCCGCACAAAGCAGTCCGGGAATAATCCAGTGTTCGTACTTCCTTACGTCGACCAAGATAGCCCCTGCAACGGCTCCGAAGAGGTAGCCCACAAAAGCCACTGCTATCGACCAGATGGCTCCCCCGATTATATTACAACCAAAAAAACGGATCCCGCTGACGCCGCTCAAACCTATTGCGAAGGGTGTCACCGTACGAAGACCATACAAGAAACGAAATCCAAGCATCAAGAGCGTCCGGTAGTGCACGAAAAGCGCCCACACCTTTTTGACCTTTGCCTGCCAACGGGGTCGCCTCTGCAAGAAAGCCTTACCCTTGATCCGTCCGAGAAAAAAAAGAACTGATCCCCTGAAAGGCTCCCCGCAAAGGCGATAAGCATGACCCAGGTGAGACTGAGATGTCCAAGGTGAGCTGCAAAGCCCGCCGCTATCAAAACTGTTTCTCCCTCCAAAAATACGCCGATAAACAACGCGACGTACCCATATTGCGCGATCAGATATTCAAGGGTCATGCGCTTCTTCTTCTCCTCCGGGCGACTCTATCCGGGCCCTGAAACCCTTATTGCATCCTCCGCCCGGACCCTTTGGCGTGCTTGATATCGGCGCCGGATCCCAGCATGAAGGCGATCCCCCGTGTCTCTTCATAACTTTCAAGCGCGATCTTGACGAGGCTCGTCATGGGCGCCGCGAGGATCATGCCGACCGGTCCCAGAACCCATCCTCAGAAAACTGTTCCAGTTGAGACCCGGCGTCCTCTTCGAAAGCTCCACGAAGTCAAAGAGCTTGTCCGCGGCGGCGGCAATTCTCTGTTCTTTCAGCTTTTTGCCTGCTTCCCCTTGCAGTTTGGGGTCGCGCAGCACGTCGAGCACGCCGTTCACATTGTTCTTGACGGTATCGAGCGGGACACCCGCAAGAGCAGGAAAGGGACCCAAGAAGAGAAGCAGAAGCATCAGTCCGGCCAGCCATTTTTTCACGGCATCCCCCTTAAGTCACCTGGTCGGTTTTTCCGGAGATTTTTCAGGTTCTTTCTTCACGTCCCCGAAGGCGTACTTGCCGATAAGGTCTTCGATGTCCGCGGGTACGGACGTCTGCGTGATTATACCCTGCGGTTTCAGGACAATGCCGGCGCCCCCGGGATCGATTTTCACATACTTGTCGCCGATGAGTCCGGCGCTCTTGATGGTTGCCGCCGCATCGTCGTACACCTTCATGCCTTTGTTGATTTCCATTCCCACAACCCCCGCCTGCTTCTCCTGGTCTACGCCCAGACTCGTCACACTGCCCGCCTGAAACCCGTAAATTTCGACCGAGCTGCCGACCCTCAGTCCGGAGATCGAGGCGAACCGCGCATAAAGCGGGTAGGTGTCGCTTCCAAAGAGGGAAACCTTGCCGAGCTTCACGGTCATGTAACCCACACATATAAGACCGAGCACCATGAAAATGCCGACCACCGTTTCTATGGAATATTTTTTCATTGCTCGTTGCCTCCGGATGCGCATCGGTGTGTTGCAACAATCTCTTGCTTTGCCCGGGCTTCCTCGACTATCTGATCGATGGCATCCGCGGAAGAGACCTCCGCAACCCCGGCACGGATATAGATGTCAAAACATATTCCCGCGCCCATCTTTGCCGTTGCAATGCTTTGAATGCGGTCGATGGCCTCATGCTTCAACTCCTGCGCAAAGTCCGCCACCAGTTGCCGTGCCTCATCGACGCTCGTGTGGGGGAATATCGTGAGAATTTCATCCCTGCTGTGACGGGCGGAAAAACCCCCAATGGGGTTGAAGCGCCTGTTCGTATATTCGCCAAGCGCCCTCAGGACTTCCACTGCAGCCTGCGGTCCCAGGGCCTCATGGAGCAAATCGAATTCGACGCTGAAAAGCGCAGCCGAAACGGCTGCTACCGTGGCTGTGCCCCCCAGCATTGCCGCATAGTGCACCCTGAACGCCTCCCTTGAAAGCAAGCCCGTCAGTTCGTCCTCGAACCCTTCAAGGCTGCGGAGAAACTCGTCGATCATGGGAAGTTTCAGCCTGACGGCTTCTTCGTAGGTCCCCTGGAAGCCGACCGCTCCCTCCCAGAGGATGATAATCCGATCTGAAATAAAGAACACATCGGGAATGTCATGGCTCACCATGACGGCGGTAAATCCAAACTTTCTCCTGTAATGGGCGATCATACTCAGGATCATGTTCTTCCGTATGGGGTCCTGACCCGTGGTCGGCTCGTCAAAAAGCACGATCTTGGGGTCCGTCGCCAACGCCCGCGCCAGGGCCACTCGTTTCTGCATTCCGCCGGAGAGCTCGGACGGGAATTTATCGGCTGCTTCGGCAAGCTCCAGTTCCTCGATCCTGATCGCTGCCCGCTTTTCGATATCTGCGTTGCTGAAGTTGGTCGTCTGCCGCAGGGGAAAGGCCACGTTATCGAAGACCGTCATCGAGTCCAGGAGCGCATTATTCTGAAACAGGTAGGCTATCTCACTCCTGCACCGGTCCCATTCGATGTTTTTCATTTTGTTCACGGGCTTTCCCCGAAAGACGATAGTGCCTTCATCCGGTTTGAGGAGCCCGATGATATGCTTGAGAAGCACGCTTTTCCCGGCGCCGCTCTTTCCGATGACCGTGGTAATCTGGTTTCCATAGATGCTGAGGTTGACCCTGTCGAGCACGGTCTTGTCACCGAACCGCTTTGACACGTTCTTGAATTCTATCAGGGGCGTTTCCATAACCATCCTTACATGAGGAATGACGTGACGACGTAATCCGTAATGAGGATCATGACGCACGAGAGGACGACGGCAGAGACCGTGGCAAGGCCCACGGACTTGGCGCCATAACCGTCGGTCCTCATATGACAGAAATAGCCCTGGAAGCAGCATATGCATGAGATGATCGCGCCAAAGACAAGGGCCTTTATAAAGCCTCCCCGGATGTCAACCATGCTTAAGGAAGATTGCACACGGTAAAAATACGCGCCGCCGTTTGTTCCTAACAGCAGGACACCGGTCAGGTATCCTCCGATGATGCCGATCAGATCAAAAAAGGCGGTAAGCAAGGGGAAACTGATGATTGAGGCGGCGATTCGCGGGCTGATCAGATACCGTACGGGATCGACCCTCATCGTATACAGGGCGTCGACCTGCTCCGAGATGCGGAGGATCCCGATCTCCGCAGCCATGCCGGAGCCCGCCCGCGCTGCGATCATTATGGCGGTGAGGACCGGCCCCAATTCCCTGACAAGGGAGAGGGAGATGGCAGACCCGAGGACCCCTGCAGAACCAAACTTCACCAGGGTGTAGAAAAGCTGCAATCCGAGCACCATGCCGGTGAAAAGACCCACCAGCAACACGATCAGGGACGACCTCGCCCCTATATAAAATACCTGATTCACGATCTCCGGGAGCTGCTTTCTCCGGAAGATGTTGATAAGGGCCAGGGAAAAGAAAACGGCCATTGCACCGAAATTGCCTATTAGGCGGAGGGTCCCCCGGCCGATGAACGTAAGCACTGTTATCGGAGAGTTCGAGCTGCACAGGCGGTCGAGGAAAGTCATCTGTAGATCCTTGCAAAAAGCGCGCTGTTATGTCTGCCGCAGAGCCGAAAATTATCTTGCAGCACTTCCTTACGTGGGCGTGTCGCGGTTTTTATGACAAGAATCACGACTCCCCTTCCCCCCTTCACTTCTAACGCTCTCCTTCGTGCTCTCCGCCCCCTTCTCCGTCCCGGTCGTGCCCTTCACCCCGGTCATCATGTCCTCCACCCCTGTCATGTCCTCCGTCCCTGTCATGTCCTCCATATCCCCAAAAACATCCCCCGAGGGATACAAGCATAATCACTAACACCATCGTCAACATAATGATTCTCTTCATCGTCTCTTCTTTCGTTTGTTTGCCGTCAGGCATATGAATTATATGGCCCGCCCACCGTGTGGCCTCTCATATTTTCCCTACCATTCGGATGATAGTTTTCCGGCAAGAGAAGATTCGCGAGCCAATCAATGGACCAACCCGAGAATGCCGGTTATGATGAGATAGATGGCAACGATGTAACTTAATAGTCTCGGGACAAGGAGAATCAATATCCCCGCGATTAGAGCAACCACTGGGTGTGCGAACATACCTAGATGCATGTCATCCGACCTCCTTTCCAGGCTCTGTATAAGCCCGATATTTCCCCAATCCATAGGCTACGATTAGGGGTTGATGCGCTTTGAGAAACCCTGTTCATATCCTTTTCCGAGTGAATCAAGGCGGCTCGAAATCTTTGCCTTTTTTCTATGTCGGTTGCATTGAGGACAAATTCATGTGACTCAACGCCTCCTTTGGAGTCGCGCCGGCAACAACGGGATGTCAAAATTATGAACCGAAGAGCACTTCTACCTTTCTCCCTCCTTATCTCGTTTAAGGTTCTCACCGGTTTGAGGGCTCCTGCAGCGGCCGATGAATCCCCTCCCGCCTATTTCACGATCAGATTATTCTTTACGGATTGGACCCCCTTGACGCTCATGGTTATTTCAGCCGCTTTATCGACTAAGTTCTGAGAATTGACGAAGCCGCTCAGTTGGACGGCGCCCTTGTAAGTCTCGACACCGATCTGGAAAGACTTGAGGAAATCATCCTCCGCAAGCAGGACTTTCACCTTGGTCGTGATAACCGAATCGTCCACGTATTCGCCCGTGCTTTCGTGTGTGCGCGTCGATGCACAGGCCGCAAGGGCGGCGACGAGCATAAGGAGGACCAAGCAGCCGATAAGCATGTTTTTCTTTTTCATAACGTCTGCTCCTCTTTAGTATATTTGATGGCGAAAATGATTAATTACAAGACCTTTTTTGCCAAAGACGTCGAACATTCACTCAATCTTTGAGCCCCGTTGACCACCTCCTTTTCACATGCCTCCCGTCTCCCAACAAGGGTCCGCACTACTAAAGCAATCTTCGTCCCTGAATAAGCCGGACCACTAAGACGATGATGGCGATGACCAGCAGGACATGAATGACTCCGCCCATCGTGTGGCCGCTCACCAAACCCAGAAGCCACAGGATCAGTAAAATTACGAAAATAGTCCATATCACGCCTGTCCCCCTTCCGCTCACAGACTCCAAACGCGATGGCCTGCGGCTTCATACACTTTGTCCTTATCTGACCTCATTCTTATTATGTATCCTGAACCTTGACCTTGCAGCCTCCCTGGCGATAGTGGCGCTGAGGAACAGAGCCCGATACGAACAGCAATGATGCTATCGACTCGTCAGTGAGCATGCGACTATGGCTCGTAATCCAGTCGGTCCCGCATTTGCGCCGGAAGCGTGTCAGCGGGGTTGCTGCACGGCGCCGTTATAAAAGATTTCGCATTTACCGCCTTGAACGAATCGTTTTGCCTTTCTGTAGAGACCGAAGAACGGGCCGGCGAGGGACTCGACCGCGCTCACCGTGCCGGGGCGGGGATTCTCAAAGGAACCGCTAATGGTTTGTTTCACCATCGGGCATCCCTTGTCGTCGAGAAGCGCCACCGTGACATTGTCGAATCGCTCGCTGCCAAGATTGAGCTTGCCTTTAAGAGCAACTCTATTGTGGCGTGTCGCAAGGGCGCAGTCCGTCGCGTTAGCCTCACCGTTCTCTATGGTCCAGTGGGAGATAAACCTGGTGATGACGCCCTTTCCTCCCTGGGCCTGGTAGTACAAGTCCCCATAACGGTACCCCTTGAGCGCAACGGCGCCAAGAGGGCCGGCGACGAAGAAGGCGACCAGGTCGGCAGGGTGGAACTTCTGACTCGTTTCATACGTCGAGAGGACTTTGTCGAGGTCCATGGTATAAGTGACGAGATTGTCGCCCCTGAGTGCGAAAGTACCGTCAATGTTGCTCATCGGATTGCGACGTCCCTTTTCTTTTACTGTCAGGGAAGCAGAGAGATCGCCCTTCCCGCCGATCACTTTTTTGATGCCGAAGGACTCCTCGAGTTTTTCGAAGTCCAGCTTCGACACCCTCACGTTGACTTCATACATGGCGTCGGCTTCCGACTCGTCTGCCGTGACCTCTCCTTCACCCCTCCCGCCGAGGACGTCCGCGGTGAGGGGTTTGAGGGAGTATACTCCCCTGTCCGCCTTCACGGAAGCCTTCAGGCTCTCTATTCTGAGGTCCTTTCGCAGCACCTCCCTGCAGTCGAAGCTTCCCGTGAATGAGACGTTCTTGATAATCTCCCCTGAGGTATCCGCTACCGAGAGGTTCTTCACGGCCAGATCGATTCCTTTCAATTCGGTCCTTTCACCCGTCTTCTTGTCAAGATAGACAAGCGCCCCTTCGGACAGCTCGAGATGTTTCAAACTGAAAGCCGCGGCCGGCCCTTCCGCCAATTTCCTTTCAAGACTTTCGAAGTTGTACTTCCCCTGAGTATCCTTCACGATGGCGACGACCGGTTTGATAAGTTCACAACTGGTGACTTCGAGCTGCCTCTTCAGCAGGGGCGTCAACTCCACCGCTACTTTTAGGCTTTCGAGGGAGAGGAGTTCGGCTCCCCCGCCGGCGACATGGATATCTCTTGCCGACACGCCAAAGGGACGAAAAGAGAGCCCCATCTTTCCATTGATCCTGACATCCAGACCGCTCGCTTCGGAAACGGCGGTTTCGATCTTCGACTTGTAAGCATTGATATTGAAGAGCAGTGCAGCAACGATTCCGGCGATTACGATCAGGGCGACAACGCCGCCGGCGATAGCAAGACCCCTTTTTCTTTTTGGTCTCATGGCTTTCACTCCATGGCAAGTATCTCTCTTCCTCTAATCATTGCCCTTCAATGCCTACGATGCGCCCGCCAAGGCCGTTTTAGTTCGCCCTTTGCCTCACCAGGACCAAATATCAGAATAGATTCTGAATCGCGAATAGACGCAATCATCGCATCGTAGTATATGTTGAGATGCCCCGTAAGCCTTCTCTGAGGGCTGTCCCCGATCTTTTCCGAGAAGGCTGAGCCTTGAGGCAGCATGAGGAGAAGAAGAAACAGGGCGAGACACGCTGTTTTCATTTTCAGCACACCCTATGAAAAGTTGTTGAACGACGCCAACCGAAGGATGCAATCGGGGGACCATGCCTTGAAAGCATTGAAGGAACCACGTGCGATCCTTATCCAGTCCGCGTGTTTGTTTCCAGTTACAGGGAAAATAGTCACTCCGAATGGCAGGGTCAAGTGCCGACCAGGTCGGCAGGATCGCAGCCTTCACGATGCAGCTTTCTTCCGGCAATCGATAGAATTGCCGGACTTTCTCCGTTCAAGCTTCGTGATATACGTAACGATCCTTTTTGCCCTTTCGGATGCGAATAGCATTGCCGCCTGCCCAGCCCATTATTTTGCCGACCCATCGCCCCTCCACGAACAAATCGGGCTTCCCCCCTTCGGGCATCCCGAGCAGCTCCCCGCCTTTCTCGACGATCCTGTCGTTCAATTCCCGGCTGTCCATCTCTCTTCCGTCCGGAATTTCCCGCGCCTCATCTACAGTATAATGCGACTCGCCCGGCAAGGCGCTATGAGCGCCTTTTGCCCCGGCCCGCTTTGGTGTTTACATTAGGCAAAAGATAAAGGAGAACGTCCCCTCCTCCGCCTTCCTGAAAACACGGCCGGTTTTGTTCACGATGGCGACTCTTGACAATATCTCCGCAACGCGGTAGGTATTTTCAAGGCCGCGAAGGCAAGCATCATCCGGCGGAAAAGACTTCCCGAAAGTGGTCCGGGGCAGGACCGAGGAACAGATGAATGAGTATGAGCAAATAAGTCTGCGTATCTCCGAGGAAGTCGGGCGTCTGATGGAGGACCGGCGGATCCTCAGAGAGGACGTGCAAAAGGTAATCCACCATGCCGAGACCACCGGGGAGAAGTTCGTCAACCCTTCCATCGGCCGGTCTCTCGCATCTTTCAGGCCGGACAGGGTCACCTACTGGGTGGAATACAGCGCAGTCGGCGAGGACTATCAGGTGCATAGGGCCTATTCCCACAGGATGGAGATGAAGAGAGGGCGCGGATTATGACGGGAGAGACGCAATCCGGCGGCGACGCCGGATGGATCTGCAACCAGTGCAAGGCGCGCCTTGAGGTGCAAAAGGTCAGGCTTCAGTATTTCCATACCATCTTCGCCCTCGATCTTCCTGCGTGCCCCCGGTGCGGGTCGATGCTGATATCGGAAGAGCTGGCAACGGGGAAGATGGCCGAGGCGGAGCAGGCCCTTGAAGACAAGTAGCCTCCCGGGCGAGCCCGGACTGATGGACGACATGGTCTTCCGGTTGATGGGACTGAAGGCCGGGGGGTTCTGTTGCGCCCAGATCATCCTGATCCTCGCACTGGAGGCCCAGGGCAAGACCAACGCCGACCTGGTCAGGTCGATGGGCGGCCTCTGCTTCGGCATTAACGGGAGCGGGGAGGTCTGCGGCGCCCTGTCGGGGGGCGCCTGCCTCATCTCGCTTTACGCGGGCAAGGGAAGCGGCGAAGAGGCGCCGGACGACCGGTACACGGCGATGGCGGGAGAGCTCGTAGACTGGTTCAGGGCCTCAGGCCGCGAGTACGGCGGGACGCGATGCGGCGAGATCCTGGAAAAATTCCCCGACCGGAGCATATGCGGCCGGATCGTGGCCGACGTCTATCGGAAATGCATGGATATCCTCACGAGCCGCGGGTTCGACCCTGCGGTAGGCAAGAAGGGATGACCATCATGGAAAAAGCCTGTCCAAACGAGACCGAAAGCCTTTGTCCTGTCTGTCTCAAGAGGATCAAAGCGACCCGGTCCTTCGAGGGCGACCAGGTCTTTTTAGTCAAAGAGTGTACCGATCACGGGGTCTTCAGGACCGTCATATGGCGCGGAGAGCCGTCGATGGCCGATTGGCGGCGGTCGAAAAACCCCGTCCATCCGGAGTCTCTGTTACGGGACTGTCGCAAAGGGTTGTCCTTTCGACTGCGGCCTCTGCGCCGTCCACGAACAGCTTCCCTGTTCGGTCTTGGTCGAGGTAACGGACCGGTGCAACCTGTATTGCGCCGTCTGTTTTGCCGATTCCGGCCGAGGGGAGGAGGCCGACCCATCGCCTGCGACCATCTCGCGGCTGCTGGAGCGGGCTTTTGCTGCGGCAGGTCCGTGCAACCTCCAATTGTCGGGGGGTGAACCCACCTTGCGGGACGACCTTCCGGATATCGTCGATATTGCGCGAAGGGTCGGTTATTCCTTTATCCAGGTCAATACCAACGGCCTCCGTCTTGCCGCAGACTTAGACTACGCGAGAGGGCTCCGGGCCGCGGGTCTCTCATCGGTCTTTCTTCAGTTCGACGCACTCGACGACGATGTCTACCGTTTTTTGCGGGGAAGAGCGCTCCTGGATCAGAAGCTCCGGGCCGTCACGAATTGCGGAGAAGCCGGCCTCGGGGTCGTCATGGTCCCTACCCTTGTAAAGGGGGTGAACACGCACTCTATCGGGGACATCGTACGGCTGGCCCTGCGGCTCACCCCCGCCGTGCGGGGCGTCCATTTCCAGCCTATCAGCTATTTCGGCCGCTTCCCCGAGCAGGTGGGCGACGAAGGCCGCTTCACCCTGCCGGAGCTGATGAGGTCTCTCGAGGAACAGACGGAGGGCCTTATGGATACGGCCGACTTTTCCCCTCCCGGATGCGAACACGCCCACTGTTCCTTCCACGCCTCGTACCTGCACTCGACCGGCGGCGGCTTAAGACCGTTAATAACGGCGCAGGGGGATAGCTGCTGTTCGGCGGACCCCGACGCGGGAGGAGCGGGTAGGACCGTAGAGACCGTGTCGCGCCGCTGGAGACTGCCGTTCGAGGCGCCGCTTTCCGGCCCGCCGAGGCTAGCAAAAGAGGCGCCCTGCTGCTGCGGGACCCCTCCGAAGCCGACCCGGGTCGAAGGCGCCCTTGACCTGGATGCCTTTCTCGAAGAGGCCGCCGCCAGGAGTTTCACCATATCGGCCATGGCCTTCCAGGATGCGGACAACCTCGATTTGGAGCGGCTCAAGGGTTGTTGCATATCGGTCGCATCCCCGGACGGCAGGCTTATCCCGTTTTGCGCCTACAACCTCTCCTCCAGAGAAGGAAGGCGCCTCTACCCCCACCGGAACGGCTAGGGGCCGGCGTGATCGGCATCACTCCCCTGGAGGCATGGATCAGGGAAAAGACCGGCATCGGCCCCGGACCGGCGGGCCGTTCCTTTCTCAAAGCCCTCGAAGACTGCCAGCTCCGGAGGGTCAACGAGACCATCGATTACGCCCGCCGCAATGCGCCTTTCTACCGTCGCCGTCTGGCCTCCATCCCGGCCGAGAATCTGTCCGCCCTTTCCGAAATCGCCCGCATCCCCCTCACCGCTCCGACGGATCTCGCCGGCGACCCCTTCGGTTTTTTAGCGGTTCGCCAGGACGATGTGGCAAGAATCGTGACCCTCCGGACCTCCGGCAGCACGGGGGAGGCAAAGCGACTCTTTTTCACCGAAGGGGACCTGGAGCTGACCATGGACTTCTTCCATCGCGGCATGGCGACCCTTGTGAGGCCGGGCCGGAGAGCGGCGGTCCTTCTTCCCTGCGCCAGACCGGACAGCGTCGGGGACCTCCTCGTACGGGGCCTTCGAAGGATGGATGTTCAGGCCCTGCCTTACGGCCCCGTGACGGACCCCATCCACGCCGCTTCCGCGGTCGCCTCCTTCGGCGCCCACTGCCTCGTCGGCATCCCCGTTCAGGTGCTCGCCATGGCCCGCTCGCGCGCGGGGGACGCAATCGGAAAAGGCCGCATAGAAAGCATCCTCCTGAGCACGGACTACGTCCCGAGGCCGATCGCAAAGACCCTGGAGGAGGTTTGGGGCTGCCTGGTGTTCACCCATTACGGCGCGACCGAGATGGGCCTCGGCGGCGGCGTCGAGTGCGAGGCTTTGGACGGCTATCACTTAAGGGAGGCCGATCTCTTCTTCGAGGTGGTCGATCACGAGACAGGAGAGGCGTGTCCCGATGGCGCGGTCGGCGAGGTGGTCTTTACGACCCTGAACAGACGAGGCATGCCTCTCATACGTTACAGGACCGGAGACATCGCCCGCATCATCCCCGGGCCCTGCCCCTGCGGCAGCTTCCTGAGGCGGATGGAGCGCGTAAGGGGCAGGCGGGACGGAGGCGTTCGCACGGGTCCCGGCTTTACTCTGACCCTGTCCGAGATGGATGAGGCCTTGTTTCGGCTCCCCGGTCTGCTCGACTACCGGGCCGAGGTTTCAAGGGCGAGGGACGGAAAGTTCCGGCTGCACCTCGAGGTGCAAAGATCGGAAGGCGGCAGCCCGACGGACCTGGAAGTCATCCGAATGCTCGACGAAGTCGACGCGATACGAAGAGGGATCGCCGAATCGAGCCTGGAGACGCCGACTGTCCGTTTCTCGGCAGGGGGGCGCTGGACCACGACCGGAGTCTCAAAGAGAAGGATTGCCTTCGGGACGGACCGTCTATCGTCTCCCCATCCGCCCTTTCCCGTAACCGCAACATAGTAATTTCAGTTACTTATAGTAGGAGTCAGCAAATTGCCGGTCCATATTTGCTCTTGACAGAAACGACCTTCCTGATATATAGTTCACAAGGTCCTTGCGAGATAATTCACAAATAACCAAAGCAGTAAAGAAAACGGCTGCGGCGACTACCCGGAGGAGTGAGACATGAGATACGCGGAGACCGGTTATTATTTGGAAATCGATTTAGCGACAGGCAACATCGAGCGCGTGGAAACCGACCCGAAATTGACGGAGCTTCATCTGGGAGGTCTCGGCACGAGCGTCAAGCTGCATTGGGACAGGGTTCCCCCCGAAGTCAAGCCGTTCGACCCCGAGAATCTGTTGATAATCAGCACCGGCATCTTGAACGGCACGCCCGCTTACAGCGCCAACCGCACGGTGGTGACGTTCATGTCTCCCGAGTCGAACTTATTGGCCTACCCGATGATGGGGGGGTTCTTTTCGGCAGAAATGAAGTATGCCGGCTACGACAAAGTGATATTACGGAACAAGTCCCCCGATTGGGTCTACATATGGATAAACAACGACAAGGTGGAGATACGCGACGCGACTCACCTGAAAGGCAGAGGCGCCGTCGAGACCCAGGACCTCATCCGGAAGGAGCTGAACCAGCCGAAGGCCCAGGTGGCGGCTATCGGCCTGGCCGGTGAAAACAAGGTCTTTACGGCTTCCATCGAGCAGGCAAGGTCGAGCGCCAGCAGGCTCGGCGGAGGTGCCGTCATGGGAGACAAGAAGGTTAAAGCGATAGCCGTGCGCGGGACCAGGGACGTCAACCTTGCCCGGGGGGCTGAGTTCATGGAGCTTATGAAGGGCGTGACGGAATACATAAATTTCCGGAACGCAAATCCCATTCAGGACGTCATGACCATACTGTCCGGGATTGGGTCTCCCCAGGAGATGGTGCATACCGACGAGAAGTGGCACACTGAAAATTTCGCCTGGGGAAATGCCCGCCGCCGGAGAAAGGACTTCTGGACCGACGAAATCAATGAGTCCTGGTCGAAGAGTCAACACGCCGCCATAAGGCGATTAATAAGCTGCTATAACTGTCCGCAGCACTGCGGGGCATTGATTTCCCACAAGGATAATCCGCGATACATGGCGAAATGCTTCGGCAAACTAACCTATGCAATGGCGGCCTATGTAGACGACCTGGATTTCGCCTGGGAAATCCTTCAACGCGCGACCGAGTACGGGGTGAACTCGTTCTCGACCCCGCAGGTCTTGGCCTTTGCCGTCGAGCTCTACGAAGCCGGCATTCTCACCGACAAGGACTTTGAAGGATGCCCGTCCGACAACCAGGGGAGGTTCTTCTGGCTGCTCGACAGGGTTGTTCGGCGGGAAGGAATAGGAGACATTCTTGCCGACGGCGTCTACGCTGCGGCCCGGAAGATAGGCAACGGCGCGGAAGAATTCGATCACAATACCATCAAGAAACATGAACAGCTCCCCCTCAAGCTGGGAATGATGGACCCTCTCTATTTCCTCATGTATTCTACCAACGAGAAGATAAGCATTACCCAAATTGAAGGGCAATGGCCCCAGGTGCCCTTCCCCACGAGAGAGCAGCGGGAAGACTTCGTCAGGGATTGGCCCCAGCTTCCCGACGACCATTTCAAACAATACTTGCTCGACTGGGAAATGCGCGGAGAATTCGCGAATCCGACTTACCCGACCCCCGAAATTGCAGCCGAGATTGTGGATTGGATGGAGATGCTGCACAACATCGACGATGCCTGCGGCATCTGCGCCGGCATGTCGTCATTCTGCCTGAAGCCTCCCTATCACATACACAATTACCCGAAATTAATCTCGGCAGCCAGCGGGATGGACATAGATGAAGCCGGACTGAAGAAAATAGCCAACAGGAGCCGGAATCTGCACAGGGCGGTAAATAGCAGGAGAGGCATGACGAGGGCCGATGAAAAGCCGCCTCAAGACCACTGGAAAAAGAGATTCCCCGACATCGAAGAAAACCTCCTGTCGACGTATTACAAATTCAAGGGATGGAACATGAACGGCATTCCTACGAAAGAAAAACTGGAGGAACTGGACCTGGGCTATGTTGCTCAAGACTTAGAAAGGAGAGGGATATTAAAAGATGGCCAAGATTAAGAAAAAAATCAAGACAATCAAGATCGATGCCGATAAATGCAACGGCTGCAGGGGCTGCGAGATAGCCTGCTCCAGCTTCCACGCGACGCCGAAATACAGCAGCATCAATCCGGCAAGGTCCCGCGTTCAGGTGATCAGTCACCGGCTGAAAGACATATGGCTTCCGGTATTCGCGGGCGAGTATGCGCCGGCAGAGTGCATGGGCAGAGACGTATACACGATTGACGGAAAGGAATACGACGAGTGCGGCTTCTGCAGGGCCGCGTGCCCTTCCAGGGACATATTCAAAGAGCCGATTCCGGCCTCCCTCTCAAATGCGATATGTGCGAAGGCGAAGAAAAACCGCTCTGCGTCCAGTGGTGCCTCAACAATGTCTTAGTCTACGAAGAGAGGGAAGAAGAAGTGGACGAAGAAGTGAAACTGGACGAAATGGAGGTAGGATTGGAATCGATGATCGACAAATATGGATTGCAGAAAGTAATCGATGCCGTCTCCCGAAAGGCGGAGAAGGGCGAAAACGAGACGTTGAAAGAATAAGGATAGCGAGGCCGCGCATTGCCGGGGTAATCCATGGCGCCGGCAATGCGCGGCTATGGAAGGCTTCTTCATCTCCCGAAGGCATCGTCTAGGGCGTCCGGTTTGGGCCTATGGCTCAAAATGCTCCTTCATCGCCCCTCGCAGGTTCAATGTCGCCTGGCTGTGTATCTGGCACACCCTGGCCTCCGTCACCCCAAGCGTCTTGGCTATCTCCTTCATGTTCATGTCCTCGCGATAGTAGAGGGAGAGGACCACTCTCTGCCTTTCCGGCAACTTGTCGATCTCTCGAGCCAGTATCCTTTCCAGCTCGGAAAACTCGGCGTATCTTTCCGGACTATCCTCGTCGTCGAGGACGTAATCGATTACCCTGTCCCTGCTCTCGCCCACGGCGTCGCTCACATCCTCGATGCTGACCACAGAGAGGTTGCCGCAGCTTCGGAGCATGGAAAGATAGGCGCCGAGCTCCATGTTCGAGCCTCGGCTGCCACTTCCTCCTCGTCAGGGTACCTGCCCATCTCATGCTCCAGCTTTCTGGCCGCTTCCTGGATCTTCTTCGCCTTGGCCCTCGCGCTCCTGGGGAACCAGTCCCTAGAGCGGAGCTCGTCTATCATCGCCCCCCGTATCCGCAGGTACGCGAAGGTGTTCAGCTTCGCCCCCCTCGACGCGTCATATTTCTCCATCACCTCCAGCACACCGATGATCCCCGCCGAGATGAGGTCGTCCGTCAGGTTGTCGCCCTCGAATCCCCTGGACATCTTATAGGCGAGGTGCTTGATGACCGGGAGGAATTCCTCGATGACTTTTTCCCGCTGGTCCTTATCGATTTTCGTGTAGGCTTTATTCAACATCGCCTCACCAATCTTTCGCAAATTCTGGCAAGCGCTTTTGTCGCAGCAGTCCGAGGAAAATGCTCCGCCCAGAGCTTCTGCTTCCTCGTAGCGGCGCCGATGTTGTCGTCCGCAGGGATATAGCCGAAGAAATCAAGATAGACGTCGAGAAACCTGTCCGCCACGGCGACGATCTTCTTGAACACGTCCAGGGCCTCGTTTTCGTCTCTAACCAGGTTCAGGATGATATTGAAGTTCTTCTGACCGGTCTTGCCCCGGAGCGCCTTTATTACCGCGTAGGAATCGGTGACGCTCGCCGGGTCCGGGGTGACGACGACGAAAATGTCCTCGCTTATGGCGTTGAAATAGACGACGTTCGACGACAGGCCGGCCGAGGTGTCCACGATGAGGAAGTCGTACTCCGGCAGCTCCCTGAAAGAAGAGACGAGTATCTGCCTCTCCTCCATGGTCAGATGGGAAAGCTCGGAGACGCCGGAGGTGGCCGGAATGATCTTTATGCCGAACGGCCCTTCGACCGCAACGTCGGCGATATGTTTCCTGCCTTCCAACAGGTCCCTTATGTTGCACTTGGGCGCCATGCCGAGCATGACATCGATATTGCCCAATGAAAGGTCGGCGTCGAATATGTACGTACGCTGCCCCATGGCGGTCAACAGATACGCCATGTTAGAGACGATGGAAGATTTCCCCACGCCTCCCTTGCCGGATGTGATGGAGATAGTCCGCCTTCTCTTGATCATGTCGGGTGCGGATAATGACTGGTTCACGGTATGCACCTCAATTCAATGTGATAAAGCTACTGCTCGCCCATCTTCACTATTCCCGTCGATTGTATCTTTATCTGGGCAGGGATCTCGTTGTGGGAGATGACCGCGACGCCCTGCAAATGCCTTTCGAGGAACCTCCTAAGCTTCAGCCTGATGATCGGATGGACGAGCAGGACGGGCTGGAGGCTCTTCAACATTGTTTTCTTCGTTTCTTCCGCGATCTTCTCGACCAGTTTCTGGCCGAAAGCGAGATCGAGGGGGAGGAAGCCGCCCTGGTCCGAGGACTGGAAACCGGCAATCACCTTTTCTTCCAGCGACTTTTCCAGCATCATGATGTTGAGCACGCCGTCGACGAGGTACGGCTTCAGGATGCTCCGCGCCATCCGCTGACGCACATATTCCGTGATGATGTCGGGGTCCTTGATGGTCCCGCAGGAGTCCGCCACGGCCTCTAAGATCGTCACCAGGTCCCTGACGGACACTTGTTCCCTGAGCAGGTTCTGAAGCACTTTCTGGATTATGCCCATGCTCACCTGGTTCTGAGTCAGCTCTTCCACCACCTTCTGGTGGGTTGCGGAGATCGATTCGACCAGCTTTTGCGTCTCCCGGCGGGTCATCAGCTCGTAGGCGTTGTTCCTCACGATCTCCGTGAGATGGGTGGCAATGACGGTCGGGTGGTCCACTATGGTAAAACCCCGCGCTATGCACTTCTCGCGGTCCTTCTCCTTGACCCACCATGCCTCAAGGTTGAAGACGGGCTCGCGCGTCTGCACGCCCTCCGCGGGTTTTTGATCGCCATCCTGGCTCATGGCAAGGACGTGGCCGAGGAGAAGCTCGCCCCTGCCCACTTCTATGCCTTTCAGCTGGACAACGTACTCGCCGGCCTTCAACTGGAGGTTGTCCCTCAGTTTCATGGGGGGAACAACGATGCCGAGCTCCATGGCCATCTGCTTCCTTATGGCCCTTATCTTGTCGAGGAGCTCTCCGCCCTGCTCCGCGTCGACGATGGGGATGAGGGCGTAGCCTATCTCCAGCTCCAGGATCTCGATAGGCTGAACCGTCTCTTCCTTCTCTTTCTCCACGGCCGGCAGGCCCGCCTCCGGCGCCGCTTCCTCCTGTTTGGCTTTGTTGACAATGTAGCTCACGGCAAAAGTCATGGTGGAGAGGCCCATGAAGGGCATGAAGGGCATGCCCGGCACGAAGCCTATGGAGAGTATTATGATGGAGGCGAGGAGGATTGCCTTCGGCTGGGCAAACATCTGGGAGACCACGTCCCTGCCCAGGTTCGCCTCGCTGGCCGCCCTGGTGACGATGATGCCCGCAGCCGTCGATGTGACGAGGGCCGGTATCTGGCTCACCAGGCCCTCGCCTATGGTCAGGATCGTGTAGACGCTCAGGGCTTCCGACACTTGCATGCCCTTCTGCAGCACCCCTATGACGAAACCGCCCAGGATATTGACGAATATAATGATGATGCCGGCTATCGCGTCTCCCCTGACGAACTTGCTCGCCCCGTCCATGGCCCCGTAGAAGTCTGCCTCGACCTCCACGGCATGCCTCCTTTTTCTCGCGGCCGCGTCGTCGATGAGCCCGGCGTTCAGGTCCGCGTCGATGCTCATCTGCTTGCCGGGCATCGCGTCTAAGGTAAACCGCGCGGCCACCTCCGCAACCCTCCCTGCGCCTTTTGTGATGACGACGAAGTTTATGATGATCAGGATGAGAAATACGACGCAGCCCACCACGTAATTCCCGCCGACTATGAACGTGCCGAAGGCCTTGATGAGCCTGCCCGCCGCCTGCGGACCCTCGTCGCCGTGGAGCAGTATCAGCCGTGTGGAGGCGATGTTCAGGGAGAGTCTGAAGAGCGTCGTGATCAGCAGCACCGAGGGGAAGACCGAGAAGTCGAGGGGCCGCCGGATGTACATCCCCACAAAGAGTATCAGCAATGACAGAGAGATGCTCACCGTCAGGAACATGTCCGCAAGGAAGGGGTTGAGAGGAATGAGCATGATAAGGATGACGAACACGACGCTGAAAGCGATAACGACGTCGCCCTTCTCCCGTAACTGGATCGCAAGCTTTTCCATCACAGAACCACCTTCTTCCTTTGCTTGTAGACCTGGGCAAGCAGCTCCGCGACGATGACGTAGAATGACTCGGGAATGTAGTCGCCTATCTTCACCGCGTAAAAGAGAGCGCGCGCCACGGGCTTGTTCTCGATGATCGGAACGCCGTGCTGCCTTGCGGTCTCCTTTATCCGCTCCGCGACGAACCCGCCTCCCTTGGCGACGATCCTAGGCGCAGGCATCTCCTTCGCGACGTACATTATGGCCACCGCGAAGGTCGTCGGGTTCGTCACTACCAGCTCAGCCTTCTTCACGTCCTCTATCATCCTCCTGCGCGCCATTTCCCTCTGGAGGCTGCGCATCCTCGATTTCACCAGCGGGCTGCCCTCCCTCTCTTTCAACTCCTCCCTTATCTCCTGGTGCGTCATCATGAGGTCCCTCTTCTGCTGCCATCTCTGCCTCACATAATCGAGACCCGCAACGAAGAGGAAGATGACGCCCAGCTTGACGGCCAGGCTGAAGCACGTCCGCCCGATGCAACCGATGATCGACGACGTGTCCTGACTTCCTAAGGAGAGTATGGCGGGCAGCTCTCTCGCGACCAGGGAATAGACGACGTAGACGAGGACGCCCAGCTTGACGAGGGCTTTCAGCACCTCGAAGAGCGATCGCAAGGATAAGAGCTTTTTCAGGCCGCCGAAAGGGTCGAGGACCTCAAGCTTTGGGATCAGCGGCTCCAGGCTCCATATGAAGCCCGTCTGCACTAACGAGGAGAAGACCCCGATGGCGACGAGCAGGGCAAAGACGGGAACCACCATCTCGAACCATTGACGGGCGGCAAAGAAGAGAGTCTCGGATACGCTCGCCGCGTCGAGCTCGATATTCGAGTTCGCGACGCAATGGGCATAGAGGGCGAACATCTTCCCGAAGCCTCTGGCCGTGGCTGCGTAGAGGAAGACCGAGATGAAGAGGATCACGAAGCTGGAGGCAAGCTCCGGCGACTGCGCCACTTGCCCCTTCTTTCGCGCGTCCGAAAGCCGCTTCTCGGTTGGCTGCTCGGTTTTTTCCTGGAAGCTCTCCGCCATGCCCTTTACCTTTTCCTCATCTCACGGCCCTGACGACGCTCAGCATCTGGCCGTCCAGGCCCCTGAAAAGCCCTGCAATCACGGGAACGATCAGGTTGAGGGCGCACGCCAGCATAGCAAAGGTCACGAGGATTTTCATCGAGGCGCCCTCGATGAAGACGTTTACCTGAGGGATCAACCGCGCCAGAATGCCTAAGGCGACCTCCATAAGAAAGAGCGTCGCGATCACGGGGGCGCAGACCCTAAGGCTCGCCCCGAACAACTTTCCCGTCGCCGCCGTCATGAACTCGAACAGGGCCGGCTTGACCGCGATCGCGCCGGGGGGCACGTCCCTGAGGCTCCTCGCAATGCCTCGCAGCAGCACGTGATGCCCATCTATCCCCAAGAAGATCATCGCGGCGAGCAAACTCTGGAACTGTTCGAGGACCGTCGATTGCTGCGACGATGCCGCGGCGCCCATGGTGCGGGCGAAGGAGAGACCCGATTGCATGGAAATCACCTCCCCGGCGGCGCTCACGGCCGAGAAGAGGACCCTCACAAAGAACCCCATGGCAAGGCCGACAAGGACTTCCTTCCCCACGGCGATCATGAGAAGAAAGGCATCCCCGTGCAGATCGGCGGGGGCCGGCGCCGCTTGAAAAAGGAGGAAGGCGATAAGCAACGAGAGACCCGCCTTGTAGACCGCGGAGACGCTCGTCGACTCGAACAGGGGCATGAACCAGATCATGGAGACGACCCGGAAAAAGACGAGAATGAACGTCTGCGCCTCGAGGGTGATGTCAATCATCGCCTCACCTCACGTACACGGGAATGTTCGATATGATCCCCGCGGCAAAGGCCACGAGGACCTGCAACATCCACGGCGCCAGGACGATGAGACAGACGACGATGGCCAGTATCTTGGGCACGAAGGCCAGGCTCGTTTCATGGATCTGGGTCGCGGCCTGGAATATGCTGACGGTGAGGCCGACGACGATGGCCGCGCCCAAGAGGGGCGCCGCGATAAGGAGCGCCGTCTTCAAACAATCTCTGAATATCTGAATTACCAGGTCCTGGCTCACTTTTTAGCCTCCTAAAAGAAACCTTTCACGAGGGAGCCCGTAAGCAGGTTCCACCCATCGACCATCACGAAGAGCATCAGCTTGAACGGCAGCGAGATAAAGACGGGCGGCAGCATCATCATCCCCGCGGAAAGCAGGACGCTCGCGATCACCATATCGATGACCAAAAAGGGGATATAGAGGAGAAAGCCGATCTGGAAGGCCCGTTTCAGCTCGCTGATCGCAAAGGCCGGCACGATCACCTTGAATGGTATATCCTTCTCGTTGGCGGGCCTTTGATATCCCCCGATGTTCATGAAGAGGGCCAGGTCTTTCTCCTTGGTAAATTTCAGCATGAAGGCGCCCAGCTCCTGGGACGACCTGCCCAGGAACTCTTCATAGCCGATCTGGTCGTTCATGAAGGGTCCGAGGGCAGCGGTCTGGATCCTCTCGTAGGTCGGCGCCATGATGAAAAAAGTGAGAAATAACGAAAGACCCAGAATGACCTGGTTAGGAGGCAACTGGGGCACCCCTATGGCCTGCCGCAGAAAGGAGAGGACGATGACGATCCTCGTGAAGGAGCTCATCAGGAGCAGCACAGCCGGGGCGAAGGTCAGGATGGTGAGGACGATGACGATATTGATGAGGTTCTTGTTCCCGTTGCTCCCCACGAGCGAGCCGAAGAGGTCCGATTTCGTCGGGCCGGAGGCCTTATCGGCAGCCGCGGCGTGGCCCGGCCTCGCCATGCACAAGAGGGCCGCCAAAAGCAGGGAAAGCGCTACGAGGGCTGCGAGAAAGAGCCTCACTTCGCGCCTCCTCTTTTTTCCATTGCGTGAGAAGGGCCATCTCCTTGTCGCCCACCCCGATGACAAGCACGTGGTCCCTGACCTCGAGGACCGAGACGAATTTCTTGTATCCCAGATGCACGGTCTCCACCTTCTGCAACCCGTAGCTCTTGCTTTTAGGCGCGAGGCTCACGCGCCATTTTCCCATGTACCGATAGAGGACCGCCGCGGCGCAGACCATCGCGGCGAGGCCGAGCAGCATCTTCACTGCGCTGAAATAGATGCTCTCCATCAGCCGAGCTTCTGCACCCTTTCCTTCGGGGT
>CAVTDX010000102.1:0-23595 GCA_963733345.1 uncultured delta proteobacterium
TGAATTTCGCGCCGCCGAAGAAAGTGCTCAAACCGGGCGATGGCTAACAAACATAAAATGAGGAATTATGTTACGCTTCTGCGGCCGCAGCAGTGGGTGAAGAATCTCTTTATCTTTCTCCCTGCCTTTTTTGCGGGTCGCCTATCAGACCTCGGTCTCCTCTCGAAGACCTTCGTTCCTTTCATTTCTCTATGCCTCCTTGCCAGTGCAATCTATATCTTCAATGATGTCAGGGACCGGGACACGGATAGGGCCCATCCTAAGAAACGAGACCGGCCCATTGCCTCTGGCCGGGTATCGGTCGCGGCGGCCCTCGTCCTGGCGTTTTTTCTTTGCGCGGCCGGTCTTGCCCTGGTTTTGGGGCTTGGTCTGTCTGTGGCGGCCCCGGCCGGCCTTTATCTTGTCATCAATCTCGCTTACAGCCTTGGTCTCAAGCACGTTCCCGTCCTGGATATCTTCATCGTTTCTGCGGGCTATGTTATTCGCATCCTCATCGGGGGCGCTGTGGGTCACGTACCGATCTCCATGTGGATCGTCATCATGACCTTCCTCTTGGCCCTCCTCCTTGCCTTTGCAAAGCGCAGGGACGACGTGCTTATCTTCGAAGAGTCGGGCGTGAAAACGCGAAAGGCGTTAGACGGCTACACCCTGTCGTTCATCGACGCGGCAATGATGATTATGGCAGCGGTGAACATCGTTTCCTATATCATGTATACCGTGTCTGCCGAGGTGATAGCCAAATTCCATACGGAGAAGCTCTATCTCACAACGCTGTTTGTAATCCTCGGGATCCTGCGGTATCTGCAGTTGACCCACGTGGAGAAGAGGAGCGGTTCGCCGACAGAGATTCTTTATAAGGACCGTCTCATTCAGCTCACGCTCGTAGGGTGGATATTTGCATTCATGTTCATCATATACTGGAAGCGCGCTTAATAGCATTGCCTTGAAATATGCGGTTTTTGCCTTGATTGCCATGGCGGTAAATGTTGTCTGCCAATGGGCGTCGCTGGCTTTATACGCCAGGCTTTACAGTCTCTACGCTGCGATGTTTCTTGGCACACTTGCCGGGCTGATCGTAAAGTACGTGCTGGACAAGCAATATATCTTCTACTATCAAGTGAAAAACCGCGTGGATAATTTGGGGAAGTTCGTCCTCTACTCTGTGATGGGCGTCGTTACTACTTTGATTTTCTGGGGATTCGAGCTTTCCTTCAACGCCCTCTTCTCCGGGAGACCCGCGAAGTTTGTTGGTGCGACAATAGGACTCACGATTGGATACCTCATCAAATATAGACTGGACAAAAGATTCGTTTTCGTCCGTCAGGAAAATGGCCGGACAACGACGTTCTGAGGACAAGGGTGTTCCCCTGTGTGTAGACCTTGACGGAACGTTAATCAAGACCGATATGCTGGTGGAGTCGGTAATGGCCCTCATGCGGTCGGCTCCGTTCCGTTGCGTCCTCATGCCTTTTTGGTTGTTAAAGGGGAAGGCATATCTGAAACGGCAACTTGTGCTTCGGATGGAACTCGATCCGGCGTCCCTGCCATACAATCCGGCACTGTTGGACATGCTGAGAAAGGCAAAAGACAAGGGTCGCTACCTTCTGCTAGCCACGGCATCTGATGTGATCATCGGGAAAACGATAGCTGATTACCTGGGGATCTTTGACGAGGTCCTGGGCAGTGACGGAATTCGGAATCTACGCGGAAGCGTTAAGGCCCACGCCCTGAAGGAGCGATTTGGGCTGAAGGGGTTTGACTATGCGGGAAATGCCGAGGCCGATCTGCCCGTATGGGAAAAATGCAGAGAAGCTATTGTGGTTGGAAAGAGGCGACGGCTTGTGAGAAAGGCCAAGAAGTTGGGCCTAATGGTGAGAGTGCTGGAGGGTTGATAGTGGGCTTAAGATAAGTTGGCTTCCCCTAGAATCCTTGTGTCACCCACTGATGTTGCCGCATCTCGCCGGAAAGGCAAGTAAGAAATGGAGATAACAATGGGTGTGGCCGTTTATAAGACTAAGCCCGAGTGCGTTCTCGACGACGTGCGGCGCCTGATGGAGCTGGCTGGTTTCCAGGATGCCTTGCCAAAGGATCGAGTGACGATCCTTAAGGACAATATCTCATGGCATCTGCCGTATTTGAGTGCGAATACGACGCCGTGGCAGTTGGAGGGTGTAATCCGGGCGCTGAAGGACGCAGGTTACCGCGATATCGTAGCGGTGCACAATAATACCGTTGTTACTGACCCTTACAAGGGGGGCAGGCTGAACCGGTTGACGCCGATCTATAAGAAATACGGGGTCAGGGGAGTCTATAATTTCGACCCCGGTGATATTTCATGGGTACGATACGAACCCAAGGCCGCAATGCGGGTGTTGGACAAAATCTTCCCAGAGGGGATCAGGATTCCCGAATATTTTATGGGGAAGAACATCATCCATCTGCCTACGGTCAAAACTCATATATACACCACGACGACGGGCGCCATGAAGAATGCCTTCGGGGGACTCCTCAACACAAAGCGGCACTACACCCACAGTTGGATTCATCAAACCCTGGTGGACCTCCTTGCCATTCAAAAGGAAATCCACACGGGTATCTTCGCCGTCATGGACGGCACGCTCTGCGGAAGCGGACCGGGGCCGAGGACCATGATCCCGGTGGAGAAGGATTACTTGCTGGCAAGCGCAGACTCTGTGGCTATCGATGCGGTAGCGGCCAGGATGATGGGATTCGACCCCATGTCTATCGATTTTATTCGTCTGGCCCATGAGACTGGGTTGGGAGTGGGAAGGATCGAAGAAATTGAGATTTTTGGCGAGGATGTTTCTGCCCTTAACTTCGGCTTCTCCGTGGGGGACAACATGGCGAGCAAAGTCGGAGACGCCATCTGGTTCGGGCCTTTGAAGGCGCTCCAGAAGATACTTGTTCGCACGCCTCTGGTCTACTTCTTCATCTTTGGTTCTTACTTCTACCACGATTTCATCTGGTGGCCCTTGAAGGGGAAAAGATTGCAGCGGGACCATGCCCTGAACACCAAGTGGGGAAAACTTTTTGGTTCCTACCAATAAGAGAAGGAAATCAAGGCAGCAGACTTCAGTTCATAGATTTTATGACACACGCTATTCGATAGCTGCGACCGCATCACGGACCGGTCGCCGGAGCAGGGCGGAGCGGCAACAACTGGCCGCGTGAAAGAAGGGGAAGAGTGCCATGAAGAAAAGTGAGGTTTTTTGACTGCGCCGCCTAAGTATCTTCTCCGCTTCGACGACATCTGCCCGACAATGAACTGGGACATTTGGGCAAAGATCGAGGATGTGCTCGTGGAGTACGACATTTGCCCCATACTTGCCGTCATCCCCGATAACCGCGACCCGGAATTAGCGGTCGCGCCGCCCGCCCCGGACTTCTGGGAACGGGTGCGGTCCTGGCAGGCGCGAGGCTGGGCGATCGGTCTACACGGGCATCAGCACGTTTACGTGAATCTGAATCGAGGCTTGATCGGCGTCACCCCAAGAAGCGAGTTTGCAGGGGTTGACCCTGAGATCCAGGAGGCTAAACTTTGGAAAGGCTTCGATATCTTCACACATGAAGGTGTTCGGCCGGATTGCTGGATTGCCCCGGCTCATTCCTTCGATTGGAATACGGTCGATCTCCTGGTTAAACTGGGATTGCCCGTCATTAGCGACGGCTTATGGCGCTGGCCGCATACGGATAAACGCGGCGTCACGTGGGTCCCACAGCAGTTGTGGAACAGCCCCCGGGCAATGCCTCCCGGCATATGGACGGTGTGCAACCACCACAATAAATGGACAGGGGGCGAGACGACCGTGCTTCAACGAGAAGTTCGGGAATTCGCCTCGTCGTTCATCACTTTGGGGGATGCAGTATCTGCCTGTAAGGGGCGGAGACTGAGGCTCTCAGACAGAATTCGCGCATTAGTGAAGGGAAGGCTGAAATATCGTCTCCGCCCCTTCCTTGCCCCGCTCCTTGCGCTTCGAAAGCCACGAACGATTTTCCATTGAATAGCGCTCCAATGTGTCCCCGATCTCTTCCTGCGGATGACCGTCCCGATGCGTCGGATGCAATCAAATGATGCGATGAAAATCCTTTTTCTTTTAAGAGCGTTTAACCTGGGTGGAGCGCAAAGGCAAGTGATTGCACTGGCCGGGGGTCTGCACAAGCGAGGCCATGACGTCGGTGTGGCCGTTTTCTACAATGACAGTCACTATGAAAGACAATTGCAAGACTGCGGCGTGCGGCTGTACCCTTTGGAGAAGAGCGGCCGGTGGGATATCGGGTCTTTCCTGGTGAAGCTGGTCCGACTGGTGCGGACCGAGAGGCCGGACATCCTCCATGCCTATCTTGGGGTGCCCAACGCTTGTTCCGTCCTTATGAAACTCCTTTTCCCGGGGCTCAGGGTTGTCTGTGGAATCCGTAGCTCGGCTCGGGCGACGTCGGGGTACGGTTGGTTGGAAAGTGGAATTGACAAGGCCATACGTTGGATAGGCCGTTACGCAGATCTGACTATCTCAAACTCCGTCGAGGGAGCTGAATATGCGATGGGCGGCGGGGTTCCCGAGCGCCGTATAATCGTAATACCGAATGGCATCGATGTAGACGCCTTTAGCCCGGACCCGGAGGGCAGGGCGCGGTTGAGGAAGGAATGGGGCGTGAGCCCGGAAGAGCCGTTGATAGGCATCGTCGGCAGGGTGCACCCGATAAAAGACCATAAAAGTTTTCTTCAGGCAGCTCTTCTCCTCTTACAAGAAGAACCGTCGTTCAAGTTCGTCGTGGTAGGAGAGGGAGTGCCCGAATATGAGAGTGAGTTGAAGATGTTCGCAAAACAGATGAATGTTGAGGATCGCGTGATATGGGCTGGTGTTCGCAGCGACCTTAGATCGGTCTATAGTTCGCTGGATGTTTTGTGTTCCTCGTCATATTCGGAAGGGTTCTCCAACGTCATAGGTGAGGCCATGGCCTGCGGTGTGCCTTGCGCGGTAACGGATGTCGGGGATTCGGCGCGGATTGTTGGGGAGTTCGGGACCGTATGTCCGCCCGGCGATGCCCCTCGCCTGGCTGCCGCGATAGGCGAAGTGCTCAACCTCGGAAGAAGAGATGCTTGCCTTGGCGAAAAGTGCAGGCAGCGCATCCGGCAGGAATTTTCCGTGGAGAGATTGGTCCTGGCCACGGAACAGGCCCTCCGGAGCGTGAGGCGACCGGCGAGACAATCGGGCAATACGGAATATCGGGACAGCGGTGAGGGTAAATGAGCAGCTCAGACCCAATGTCTTCATATCGGGATGCCGCAATATTTTTTTTGCGCTTTATGGCCGATAAACCATCCGCTCACGGCTCGCCTGCAACACGTCTTCTTGATTTCGGCTGCGGTGAAGGAAGAATGGTGCAGGAATATTGCGAGCTAAATGTTGACGCTTACGGCTGCGACGTTGTTCCCAGGTGGCCGAATGAGGGAGCCGTCTCTGACCGGCTGAAGAGCATATCGCTTGAGCCGTATCGCCTTCCGTATGACTCCGATTCTTTTGATGCGGTAATCAGCACGAGCGTCTTGGAACATGTTCGGAACAAGAAGGAGAGTTTTACTGAGATCCTTAGGGTCTTGAAACCAGGAGGTTATGCAATGCACGCTTTCCCCGCTAAGTGGTATCTTCCATTCGAACCCCACATCCATGTGCCTCTGGTGAATTTCCTATGGCCCCGATGCCCTGAATGGTGGTTCGACCTGTGGGCGTTCCTGGGAGTTAGAAACATTTTTCAGCAAGGTGCATCCTGGAATGTGGTTTCACAGTTGAATCAGCAATACTTCAAGAATGGGGTCGCATACATATCAAATCGAAAGATTGAAAAGTTATCCATGGAGGTTTTTGGAAATTGCCGATGGCCTATGGATTTCTATATCGAAAATGCATCCGGTGGTTTCGCCCGGCTAGTTCGTAGACTCGGCTGTAATCGGCTCGGTGCTTTCATTTCCAAGCAATTTAGGAATGTATTCCTGGTCCAACAAAAGAAGGAACGATAAAGGCAGGAAATCCGATCTCCGCAAGGTTGAGATAAGCATGGAGAACTTGCCCGAAAAGATCCTCTACATGACAACTCAACTCTCATTTGGGGGGGCGGAAGTTCAGGTAGTAGCACTGGCAAACCGGTTCAAAGCACGGGGACACGAGGTTTTCGTGGTGTCAATGAGGGAGCCGGCAGCCTTCCGGGAAGAGTTGTCAAGAGCCGGCGTTCCACTCTTTTCCCTGCGAATGCCCAGGGGGATTCCAAGTCCGATAGGATTATACCGGCTGTTAATTATTCTTCGACAGGTTCGGCCGGGCATCATGCATTGTCATTTGTTTCATGCGAATCTCCTTGGCAGGCTGGCCCGTCTTCTGACCACTGTTCCCGTTGTGATATCGACTGCGCACAGTATCGCGATCAACAGGCGCTGGTGGAAAATGGCCTACCGACTGACGGACGGCCTGAGTGACCTTACGACAAACGTCAGTGTTGCATCTACAACCAGGTACCTCCAACAAAGGGTTGCCTGTGAAGGAAAACTTATCTACGTGCCGAACGGGATCGATACGGAGCGTTTTCACCCCAATAGATTTCAGCGTGACCAGGTGCGCCGGGAACTCGGGGTGGACAAAAGTTTCGCGTGGATTGCAGTTGGGCGATTCGAACAGCCGAAGGATTACCCAAATCTACTCCGCGCTTTCGCCCTGTTAAAGAAAAAAACGACAGAGATTGTTCTGCTGCTGGTTGGGGATGGGCAGCTCAGGTCTGAAATGGGCCATTTGGTCCGTGTGCTGAACATCGAGGAAAGCGTTCGTTTTCTTGGTCTCCGCAAAGACGTTCCGGGGCTTTTGCAAGCATCTGACGGATACGTGATGTCGTCAAAGTGGGAGGGCATGCCAATAGTCTTGCTCGAAGCCGCAGCGTCCGGTCTGCCGATCGTCGCCACCCTGGTGGGCGGCAACCAGGAGGTTGTTTCGCCAGGTGCGGGGATACTTGTCCCGCCCGGAGAACCCGAGCAGTTGGCCGATGCGATGAATCGTATCATGTTGTTGTCCGAGGACGAACGTCTGCGCATGGGTGCTGCCGCCCGCGCTCACGTAGATAAGTCGTTCAAGCTGGAATCGGTAGTAGATCGCTGGGAAGAAATCTACCGCGATTTGCTTGTGCGGGTCTAGAGAAGAGTCCTGGCAACAAATTCCGGTGCCGCGAGTTTGTGAAATTGTCAGAAATTGATAAAATCAGGATTCTGCACATTATTACCGGCACAGGCAGCGGAGGAGCCGAGACGATGCTTCGCAAGCTTCTCTCCTCGGTCGATCGTGTTCGTTTTGATGCGAGGGTAGTGTGTCTTGCTCGCAAGGGATCCGTAGGAGATGCGCTGGAAAAGTCCGGTTATGCCGTAAGATACTTGAATTCAGGGCGTCATATTTGGTTCTCTGCCGTATTCCCGCAGTTGATAAAAGAGATAAGATTCTTTCAACCTCACGTGATACAGGGGTGGATGTATCACGGAAACATCGCAGCAGCCGCCGCCGCCTTTTGCGCCAGGAGTCCTGCGTCCGTAGTGTGGAACATCCGCCACTCCCTTGAGAACCTTAATAACGAAAAGTTCTTAACTGAAGCCATAATAAGAAGAAGTGCTTATTTTTCCCGGTGGGCGACGCGCGTTATCTATAACTCTGCTTCGAGCGCTCTCCAGCACCAGGCGATCGGATACTCCAGGGACAACGCACTCACGATCCCCAACGGCTTTAAAGTGGATGATTTCCGGCGCTCGGAGCAAATGCGGGCAGAGGCGCGAGCCAGGCTCGGCATTGATCCGGATCGGTTGGTTGTGGCTTTGATTGCGCGTTACCACCCGATCAAAGCACATGCTGTCTTTCTCAAAGCCGCCGCTATCTGCGCGCGGCGACTGCCAAATGTACGCTTTCTGCTTGCAGGGCATGGAGTCGTTGAATCGAACGCCGAGCTTGTGGAGAGGGTCCGAGAGCTTGACCTTCGCGAAAGGGTGATGCTCCTCGGCGAACTGGAAGATGTGACAAGCATCTATCCTGCGCTCGACCTGCTGGTACTTTCCTCGCATTCCGAGGCGTTTCCAAATGTCTTAGGCGAGGCTATGGCGTCCGGGGTGCCCTGTGCGTGCACTGACGTGGGCGACTGCGCACGGATTGTCGGTGAGACCGGCCGTGTAGTGTCTCCCGGACGATCGGATTTGCTCGCCGGGGTCATGGTGGATCTGCTGGAGGAGCCAGAGAGCAGAGGGTAAACCGTGGCGCTAGGGCAAGGGACAGAATCGAGGCGCTTTTCTCCCTCGAATCCGTCGCCCACAAATATGAAGAAGCTCTACCGCTCGCTCGTAAAATCCTCCGGTCCAATTTGCAATTGTGAAGCTTATGAAGAGATACTCATTCCTCAGGTTTATTGCGGTTAAAACCGCCATTTACCCGGCCCTCTTGTTCGTTCTCTACCTTTCGCCTCTCAGTCATCTTGTGTTCGACGACTGGAACAAGGAAGACTACTCTCACTGCTGGCTTATACCTTTTGTGCTGGCGTATCTCCTGTGGGAGAAGCGAAAAGAGTTGGCGGCCCCCTCGACCGGGTCTTGGTTCGGTATGGCGCCGGTCGCCTTGGGCCTCATACTTTTCTGGGTGGGAGAGTTGGGCAATATGTACTACATAATGTACCTCTCGCTCTGGTTTGTGGTCGGAGGGCTCGTGTGGCTCCATTTCGGCCTGGGGAAGATAAGGAAGGCCGGCTTCGTATTCATCCTCGCGCTCACCATGTTTCCTCTGCCCCATTTCTACGATACTTTCATTTCTTTGAGGCTCCAGCTTGTATCTTCCCAACTCGGCGTTGACCTGCTTCATCTCTTTGGGATGTCCGCTTACCGCGAGGGCAACATTATCGACCTGGGGTTCACCCAGCTTCAAGTGGTCGAGGCATGCAGCGGCCTGCGCTACGTTTTTCCCCTCATGGTTTTGGCGCTGTTGCTGGCCTATTGGTTCAGGGCCCATTTCTGGAAACGGGTCATACTCTTCTTCTCCTCCATACCGTTGGCAATTTTCGTGAATAGTTTTCGTATCGCCGCGACTGGAGTCCTGTGCAGTATTTGGGGCCCTCAGCTCGCGGAAGGTTTCTTCCACGGCTTCGCCGGCTGGCTCATCTTCATGTTTGCGATCCCTATCCTTCTGCTGGAAATGTGGATACTGCGTCGCCTCCCGCCGGCTTCGGCCCCGGCCGCATTGTCTTCTACTCTTCCTGTCGATTCAACATTGCCTTCTACTGCTGCCGTTGATTCAGCATTGCCTTCTACCGTTTCCGTTGATTCAACATTAAACATTAAACATTCAACATTCTCTTTTATTTTTTCTATCGTCCTTCTCTGCGGCACGCTTGTCCTCTCGCACACGATCGACTTTCGGCAAAAAATACCGATCGGCAAATCTTTTAAGGAATTTCCGGCGCAGGTTGGCGTATGGGCAGGCAGCAGGGAGCAGATGGAGCAGCAGTTTATCGATGCGCTCCATTTCAGCGACTATGCAATGGCCGACTATACAAATTCCCAGGGCAAATCGATCAATTTCTACACTGCTTACTATGAGAGCCAGTGGGAAGGCGAGGGCACACACTCGCCGGAGCAGTGCCTGCCGGGGAGCGGCTGGCTGTTCAGGGAGGCGGGAACAATGGGCGTGCCGCTGGGGTCCGGGAGATCGATCACGGTAAAGCGCGCCTTCATGGAAAAAAGCGGGCAGAGGGAACTGACCTACTACTGGTTCCCCATGAGGGGCCGCATCCTCACCAGCCTCTATCAGGTCAAGCTCTACACCTTCTGGGACGCCCTGACCAAGCATCGCACGGACGGCGCCCTCGTCCGTCTCGTCACGCCTGTCTACCCGAACGAGGACCTGCCGCAGGCAGAGGCGCGGCTCCAGGACTTCACTAAAGACATTGTGCCTGTACTAAGGGATTATATCCCCGAATAATTGAACATTGAACATTAAGCATTCAACATTCAACATTGTACTTTAAATGTCCTATCTCAGCACGCTTCTCTTATCGACCTTCATTACGATCGTCCTGATACCCGTTTTCAGTAAGGCCGCGCTCCAGTTGAACATCGGGCTCGACCTGCCTGATCAACGCAAGGTGCACAGGCGCGCCATTCCTCGGGTCGGCGGCCTCGCCATCACTCTGGGCGTTTACGGATCGACGATTTTCTTGCGCCCTGAGGATCAGTTCCTCAAGGCCTACGTGATTGCGGGCGCCATCATCGTCCTTTTCGGTCTGCTCGACGACCTCAAAGGCATCGACTTCCGACTCAAGTTCTTTTCCCAGATGCTGGCGGCCCTTGTGATCGTGATATACGGGGGCGTCAAGATCAGGAGCCTCGGCGTTCTGCTCCCGGACGACATGCTCCTTCCGGACGCAATTGCCGTCCCCCTGACGGTCGTTGCGATAGTCGGCGTTACGAACGCGGTGAACCTTGCCGACGGTCTGGACGGCCTCGCCGGGGGCATCTGCCTCCTCAGCTTCTGTTGCCTCGCGTATCTTTGCTATATTGGAGAAGAATTCACGCTGTGCCTCCTTCCCTGGCCCTTGCAGGCTCGATATTCGGTTTTCTGAGGTTCAACACCTATCCGGCCGAGCTTTTCATGGGAGACACGGGCAGTCAGTTCTTGGGTTTTTCTGCCGTCAGCCTGTCGTTGTCGCTCACGCAGGGCCAGACCGCATTGAGTCCCCTGCTGCCTCTCATGATCCTGGGTTTTCCGGTGCTTGACACGCTTGCGGTTATGGCGCAGAGGATTACGGAGGGGCGGCCTCTCTTTTCACCCGACAAGAACCATTTCCACCACAAGCTGATAGGCCTTGGGTTCTATCATTCGGAGTCCGTTCTTTTCATCTATATCGTCCAGGCCTTGCTTATTACGGCGGCCTTTTTTTTCAGATTCAGCTCGGAATGGTTTCTCCTGGCCGGTTATCTGGCGCTTTCGGCCGTCATCCTCGCGGGTTTCAACATTGCGGAAAGCAGGCACTGGAAACTGCAGCGTTATCACTTTTTCGACGGCCTCATCAAGGGCAGGCTGGCAAGACTGCGCGAGCGGGGCATCCTCATCAAGGTCTGCTTTCGCACCGTTCTATTCGGCGTCCCTCTTCTCCTTGTTCGCCACTTGCCTCGTCCCTTCCGGGATCCCCCTTGCCTTTGTTCCTATTTGCGCCGCTTTCCTTGTGATTCTGCTGCTAATATGGAAGTTCAGGAAGGAGTGGATGAGGGGATGGCTCACGGTGATCCTCTATCTCTTCATACCGTTCGTCGTCTCTTTGAGCATGGAAAAGGCGAGCGGCGTAGACTGCGTTCCTCGACGCCCTCTATAATCTGTCATACCTCGTTCTTGTCTTCTTTGTCGTCCTTACGCTGAAGTTTACGAGGAGGCGACAAGGCTTCAAGACCACGCCGATGGATTTTCTCATACTCTTCATCGCTCTCGTCGTGCCTCATGTGCTCTCCAAGTATCTGCACATCGAAAATCTGACGGTAGTGGCGGCCAAAACAGTGATGTTCTATTTCAGCTACGAGGTGTTGATGGGCGAGCTGCGGGGAAAAGTCGGAGTCCTTGCAGTCGCCAGCATGTTTCCGATCGGCATAGTGCTCGCCAGGGGCCTGCTAAGGTGGTAGGGGGGCGAAAGGGAGCGACGAACTCGTCGTTCCGGCGTGCGTTGCGGGCGATCATCCATCGTTCTTGCATAGGAGGCATACATTGAGAAAAAGACTCGGAGTAATATCGGCCCTTTGCCTTATAGTCCTCATCGCCTCAGGTTGCGGCGGGCCGGACCAGAAGAAGATGAAGTTCTACAATAAGGGCAAGGCGCTGTACGAGAAGGGCGATTATGTCAAGGCGAGGCTCGAATTCAAGAACGCCGTCCAGATAGATGGCCGTTTCGCGGATGCTTTTTACATGCTTGGACTGAATGCGTTCCGGATGGGGAACCTCAACGAGGCGTATGGCAGCCTATCAAAGGCCATCGATCTTCAACCCGCCAACACGAAGGCGCGCGTGGAGTTGGCAGAGGTCCTACTCCAGGGCAGGGCGTTTGACAAGGCGTTGGAGACTGCCGACGTCGCGCTGAAGGCGGCGCCGGCAAACGAGGAAGCCCTCATAGTGAAAGCGGCGGCCTTGCTGGCAAAAAAGGAGACCGACAAATCGCTGGAGCTTATGAACGATCTGATCGCAAAAGGGTCGAAGAGCGCCGACGCCTTTCTCCTCGCGGCTGCAGCCTCGATGCAGAAGAACGATCTCCGGGCGGCGGAAAGTTCGCTGGTGGGCGGCATCAAGGTGAACCCCCAGTCGCTTACGCTGAATCTCTCCCTTGCCGATGTTCTGGTCAGGAGCAAACGGAGCGAGGAAGCTGCGGCCGTCATGCAGCGCGTCATCGTTCTCGATCCCCGTAACCCCGGCCATAAGCTGGTGCTAGCCGGTCTTTACTGGGATGAGGGAAAACAGGAGAAGGCGCGCGACCTGCTGAGAGAAGTGGCCTCCGGCGCCGGGAAGGATGAGAGCGGCAGGATTCAGGTCGCAAGGTTCTATGCGGCGAAAAATAGGGCAGACGAGGCCGAGCGTGAGCTGAAAACGGGCATCGGCGAGTACGGGAAGAGCATCAAGCTTCGCCTGGCGCTGGCTGAGCTCTACGTGAATACGAACAGGTCTGCGCTGGCGGTCGGCACGCTTAAAGAATCTCTCGGGCTCGATAAGGACCAGGCCAATCCCGATATTATCCTCGCAAAGAATGCCCTTGCCAGAATTTGCCTTGCCCGGGGGGAGGTGGATGAGGCGAAAAAATATACCGACCAGATCCTGAAAGAAAGTCCGAAGAACCTCGACGCTCATTTCACCAGGGGCAACATCTGTCTTGCGAAGGGCGAAGGGGCCGGCGCTGTGCCTGAGTTTCGGACGGTCGTGACCGAAAAGCCGCAATTTGTCCCCGCCTATGTTCGCATGGCCGAGGCGCACGCCATGAACGGCGAATTGAATCTGGCATCCGATACGCTCCTGAACGCGCTAAAAATAGACCCCGCGTCGCGCGATGCGACGTTGGCCCTTGTCCGCGTCGAAGCGATGCAAAAGCGGTACGGAAATGCCGAGGCGGACCTCCGGAAGATGTTGGAGCGCGACCCGAACGATCTCGACGTGAGGGCGGAGTTAGGCGATCTGCTACTCGTGGAGAAGGAGCCGGGTCGCGCGGAAGCCGAGTACGGGGAGATAAAAAAGAGGGCGCCGAAAAACCCGGCGGGGTACGCGAAGCTCGGGATGCTTTTCGCCAATCTCGGAAAGTTTGATAGAGCGGGCGTCGAATTCGAGGAGGCGTTGAAGCTCGCGCCCGATTCGCCCTCCCTCCTTTCGGCCCTGGTACAGATCCGCCTGGCTCAGAAAAAGTACGATGCGGCAGTCTCATTGTGCGAGAGCCGGATAAAGCAGAATGGCAATGATGCGGCAGCCTACGATCTCTTGGGGCAGACGTACGGCGCCGAAAAAGATTTCAAAAAAGCCGAAGCGGCGTTGAACAGAGCGATAGAAATTCAGCCGGCCTGGATGACGCCGCTGGCGAACCTTGCCCAGTTGTATGTCGCCCAGGGACAGACCGGCGCGGCTATAGCGAAGCTTGACGATGCCCTCAAGAAGAAGCCGCAAAATGTAACCATCTGCCTCCTGTTGGGTCAGCTCTATCACAAAAGCAAAGAGTACGCCAAAGCGACGGAGATGTATGAAAAGGTCCTGCAACTACAGCCGGGCAACTGGGCCTTGGAGAACGATCTGGCCTTTATCCTTGCGGAGCAGGACAAATCTTCGAAGGACCTGGAGAGGGCCCGCGATCTGGCGCAAAAGGCGCTTACAACCCGGCCGAACGAGCCCAGCATTCAGGATACCCTCGGGTGGGTTTATTATAAGCAGGGCAATATGAACCGCGCATCCGATTTCGTTGAAAAGGCGTATGCGAAAATGGCAAACAGCCCCGCCGTCAACTATCATATGGGCATGATCTCGTACAAGGCAGGTAGGCTGGCCGAGGCGAAAGACTACCTGACAAAGGCGGTCAAATCGGCAGAGACCTTCGATGGAAAGGAAGAGGCGCAGGGGACCCTGGCAAAATTATAAAGATTTTTCAGCGGATCGAAGGACAAATAGAAAGGGCAGGAATCAGTTCCTGCCCTTTCTATTTGTCCCCTTTGTAGTTATTCAGGACCAGGCCGAGCACTTTTTCCGGGGGAAGAAGCTCGATCGCCCTTTTGACATCTGAGAGCGGAGTGGAACCGGCCGAGACGACTAGGAGGGCGTAGTCCACCTGCGGGGCGAGAGCGAGCGCGTCGGCGCACGAGAGCATCGCCGGCACGTCGAAGAAGATGTAGCGGTCGGGATAGCGGCTCTTCATGTCCTGCACCAGGGTCTCTCATTCTCGGCGACTCGAGCACTTCGGTGCACTCCTGTATGGTCCTGCCGCCTGATATAAGCGTGAGCTTTTCAACGCCGGGCCATATGATCAGGTCTGAGATCTGTTCATCATTCAGGATGTGGTCGACCAACCCCTTTTCGCTCTTTATGCCGAGCATCTCGTGAATGCGCTGGCGGCGGAAATCGCAGTCGATGAGGAGGACCGTCTGTTTGAATTCGCGTGCAAAGGTGAAGGCGAGGTTGATGGCGGTTAAGGTCTTGCCCTCGCCGGGCAGGGGACTCGTGATCATCACTGCCCTACCGCCGTCCTGCTCTGTTTTTTGCAGGATCTGGGTGCGAAGGAGCCTGTACGCCTCTAAGTGAGGCGAATTGGGCAGGGCGGCAACGCACCGATTTGCTATGGCGGTCAGTGGATTGAGCTGTATTGTCCTGGATTGCGTGTAGTTGGGGGAGACCCACCCTGCTTTTTCCTTATCCCGGGAATCCCAGGGTCGTTCGGCGGCCATCTGGGCCAGCGCTTCCTGCCGGGGGGTTTCCTTTCGCGTCATCATCTTCAACGGGTTCCAATGTGTTCGCACATGCACCTGCCTTTCTTCCCGCAATTTCAGCGCGAAACTACAACATCAGTCGATTCGCAAGCCTCGCCCAAAAAACCTCGAGGTCCATAACAAAGAGATGGAAGAGAAGCACTGCCGCAACGATCGCAACGCACACTGCGATCAGCGCTCTTCTGCGCACTGCGCGGCCGTGTCGCCTGTCCTGCTCGTTGATGATGCGTGGGATAGCGCCGAGCACGGGCAAGCCGAGTGCGCGAGCTAGCTGGCCTGGAGTTCGCACGGACTGATCGCCCGATTCCTTGAGTGAGGTATTTCCCACGCCCGCTCCGATGCCGAGGAACAAGCCTATCAACAGCACGGCCGGCACATTCGGCTTGATGGGTTTTTCAGGGAGCCGGGCAGGGTCTATGAGCGTAAATTTTTCACCCATTTGTTCTTTCTCCAGACCCTGGGAAACCTTGGCCTCCATCACCCTCTTCATCAAGTCCTGGTACTTGGTCTCGGTATTGGTCCGCTCCACAATCAGGCCCCTTGTATGTTTCCTCGACCCGCGGGGCTGCCTCTGTTCTCCGGACATAATCCTCACGCCTCTTTTCCAGCTCGCCAATCTGCCTTTTTACCGATTCTATATCGGATTGAACGCCGGAGAGTTGCGACGCAAGGGTAACGTACGAGGGGTTGTTCGCCTGGCCGGCCACCGAGGTAAGATCCTTCTTCGGCGTTTGGGGGTCGTCTGAGTGGGCCAGAGCGATCCTGTTTTCCAGCGCCGCAATGTCCATCCTGGTCTTGTTTACGTCAGGATACTTGTCGGAGTAGCGGCTTTCGAGCTGGACGAGCTTTGCCTTAAGGTCCTTGAGCAGGTTCCTGTCCTGGTCGGAGCTTTCGGTAGGGATGCTCGCCAATTGCGTTTGGTAGTATTCCTCCTCTCTCTCAAGGCCTTAAGCTGGTCCTTAAGCTGGTCCAGGTCTCTTTCCGCCCTGTCCAGCTCCTGATAATTTACCTGCAGAAGCTCGGGGACAGCGTTGATATTCTTTGCCTTGAAGACTGCGATCTTCGCATCGAGGTCCGTGAGGTTCCGCTGCAGCGCTTGGGCCTCTTCTTCCAGAAACCGCGAGGCCCCTTCCGACTGCCGTTCCCTTGTCCGCAGGTTCTCTTCGAGATAGAGGGACGCGAGCACATTGGCCACCTGCTGCACCATTTGAGGGTCTTTCCCGTCGTAGGCAAGGGTAAAGGCGATCGTCACCGGCATGGCGGACATGGACGCTCTGACGGTCCCTTTCTTGTCCATGACGTCGGCGCTTATCGTCTCGAACCGGATGTCCCTTCGCATCTTATCCACGATCTCTTCGGTCGTCATCCTCCTGCGCAGGTCGGCATAGAGATTGAACCGGTTTATGATTTCCAGCAGCCTGGTGGTGCTCATGATCCGCTGGTTAATCGACTGAAGGCGCTCGTCCGCATATCCGTTTACCGTAGTGATCACAAAATCTCGAGGGATCTCCTGCTCCTCGATAAGGATTGTGGAGGTGGACCTGTAGGTGCGGGGCCAGACGAAGGCGGCGATAACGGCGATGACGAAAACAACGACAAGAGGCAGGAGAAGCGCCCATTTCCTGCGCCTGAGAATGACCATGTAATCACGAAGGGTCTTAACATCGTCTTCCATGAACGGACCTCTCATATCATTTCTAGACAAAATACAGCAGGGACGCCTTACCACAAATGAAAGACGATCGATAAAACAAATTACATGCGTCCGGTAGTGTATCGCAGCGTCGCACACAAGTCCAGAAAAAAGTCCCGGTTGCCATGTTTATTCCATGATTGCATGCTGGAGGAAGAAGTGGAGCATGAAGTAGTCCCTGTATGCCGTATATCCCGAGGACACATTGTTGTCCTGCTTTGTAAAGATGTATGAGCCTTCTAGGTACATGTCCTTGTTGAAGTCGTAGCGGATGCTCGGGCCCGCGTTCCATGTCGTATAATCGGAAGCGGTTAAGGCGTATTGCTGTGACTTCGATGTGTTCGTGTAGTACCCGGCCCAGAACGAACCGCTAAGCTCATAGGTGAATTTACGGCTGACGCTGGCGATGACGGCCGTGTTTTCGACTGTTCCGAGGGTGCCGTATGAAGGTATGATGTCGCGGCTGAAGGTTAGATTGGCGCTGGAAGTCTCTCCCGTGTAGGAGAGCGTCGCAGAGCCGATGGGCGCCGCGCCCGTGCTCGTCACGCTCTGAGCGGCGAATGTCGGGATCAGGTAGAAGAACCCGGTCGTCGGGTTGAAGCCGATGCCGTAGCCGGTTAACGTGGGGACCTGGAAGGAGGAGTCCGTGTAGCGGGCGCCGCCGTTAACAAGGAAACTCCATTTTTCCTTGATGGCGTACTGGAAGCCGACCCTCGCTTCGTAATTATCTACGTTTAACCCGGTGAAGCTGTAGCGCGTGTAGCCGAGGCCAAGCGTGCCCTTCAGGTTGTCGACGACGTCGGTCAGGTCCCGCACGAACGACAGGTTGGAGGCGTCGTACGCCAGGTCGGAGGCGCTATCGTTTTTGTACCAGTACTCCCCGTGCTCGTAGGAAAGGGAGGCGAAGGTCTTATCGGTAAGGGCATAGTTCCCCGTTATGTTTTCAGAGGAAACCTCCCTGTGGAGGGCGTTGAGCACGAGGCCGGAGGTGTACAACCACTCGTCGGGCGATGAAGCCCGGTCGTAAACGCCCTTAAAGGCGAGCGCGAACTTCGGGCTGAAAGCGTAACTGAGCGACCCGTTATAGAACTGGTCGGTCGAATTGAAGGACGGGTTGTCGCGATACAAGAGGCTGTCGACCCGGCCGGTAAGGTCCATGTTGAGCTGTTCCGTGTTGTCTAAAAGGTGCAGCCCGGCGGACGTCGTGCTGATGAAATCGTGTATCTTCTCATTGGGCGTGAGGTTGCCCGGGGCAAGAAAGAGATTGTCGATATATTCGAATTTTTCGGCGACCGAGGGCAGGAGCTGAAATTCGTCGGCGTGAAGGAGCGACGGCGGAAAAGCGGCCGCAAACAGCAAGACCAGGAGAAGAGCCGGTTTGGGGAATCTCAACAAGCGCGCTTCACCCTCTTGCACCACATTCCGCGCCTTTAAGGCACGACTATTACGTCGTATCTTTTGAGCTCTATGTTTTGTTCAAGGCGCTTGCCTTCAACCACGTCGTCGTAGCGAAAGGGGAAGATAAGCGTCTTGCCCCCTTCCTCGCGAAAAATCTTGATGCTGTTTCTCTTGGCGAATGTGTTGAGGCCGCCGGCCATGGCGAGGGCCTGGAGAACATTGGCGTTGGCGTTGAGGATCAACCTCCCGCTCACGCTGCTCATGTTCAGCCGGCCGATCACGAAGACGAGCATGCTATTCACCTGCTTGACCTCGACGTTGAGCACCGGCTCGCTAACGTACTGCGAGATTTTCTCCCATATTTCCGCCTTGAGTTGAGGGATGGTCCTGCCTCCGGCTCTCAGCAGACCGATGAGCGGGAAGGAGATGACGCCGTCCGGTAGAACCACCACATCTTTCGTAAGGGCTTCGTCCTTCCATACGGAGATTGAGAGGACGTCTCCCGCGCCGATAAGATAGGTGGCATCGACGCCGGCAATTGCCGGCGCAGCATCTGTCGCGGCCGATGTGTTGTTTGCGGCAGAGGCCGGCTCGTTCTGCTCGGCAGCCCATGCAAAATGCGCTATCAGCATCACAAAGACCAGCGACATAAATAGTTTTCTCAATGTATGCCCTCCAGTAAAAAGTCAACGAGGCCAGATCTATGTTATTTATGGCGTTACATTACCAGATGTTGGAGCGGGAATGCAAGATAAAAAACTGTTAAGGGCCGCAGATGCTGGCCCATCTTCCGCAGTTCGTCTCTATTTCCGGCCAATCGTTGCGGTTCTGTCCTCCATATGCCAATAGAATCAACCTTCGGCTCTTCAAAACGGAATGCAGTGGGCCCAGTAGACCAAGAATTGTCAAAAACGGAGTGGAGAAAAACGGCCCTTTTCCCGCCTAACCTGCCGTAATTACTTAATCTGACATCTGTAACTGCGGAGGATGGGCCGGAGATATCTATTTTTATCAAGGAACTCGGATGGCTCTATCAGAAGGGTTAAAAAAGCGGTTCAAGAGGGGACGCTTTTGGCAGCTCCTCTTGAAGGACCCGCCGTACGGAGTGTTTCAGGCCTTCAACTTTTGATTGTACCAAGTCCCTGGCTTCAGCCGCCTGTATGAACCCCTTGAACTGATTGAAACCCAGGCCGTTGAAATATATCTTTCTTTCGATCAGCTTTGAATTGACGTTGCGGAAGGAGTGGTAGATCGGCTGATTTCCCTTATCGAACTCTGCAAGGACGTCGAGGAGGACCTGAAATGCCCGCTGCTGAGGGCCCTGCCGTTTCAGGACTCCTGGTACGGGGTAGATGACCGATTCCGCCCCCTTGCCCTCTATCGTGACAAAGCCTGCTTTGACGGCGGCGCTGACAAAATCGCTCCATTGGGAAAAGCTGAGCTTTTTCTCGTTGAAATTGGGGTTGAGCATCTTCATCCTGATCTTGACGGACCCGAGGCCCGGGCTTATCTTCTTTTTCAGCATCAGATCGGCCGCCTCCGCCAGGACCTGGAACCAATCCTCAATAGTCATGGTCGTTGCGGGCGCCGGGGCGCCGGTCCTTGCCGGGGCCGCCTTATCTTCCACCGCCAGGGCCGCCTTATCTTCCACCGCAGGGACCGCCTTCTCGACGGCCTCTTCGTCGTTCCCTCCCGGCATCAGCTCCCGGTAATCGACGTAGCTGTCGGCAAGAGAAAGGAGGTCCTCCGAGGCGTTTTGCGTGTTGCACACGATATGGACCATTTTGCCGGCCCGCCTGAGAGCGAGCACGAGGAAACGGAAATCGCTGTCTCCGGTAACGAGGATGAACGTATCGATATGATCGTGTATGCGGAGGATCTCCAACGTATCGGAGACGAGGACCATATCGGAGCTGTTCTTGCGGCCTTTGGGGATATGAACCAGGTAGAAGTACCTGCGGGTGAGCGATGGGGCGAGCTTCGAGAAAACGGTATTTGTCCAGTTTCCGTACGCCCGGGCGGTCACTACCCGGCCCTTCGATTCCGCGTGCTCGATAAGGCCTTCCAGAAAAAGCGAATCTGATCCCGGGTTTACGTTTTCAAGGTCCCAAAGAAGCGCTACATTGCTCATGCAGTCATATTATACAGGTTTATAAGGACGGGTGCAAGGAAAGCAGCGCAAGCTATGTTGGGCGTCTGGTTGCAGCATACCGCAGCGCTTCCGCTTTTCCGCTGATCTCGCCGGCGATCTGTTTTTTCCTTATTTCCTTAAGCACTTGACCGAGGGCGGGCCCCTGCTCAAAGCCGAAAGCGATGAGATCGTCCCCGGTGACAATCCGGGGAAGGGGCTGGCTTCTCCATTCATCGTACGCTGCAAGCACCTCGCGGCACCTGTTTCTCACTTGCAGGGTGGACGCGTTCTCCTTTCCGCAGGTGTTTCCGTAGAGGTCGAGAAGGGTTAAAAAAACGAGCGCCGGCGTGAGCCCTTCCATCTTATAAACCAGCCTCCTCGTGGCTTTTTCCGTTGCTTCCCTGCTGCTTATGAGGAAGATGCGCATATGATGTTCAATGAGGCTGAGGATGGCTCTCATTTCAGAGACGCTGAATTTCAGCCGCTCCATGATTCCTGCCGCCGCGTCGCGCGAATGGCGCTCATGGTAGTAAAAATGGACCTGTCCGTTCTCCGGGTCCCGGGAGAAGGTCTGGGGTTTTCCAAGGTCGTGAAAGAGCAGGCTGTACCCCGCATGCTTTGCCTCGTTTTCCGGGAGGGGAATAATTTTTTTAATCCTGCTCGCATATTTGAACCCGTCAATGGTGTGCCGGAGCGCCTTCGGCGCCAGACGTTTTTCGGAATCCATCTCCTCGAGGGAGATAAGCTCGGGGAACAGCTCAAAGATGAGGCGGGTCTCCTCCATAGTCCTGATCCCCTTGTAGGGGTTCGGCGACATCATGATGAGATCGAGCTCGTGTTTGATTCTCTCCGGGGCCGTTCCGGCGATGAGCTTTCTGTTCGTTTCTATGACGCTCTTGAGAGCAGGGTCGAGGATGAAGGCGCGCAAGGTCGAAAGATGCCTGAGGGCTTTCACCATCCTCAGCGGATCTTCGCGCATCGACTCCGTCCCGGGGCAGCGCAGGATGCGCTCTTCGATGTCTTTCAAGCCGTGCAACGGGTCTATGATCGTTCTATCGCCGACGTCGTAGGCAACGGCGTTGATTGTGAGGTCCCTGCGGCGGAGGTCCTCCTCCAGTCGCCCTTCGATCACAGTGATATCAACGGCGGCGCCGTCGGCAACGATACGGTGCGTCTGGGTGGGCTTTTTTCCTAGCAGGAAGCTGCGTGCGCCGAATATCTGCTCAAAGGCGGCCAGGTCCTCGCTGCGCTCCAGCGCGAAGTCGTAGTCGTTCGGGGCACGGCCCAAGGCGAGCTCTCTCAAGGCGCCGCCGACGAGGAAGACGTTTCCGGCGAACCTTTGCCCGCTGATCTTCCGGACGGCGCCGGCCCTTTCGATCCTTTCTTTTACAAACGCCGGAGAAAGATCCACGTCCTATGCCTTCTCCGTAGAGGCCGGAGATTCGAGAACGCGGCCGGTCTGCTCACAGTAAGGTTCTTCATTCATCATATTGGTTCACCCGGCTCTCATACTGCGTCAGCCTCCTGAACGCGTCGATCTTCTCCCTGTCCTTCAGCTTTGCGCGGTCAAGGCATTCCTTCAGGAAAGAGATGGAGCGGTCATAGGTCTTCCGGTCGACAGGGAAAGGATGGCCGTCTTTGCCCCCGTGGGCAAAGCTGAAGCGGGCGGGGTCCTTGAAACTCGGCGGCGCTTCGTAGACTATCTCAGAAACGAGGGTGAGGGCGGCCAGGGTTTTGGCGCCGACACCCGGGACCTGAACCAGGTCTTTGTAAGTGGCGGCGCCGGACTCGTGGAGGACCCGAAAGATCTTTCTCAGGCGCCTGTCGTCTACATCAGCCGGGGTGATGTAGTGTCGAACAGGCATCGACAGGCAGACGTCCTTCCACGCATCGTTCATCTTATCCGGGTTCTCCCTGATAAACGTCATTGTTGCATCGCGGGCAGGCGCGCTCTCTCCGGCAACCAGGTTGAGGATTTTTTCCGTCCTGTCGCACGTCACCCCCGTGTGAGGCTCGCACGTTGCGTCGAGGTCGTCTCTCGATAGCCATTGGTAGCGTCTGGCCGTCCTTTCCTTGCTGCTCATGCCCTGCTGGATCACCGCCCAGTCGCCGTCCCGGGAGAGCACAAAAACATGATGGTAAAGGTCGTAGCCGTCCTGAACGAGGCTGTTGTCGACTTTCGCGCAAAGGCGGCTCATGGCGGTAAACGGCGCCGCGTCGATTGCCCAGCGGGCGCCGCAGTTTTCCAATTCTTGAGGCGTGCGGATGGCAGAGCGTCCCTTGCCGCCGCACACCGCAACAGGAAGCTCGTCGCCGAGTCGGCCCAAGCCCTCTTTCAAGGCGCCGCAAAGAGTAGTTGTGACGCCGCTGGAATGCCAATCGAAGCCCACGACGCAGCCTAAGGCCTGGAACCATACCGGGTCGGCCATGCGCCTTATGAATTCGCGCGGGCCGAATTCGATCACGACAAGGGAGGCTATGGCAGCCGAAAGCTGCTTCATCCTATCGAAAAGCCATGCCGGCGCCTTGCCGTAATGCAGGGGCAGGGAGGTAACGCTTCTTCTCATTCTCTTACGACGTAGACGGTGTCGTTCTCATGGACCTTCTCTTTCGTCTTGATTCCGACTTCGTCGCCTGGCGCGACTTTTTGCACCGTCGCGTGCTCCACCTGCATGGAGTCGACTGTCTGCTCGAAATCGGTGGTGTGGCCTTTAATATGGATTTTATCCCCCACCTTCAACTCTCCAGCCGTTACCTTTATCGCCGCAACGCTTATCTTTCCGAAGAATTTCTCCACCTTTCCGACTGGTATTTCTTCCATATTAGCCCCCTGGTTTTTCTTTTATTGTAGCACATGGAAGAATGGAAGCAAGAGGCGCAAGAATGGAATATCGGAATGATGGAAGATTGTGGGCTGGAAGCAGGGCAATGCACTGGGTTAAGGCCCGTAAGGAGGCTGAACTCTCTTCGGCGGGGAAGGCGAAAAAGACCCGGAAGCGAGACGGCGGTCTCACTCGCGTCATGCTGTCACTGGTTGTACCGCCACAGGTCGTTGAGGGCATCGAGATTCGCGGCCGAATCGTAGCCGGCGCCGCCGAAGAGCCATAGGCTGCCCTGCGGATCGGTCCAGGAAACAGAGGCCCACCGCGCCCCAGGGACGTTCCCCGCAGCGGCGAGGCCCTGCGCGCCGTAGACGCCTGCCTGATCTATAATATTGCTGCCCAAAGCCCATGTCCAGTTAGTCCCGTCGAATTTCCAAAGGTCGTTGAGGATATCGAGGTTCCCGGCCGAATCGTAGCCATTGCCGCCGAAGAGCCAGAAATTGCCGTGCAGATCGGTCCAGGAAACGGCCCATTGCCG
>CAVTDX010000103.1:0-5457 GCA_963733345.1 uncultured delta proteobacterium
ATTGTGCTCTTTCTTTTTTCCTTTCATTGGTCTTCCTCCCCCTCGTTGCCATTGTGGTCCTAACTCCTTCATGCTCCATCTCACAGGTCCAGTCGCTTAGAACTTGTCCTTGGCCGCCTAACCTTAGTCTTTAGGGTAAAATAGGTTCAACAAATCGTATATGCTCTATCTTTCCATCCATGATCCTTAAGATAGGGAGAGGCTCAGATACCATGTGTGCGATTCCATAGGTCTTGGCGCCTCCCAGTTTACCGGGTCCGGTTGAAGCTTCAATCTTGGTCATCTTCTCGAAGGCGTTCTTCACCACAGTGGGATCAATGCTCTGGGCATTCTCTATCGCCTGGGTGAGAAACCAGACACCCTCAAAACCCATCCATGAATCGGTCGTCATCTCCTTACCGGTCTTCTGCTTAATAATCTGGCCTATTGTCTTCACCATGTCCGGCATCTTGGGGCTGGACCAATCAAAATTGACGGCGAAGATGTCCGTCGCGTAATCCCCGGCCATCTTCACGATGACGTGGGAATCAGCACCCATCATGTTGAAGCAGAAAGGACCCTTGAAACCCAGCTCACGGCCCTGCTTTACGACATTCCCCATCCATTCGGCGAATCCTGCACTCGCGGCTATGACGTCCGGCTTTGCGGCTAATAACTTCGTCCACAGGGGATAGAAATCGGCCGTACCGAAGGGGTAATGTTCTTCCGCGACTATCGTCATGCCCTGCAATTTGGCCGCATCGCCGTTGTGTTGCGCATCTTCGACCGTAGACGGGTCCTCCGGCGCGATGATTGCCACTCTTTTGGCCTTCGGGTAGAACTTGACAAATTGCTCCCACCCTACGATATAGGATGCCCGGGAGAAGATGGTCTCAAAAGTATAGGGAATCTTGGGCGTCATCTCAGCAGCGACCCCGAGACCATCGAGGTTCATTGAAAGCACCTTGTTATCTTCCGTCAATTTCGAAATGGCCATCTTAAAAGGAGGTACCGATATCCCTCCTATCATGAGTTTCACCTTGTTATCGAAGATCAGTTTGTTCGCCGCGGCGATCATCCCATCGACACTTCCTTTCGAATCCTCCGCGATCAGCTTGATACGGTATTTGTCCCCCTTGATATTGAGACCGCCTTTGTCGTCATTAATCCACGCCACTGCTGCTTTCACCCCATCATATTTACGGGCCAAAGCCTCCGAACCGGGGCCGGATAGCCCGAAAATACCGCCCATTACGAATTCTTTCTGCGCGCCCATCGCCGGCGTGGGATAAGGACCGAACCCCACGACAAGCGCCAGCATTGCCAGCAGGGCAACAAATACCAATCTTACTCCTGCATTTCCATTGTGCTCTTTCTTTTTTCCTTGCATTGGTCTTCCTCCCCTTCGTTGCTATTGTGGTCCGAACTCCTTCATGCTCCATCTCGCAGGTCCAGTCGCTTGGAAGTTGTCCTCGGCCGCCCAACCCTGCCATGAAGCTTAACCCTGAAGCTCTCTTCCGCTTCCCTGCGTTGCATGAGCGGACAACGCCGCAATCCTTCATCCCGCCGTCGCCAACAAGTAACTATACAGACGAAACGCAGGGTATATTGGATATTTCAGAAGAATGATCGGTAATATCCCATACACCCTCACCTCGCTCGCCGAAACAACGACTTAGATCACCCCCCTCCTATTCATTACCACGGCTATTTACTGTATTTCAAGAGGAACTTCGGAATCAGCCTTCCAGGAAGTTGTCGCCGAGGCAAACGCAAAGGGGAAAGGGCGACAGGCCTGAACCAAACTCTATGCTGTGATCGTTCCAGAGCAGGTATTTCCTTCGTCGGGGTTATGGCGCAGGCGGCTCTCGGATCTCCGAGCCTGAGTTTGGCTGAACAAGCTTCTCTCCCAACGAGGTTTTTGCAGCTTATCGTAGTGAGATAAGAACAACATAGGCGCATTTGACCTTATCAGGAGAACGGCAAAAGGACAAACGAACGGCGTCAAATCCTCGCAATGCATGTTTATTTGTACTCTCACCATTCAAGGGCGGGTCGGAGTAGAGAGGACAAGAAGGGATAAGCGCTAGGGCGGCAATGCGATTATAATTTATAGCGTATGGCGACGCTCGCGGAGATAAAGGCCGCCCGGGACCTGATCGGGCCTTACATTGATAGGACGCCTCTCCTCCACTGCGGACATCTGTCCGACATCGCCGGGGCCGATGTCTACCTGAAGGCCGAAAACCTGCAAAAGACAGGCTCGTTCAAAGTCCGGGGCGCTTTCAATAAGATAGCCCGCATCGGAAAAGGAAAAATAGCGACGGCGTCCATGGGGAACCATGCGCAGGCCGTTGCGTTTGCCGCCGGGCAACTGGGCTTGAGGGCGCTGGTGGTCATGCCGAAAATCGTTTCCATAGTAAAGGAAGAGGCGACAAGGGGTTACGGCGCGGATGTGGAGCTTTACGGAGAGACCTTTCAGGAGGCCCTCGACCACGCCCTGACGCTCACGGACTATACGTTCGTCCACGCCTACGACGACGAGCAGGTAATCGCGGGCCAGGGGACGCTCTGTCTGGAGATCGCCGAAGAGCTTGACTGCTTCGACGCAGTAGTCGTGCCCGTGGGCGGAGGGGGTCTCATAGCGGGGTGCGCTGCTGCCGTTAAGGAAATCTTTACCGAAACAGAGGTCATTGGCGTACAGGCGCAAGCCGCCCCCTCGGCATCCCTCTCTCTCAAAGACGGCTTCCCTGTAACTGTCCCTCCCGCCCATACGCTGGCGGACGGAATCGCAGTCGACCGGGTCGGCGCCAGGACGCTGCCCCTCATAAAAAAGTACGTGGACGAGATATTGACGGTAGGCGAGGATGCGATCGCCATGGCCATGCTCCTCCTCATGGAACAGAGCAAGCTCATGGTAGAGGGCGCCGGCGCAGCCGCGCTCGCGGCCCTGATAGAGCACAAGGAGCGCTTCCGGGGAAAGCGGGTCGTCCTGATCGCAAGCGGGGGCAACATAGACTTAACCCTTATCGACAGGATGATTTATAAAGGGTTGCTCACTTCCGGCCGGGTCGTCGTCTTCGAGGTTACTTCAGACGACGTGCCGGGTCGGTTGGAGACCCTGACCGGGATTATCGCCGCGCACAGGGCCAATATTCTCAACGTGGTGCATGACCGTCTTCTCCCGGACCTGCCCATAGGGAAAACAAGGGTGATCTTCGTTGTGGAGACGCGCAGACCCGCCCATCTCGATGAGATCATCGCGGAGATCGAATCGAGGGGTTACGCGGTGAAAAAGAGAGTTGCTTCCGAGAAAAGCGGTATGGTAACGTAAAGGCTGCAATGAAAGCCCTTTTCTTCGACGGCTCGCTCCGGTTCGAGCCGCACGCGCCGATGCCTGCGCCCGGCGAGAACGAGGCCCTTATCCGGGTGCTTGTGGCGGGCGTCTGCGGCACCGACCTGGAGATAATGAAAGGCTACAAAAACTTCAGGGGCATTCCCGGCCATGAGTTTGTCGGCGTGGTGGAAAGGGTGAACGGGCCGTACCCCGACCTTTCCGGAAGGAAGGTTGTGGGCGAGATCAACTGCGGATGCGGCGCGTGCGACTATTGCAGGAAAGGGATGCAAAAACACTGCGGCCGCAGATCGGTCCTGGGCATATCGGGCAGGGACGGGGTATTCGCCGAATACGCGACACTGCCTGCGGCTAACCTGTGGGAGGTCCCGGCCGGCGCCGATGAGATGGATATGGTCTTCGTGGAACCCCTGGCGGCGGCTTTCGAGGTGCTGGAGCAGACGCACGTGAAGCCGACCGACAAAGTCCTCATCCTTGGCGACGGCAAGCTCGGCCTCCTCGTCGCCCTTGTGCTCCGCCTCTGCGGCGCCGACATTCTCCTGGCCGGCAGGCACGAGGAGAAGCTGGCTGTAGCGGCAGCGCAGAACGTGAGGACGTCGAGGGTTGAAGAGCTTACAGAAGGCCGCCTCTATGACCTCGTAGTAGAGGCGACGGGCGCGCCGCAGGGGCTCGATTTGGCGCTCGATTTTGTAAAGCCTCGAGGCGCAATCGTGTTGAAGAGCACCATCGCCGAACGAACGTCGGCGTTCCTGACGAAAGCGGTGGTCGACGAGGCGACCATAGTGGGATCGAGGTGCGGTCCCTTCGGCCCGGCGGTTGCCGCCCTGGCCTCAGGGCGGATAAACGCGAGGCCCCTCGTGTCGGCAGTCTATCCGTTCGACGACGCCTTGGCGGCGTTCGACGCGGCTAGGCAGCCGGGAGCGCTCAAGATCCTCCTCGATTTTCGCACCCGCCCATAGGTCTTTCTTCTTGTTTTTTCTTGTCGGCCGGCGGCTTCTTCGGAATCTCCATCTTTGGCGCCGCGCTGCGCCCTATGACCTCCGACGTTTGCCGCCCGTCGAGCCAGGCGGCGCCTTATCAACCTATCCCAATCAACGCGGGCGCGGCAGCAAAGATGCCTGTAACCGTTATTAGAGCCATCCTTTGTTTTTCAGCCACGCCGTTTCTTCCTTAAGGATTTCGTCCCACGATCCGGGGACTATGTCCGTCAAATAGGGCTCGTCTGAGATAGTACCCCCCATCCCAGCGCATAGTTGATCAACTGATTATCTCTGCCTCGCATGGTAACCGTTCCATTCGGCCCCACTCCTGTGGGAGCTTTGACCGTCAGGTCTTTCAGGGCGCGGACGACGGCCTCGGTCTCCGTGGTTTTTGCTCTCTTCACCGCCTCTTCGAGCAACAGGCAGCCGGTGTAGTTTGACCAGGTAAAGCTGAGCGGAGGAGTGCCGTAGCGCTTTAGATGCGCGTCATTGAAGTCGTGATTGGCCTTAGTGTCGGGGAATGTCCTTATATATCTCGTTCCCGAATATAACCCGGCCGGAAACTTGCCCAGGCTATGTTTCACGGAATCCATTATCAGGTACTCGCCCAAATCCTTCAGAAACCATTTGTTTTTGTCCAGAAGCCCGTACAGCGACGCCTGTTTCAGGAAGGCGGTCATGTCCCCTCCATAAATTACATTGAAGACGGCGTCCGGCTTCGCCAGCATGATGGCGGTTATATTCGGCGTGAAATCGGACTCGCCAAGCTTGGGCCAGGCCTGTCCCACGATTTGCGCATCAGGGTTGAATTTCCTCATGAATTCAACGAAAACACCCACCGCGTCCCTGCCGAAAGAATAGTCCCCGGCTATCGTGTACCACCGTTTAAGACCTAGCTCCTTCGATTTCTTTGCCGCATACCGGGCCGACACGATATTATCGAGCAAGGTATCGCGAGTTGGCCTGAAGCAGTAAGGACTCCTGACTTTTGGATCCGCCGTAAACTCCGTGGCCTCGTTAAACACAAAAATGACCTTCTTGACTCCCTCGAAATCGCGCCGACGGCAAAGCCCTCCCCACTCGCGCCGTGAGCAAAAAGAAAATCGATGTCTCCGGCGGACGCAAACTCCCTCGCATAGCGCG
>CAVTDX010000104.1:0-44159 GCA_963733345.1 uncultured delta proteobacterium
AATGTATTGCCAGGCGGCTGCCGCTTACGAAGGGCGCAATTGGCAGTAACGCTTGATATTATTAACGCATACCGTTATCATTTAGAATGATAAAGACCTTTCGTTGCAAACATACGGAGAAGGTCTTTCTCAGAGAACCGGTTTCAAGGTTCTCGCTGGACATTTGTCGAAGGGCGCTGAGAAAGCTCTTGCTGCTGGACGCTGCCGAGCAACTCGAAGATTTACGGGCGCCGCCGGGAAACCAGTTGGAAAAACTTGCCGGCGACCGGCAGGGTCGCTACAGCATCAGGATTAACGACCAATGGCGGATATGCTTTCTTTGGGACGGCGGAGACGCCCTTGAAGTTGAAATAGTCGATTATCATTAAGGAGGATCTCATGACCGCCAAGATCGCCAAAACGATGGCGCCGATTCATCCGGGAGAGATACTGTTCGAGGAATTCCTGAAGCCTTTGAAGATAAGCCAGTACAGATTGGCGAAGGACATCAGCGTGCCGCCTCGCCGCCTAAATGAAATCGTCCACGGCAAACGCTCGATAACCGCCGATACGGCCCTCCGTCTTTCTCGTTATTTCGGCCTCTCCGAGCGCTTTTGGCTTAACCTCCAGTCCCGGTACGACCTTGAGATAGAAAAGGACAGACTGAAAGGGCGGATCGAAGAGGAAGTGAAAGTCCTCGAGAGGAAGACCGCATAGACCCGATCCGCGAAGTTATTGAAGGCCCTGCCGCGTTGTGCCTTTTGTCAGTCCTGGTTGTCATGCTTCCTTGTCAGTCCTGGTTGTCACCCCTCCTTGTCGCTTTGACAAATAAGCGGGAAAAGGAGGAAAATATTGGGACGCCGGGCATAGCCCGTTCCCGTTTCAGCCGGATTCGAAAACTCCCGTAAACCGGCATGTTCTTTGACAACCGACCCGCAATAGCCGCTCGTCATCCGGGGCCCCGACCGGCCGGGCGCTCTCGCGTTCCGCGTTCTCCCCTCTCCCTTCCTTCTTTCTCGTCCCTCGGCCTTTTCGCTCCCCTCCCCCCCCTCCCTTCTACCCTTTTGTCGGTCATACCCCCCCCCCCCCCCTGAAACCGTGCCATTTCGTAAACTTTCGTGCACCCCCCTCCTAAAGGGCCCGTGAGAGAAGGGGTCGGGAAAGAGGCGCCAAAGACGGTTGGTGAACAATCCGTGCCGAAAACGGCAAAAGGAAGGGAAAACCGAAAAATAAATGGCAACAGCGACCGTTTTTGCGTTAATATTAGAGGGAGTTCGGGAGGCTGGCATGAGCCCTGAAGGCACGCTGAATCGACTGCTCACGGAGAGACGCCTCACCCTTGCCGTCGCGGAATCATGCACGGGGGGCCTCATCTCGAGGAGAATCACCGATGCGGCCGGGGCATCCGCATATTTCCTGGCGGGCCTGGTGACCTACAGCAATGAGGCGAAAGAGAAGCTCCTCTCGGTGCCGGGAGACGTGATCGCGGCGCACGGCGCAGTGAGCGCGGAAGTAGCCGGCCGAATGGCAGAAGGGGCCCGACGCGCCACGGGGGCGGACATAGGCCTTTCCGTAACGGGCATCGCCGGCCCCGGCGGGGGCACGGACCAAAAGCCGGTCGGGACGGTCTACATGGGACTGGCAGCAGTTGGCGCCGGCCTCGTGAGGCATTTTAAGTTCGACGGCGAGCGCCCGGCCGTAAAACGGCAGGCCGCGGACGAAGCCCTCAGGTTCGTGCTCGATTATCTGGAAGGGAGGGCGTCTTCATGAGGGCGTTCCTCGCCCTGCCTATCCCCGCGGATGTGGCCGCATACCTCAGGGAGGCGATCGGCCGCCTTGAAAGGCGCACGGAAGGGGTGCGGTGGGTGAGAGACGAGGGCATCCACATCACGATGAAGTTCCTTGGCGAAATCGACGAGGACATGGCGGAGAGGATGAAGGAAGCTTTGTCCCCTATCGGCGCGAGCTTTAAGCCGTTTTGCGCCCGCCTGGGCGGCCTCGACGCCTTTCCTTCATCGATGCGCGCAAGGGTGATCGTGGTGAAGCTGAAAGAAGGGGTCGAGCAGTCGCAAGCCATATTCAAAGAAGTCGAGGAACGGCTCGCCGCGCTCGACGTGGAAAGGGAGAAGAGGTCGCTGACGCCGCACATTACGCTGGGCAGGAGGAGATCGCCGAAGCCGTTCCCGAACGGAGACCCCCTGCCGATCGAAGAGAGGGAGTTTCTTATCGAGCAGCTCGTGCTCTACAAGAGCACGCTGACGCCGGGCGGCGCCATCTACGCCCCTGTCTGGAAGATAAAACTTGGAGGCGAAGACCGATGAGGGAAGAGGGCAGCAGGATGAGGGAGGAGGAAGGCAACAAGGGAAGAGCAATAGACATGGCGATGACGCAGATCGAGAAGCTCTTCGGGAAAGGCGCGATCATGAGGCTGGGCGAGCGGCCCATCGAGGACATCCCGGTGGTGTCGACCGGCTCGATCGGGTTGAACATCGCTCTCGGCATCGGAGGTCTGCCCCGGGGGCGGGTAGTCGAGATATTCGGGCCCGAGGCGTCCGGAAAGACGACCCTTGCCCTTCAGGTGGCCGCAGAGGTGCAGAAAGCAGGCGGCACGGCTGCATTCATCGATGCCGAGCATGCCCTGGACGTGCACTATGCGGGCCATATAGGCGTCAAGGTGGAAGAGCTCCTTGTCTCGCAGCCGGACACAGGAGAGCAGGCGCTGGAGATCGCCGAAATCCTCGTGAGGAGCGGCGGCGTCGACATCGTCATTGTCGACTCGGTAGCGGCCCTCGTGCCGAGGGCGGAGATAGAAGGAGAGATGGGCGACCAGCATTTGGGGCTGCAGGCGCGCCTCATGTCCCAGGCCCTCAGGAAGCTGACCGGCACGATAAGCAAATCGATGACCATCGTCATTTTCATCAACCAGATCAGACAGAAGATAGGCGTCATGTTCGGAAACCCGGAGACCACGACGGGCGGGAATGCCCTCAAGTTCTATTCGTCGGTGAGACTCGACATCAGGCGCGTCGCGGCGCTTAAGGACGGCCAGGAGGTGGTGGGCTCGAGGACAAGGGTAAAAGTCGTGAAAAACAAGCTCGCCCCGCCTTTTCGGGAGGTGGAGTTCGACATCGTCTTCGGCCAGGGCATATCAAAGGAGGGCGATCTCGTCGATTTGGGTGTCGAGGCGAACCTGGTGGAGAAGTCGGGGACATGGTTTTCTTACGGGGAAGCCAGGATCGGCCAGGGCAGGGAAAACGCCAAGGAATTTTTCAAGAGCCATCCGGAAGCGGCCGCCGAGCTTGAATCGAAGCTGCTGCTTCACTATGGGTTAAGAAAGGAATAAGCTTGCTGTCGAAAGAAACGCGAAAATCATTCCTGGAGTTTTTTGCGGCCCGGGGGCACACGATTGTTCCCAGCTCTTCCCTCGTTCCCGAAAAAGACCCGAGCCTGCTCTTCGTAAACGCGGGCATGGTCCAGTTCAAGAACGTCTTTCTGGACCTCGAGAAGCGACCGTATACCCGCGCCGCGAGCTCGCAGAAGTGCGTGCGTGCGGGAGGCAAGCACAACGATTTGGGAAATGTGGGCAAGACGCTGCGCCACCACACTTTTTTCGAGATGCTGGGCAACTTCTCCTTCGGGGACTATTTCAAGAAAGAGGCGATCGCCTTTGCATGGGAATTCCTGAGGAAGGAGCTGAACCTCGACGAGCGGCGTCTCTGGGTCACTATTTTCAGGGAGGACGACGAGGCAGAAAGCTTGTGGCGGGCGGCGGGCGCTCCGCCGTCGCGGATCGTGAGGCTCGGGGAGAAGGACAACTTCTGGTCCATGGGGGACGAAGGACCGTGCGGTCCCTGCTCCGAGATCGTTTACGATTTAGGTCCTGACGTAGGGTGCGGGCAGCCGACCTGCGCAGTCGGCTGCGACTGCGACAGGCACCTGGAGATATGGAACCTGGTCTTCATGCAATACGAGCGTTCCCGCAGCGGCGGGATGAAGAGGCTTCCCAACCCCTCTATCGACACGGGGATGGGGCTGGAGCGCATCGTCTCGGTGCTCGCAGGAAAGACAGGCAGCTACGAGACCGACCTCTTTATGCCTCTCCTGCGGCGCCTGGAAGAGATCTCCGGGCAGGTCTACGGCGAGGGAGGGATGGCGGATGTCGCCTTCCGCGTCATCGCCGACCATGTGCGCGGCGCGACGTTCATCATCAACGACGGCGTCCTGCCGTCGAGGGAGGGGCGGGGCTACGTGCTCCGCAGGATCCTCCGGCGGGCGTTGCGCTACGGGAAGAAAATAGGCGTCGAGAAGGACTTCCTCTCAGACCTCTCGAGGCTGGTCGTCGATATGATGGGCGACGTCTACCCTGAGATAAAGAACAATTACCCTTTCATCCTGGGCGTCCTGAAGGGGGAGGAGGAACGCTTCCTGGAGACGCTCAGCGTCGGGATGCGCCTCTATGAGGACGTGAAAAGGGAGATCGTGGCGAAGGGCGACAAGATAATCCCCGGGGGCGTGGTCTACAGGCTTTACGACACCTTCGGCTTTCCCGTTGACATTACCGACGACATGGCCGCGGAAGACGGTCTTCTCCTCGATATGGCGGGCTTCGAGAGGGCCTTGGGCGAGCAGAAGGAGCGGTCGAGGACCGACCGGCGCACGAAAAAAGAGGCATTCGCCGCAGAATCGATCGGGATAGCGGCAGGGGACCTGAAGAACGTTTTTACCGGCTACGAGACGCTCGAGTCGGAGGCGACCATCCTGGCTATCATGAAAGAAGGCCAACCTGTCGAAGAAATGAAAGAGGGGGATGAGGGCCATATGTTCTTCGATCGGACCCCCTTCTATGGCGAGGCCGGAGGACAGGCCGGCGACGACGGGGTCGTGGAGACCGACGCCGCGGCGGGAAGCGTAAGCAACGTGGCCAGGGTGAAGGAAAACCTTTTCTCCCACTCGGTGCGGGTGGAGAAGGGGTTTTTTAGGATCGGGGACGCCGTGCGCCTGACGGTAGACAGAGAAAAGAGGAGGGCGACGGCAAGGAACCACAGCGCGACCCACCTCCTCCAGTTCGCCTTGAGACGGGTGCTTGGCGAGCACGTGAAGCAATCGGGCTCCCTCGTCGAGGCCGACAGGCTGAGGTTCGATTTCACGCATTTTCAGGGCCTCACGGGGGCCGAGATCGCACGAGTCGAAGATATCGTCAACGACAAGATACTCGACATGGTCCCGGTAACTACCGAGGTGAAGAGCAGGGAAGAGGCTATCCGGGAAGGGGCTACGGCCCTTTTTGAAGAGAAATACGGCGAGACGGTCCGGGTCGTTTCGATGGGGAACTTCAGCAGGGAGCTGTGCGGCGGCACGCACGTGAAGAATACGGGAGAGATCGGCAGCCTCTCGATTATCGGCGAAGGCGCCCTCGCCTCCGGAATACGAAGGATCGAAGCGGCCACGGGCAAGGGCGCGATCGCCTACAGGAGAAAGATCGAGGCCGTGTTGCGGGCGGTAGCGAGAGAGTTGAAGACCGATGCCGGGAGCGTGCAAGGCAGGGTCGAGGCGCTCCTTCAGGAGACGGCCGTGAAAGAGAAGGAAGCGGCGCGCTTGAAAGAAGAGCTGATGAGGCAGCGGATCGATGAGGCGATAAAGGGGGCGCGCAGGAAAGACGGGGCGATGGTCGTCTCCATGTTCGTCCCGGGCGGCAGCGCCGAAGACCTGCGGAAAGCGACCGACATTATCCGCGACAAGCTGAAAAGCTGCGTGGCGGTAGTGGCCGCCGGGGACGAGACGAAAGGGCTCATCGTGGCCGCCGTCACGAAAGACCTCTCGGGCGCCTTCAACGCGGGACAGATCGTCAAGGCGATCGCGGCGAAGTACAACGGCAAGGGAGGGGGCAATCCCCAGATGGCCCAGGGCGGGGTCCCGGCCGACCGGATCATGGACGCCCTGGCATACGTTAAAGAATTGCTGGCTGTCTGATGCAAAACGCGGCTTTCTTCAATCTCTACAATCATAATTTCGTCCGGGCGGCTGCCGCCGTGCCCAGGGTGGCAGCCGCCGACCCTGAGTTCAACGCCGGACAGACAATCTCATTGATGGAAGAGGCTCACCGGCGCAAGGCGCTCCTCGTCGCCTTTCCGGAGCTCGGGCTTTCAGGCTACTCGTGCGACGACCTGTTCCACCAGCAGGCCCTTCTCGACGCCTGCCGGGATGCCCTCGCCGCGGTCCTGGAAGCGTCCGCCCGCATTCCGGTCATCACGGTTGTGGGTCTGCCGCTGGCCGTAAAGGACCTGCTTTTCAACTGCGCAGCAGTCCTCTACGGGGGCAGGATCCTCGGGGTCGCCCCGAAGACGTACCTGCCGAATTACCGCGAATACTACGAGCTGCGTTATTTCGCTCCTGCGGACTTCGCGTCGGGCGCGCGTCTCGACCTTTTGGGCCAGAAGGACGTGCCCTTCGGGAACGCGCTGCTCTTCGAGGTCGAAGACCAGCCTAAATTGCGGTTCTTCGTCGAGGTATGCGAGGACCTCTGGGTCCCCATCCCCCCCTCGTCGTATGCCGCCCTCGCAGGGGCGACCCTGCTCGTCAACCTTTCCGGCTCGAACATCACCGTTGGAAAAGCAGGCTACCGGCGGCAGCTCGTGGCGAACCAGTCGGCCCGCTGCATCGCCGCCTATCTTTATACGGCCGCCGGCTTCGGCGAATCGACGACCGACCTGGCGTGGGACGGCCAAGCCCTGATCTACGAAAACGGCACGAGGCTTTCCGAATCGAAGCGGTTTTCCTACGAGCCGCAGCTAATCACGGGCGACATCGACCTCGACCGCCTGAGCGAGGACCGGATGAGGCAGGGCAGCTTCGGCCAGTCGATGCACCGGCACAGCCGCGACCTCGCAGGCTTTTCTTCCATAGCCGTCGGCGCAGCCGTCCCGCGAGACGGAACGCTCCTGCTGGAGCGCGCTTACGAGCGGTTCCCTTTTGTGCCGAGCGACGTGGAAGGGCAGGACCGAAGGTGCCGCGAAGTCTACGAGATACAGGTGCAGGGACTCGCAAAGCGGCTTCAATTCACTCACGCCGAAAAGGCGGTGATCGGCGTCTCCGGCGGCCTCGATTCCACCCAGGCCCTGATCGTGGCCGTCCGGGCCATGGACGTCATGGCCCGCCCCAGGACCGACGTTATCGGCTGCCTTCTGCCCGGTTTCGCGTCGAGCATTCGCACCATGGACCAGGCTCGAAGGCTTCTCGACGCCCTTGGCTGCACCCGTGAGGAGATCGACATACGGCCGTCCTGCCTCCAGATGCTTGGGGACATCGGCCACCCCTATGCGACGGGGGCGCCGGTCTACGACATCGTCTTCGAGAACGTGCAGGCAGGGGAGCGGACGAGCCACCTTTTCCGGCTCGCGAACCAGAGGCGGGGACTGGTAGTCGGAACGAGCGATCTTTCCGAGCTCGCCCTCGGGTGGTCGACTTACGGCGTGGGCGACCATATGGCGCACTATCACGTCAATTCGAGCGTGCCGAAGACGCTGATCCAACACCTGATACGGTGGGTGGCAAGAAAGAACTTTTTTGGGCCGGAGGCGAGCTCCGCCCTCGAGGACGTGCTCGATACGGTGATAAGTCCGGAGCTGGTGCCTGGCGCGAGCGCAGAAGAGCCGGTCCAGCGCTCCGAGGATGCGATCGGCCCATACGGCTTGCAGGATTTCACGCTCTACTACGTGCTTCGCTTCGGCTTTGCCCCGCCGAAGGCGGCCTTTCTTTCGTGGACTGCGTGGCACGACAGACAGAGCGGTCTCTGGCCCGATATCCCCGAGGAGAAGCGGAGGGCCTATGCCATAGGAGAGATCAAACGCTGGCTGGCAGTATTCATCGAGCGCTTCTTCGAGCTCAGCCAGTATAAGCGAAGCTGCATCGCGAACGGGCCGAAGGTGGGGTCCGGCGGCTCTCTGTCCCCCCGGGGCGACTGGCGCGCGCCGAGCGACGCCGAGGCGGCCGTTTGGCGCAGGCTGCTGGCCGGGATCCCGGACGAAGACCCCTGATCATGAGCGCCCAAGGCAGCGGTATGTTTCCTCAATTTCCAGAATTCAAGCCTATAGGCGCCGAGGACCGGGACCTGATCGAGGACAGGCTAAGAGAGTACCGGCCCGAGACATCGGAGCTCAACTTCAGCAATATGTTTATATGGAGGCTGCATTACGGCTTCGAATGGTCTCTCTGGCGCGATTGGCTGCTGGTGATCGGCGCAAATTCGGGAAACGGGGTGCAGGCCCTGCCTCCTGTCGGGCCGCCGTCGCGGCTTGAGGCAACGCGGATGCTCCTTGAGTGGCTCCGGGAGGAGAGAAAGACGCCCGATCCGGGCATAGACAGGGCGGACGCGAGGCTCGTCTCGGAGCTGGAGGAGGCCGGGGGCTTCCTGGTCGAGCCGGCCAGGGACCATTTTGACTACGTCTACCGGACTGCCGATCTTATCGCGCTTGCGGGGAAGGATTATCGCGCTAAACGGAACCACCTGAACTACCTCCTTCGCTCCTACGCCGGCAGGATGGCGTATGAGCCGCTGGACACGGCCCACGTCGACGCCTGTCTGGCTGTGGCCGAGAATTGGTGTGCACTTAAGCGATGCGAGGACGACCTGAGCCTGATCGGCGAGTGGGATGCCGTACGGGAAGCCCTGAAGCATCTGACTTCGTTGCGGGCCAAGGGAGGGGTCATGCTGATCGACGGCAAAGTGGAGGCTTTTGCTCTGGGGGAGCGATTGAACGACGAGACCGTCGTGGTCCATGTCGAGAAGGCGAATATGACGATCCGCGGCCTCTACGCAGCCATAAACCAGCAGTTTTGCGAGAAAGAGTGGTCTGATGCGCCCTTCGTCAACCGGGAGCAGGACCTGGGAGATCCCGGCCTGAGAGAGGCAAAGCTTTCCTACAATCCGGACCGCATGGTCGAAAAGTACCGGATACGCCTGGCGAGATAGGCGCATCCGGCGTCATCGGGCGTCTGACTATTAAGGGCCGGCGACGGCGTCAAATTTTTAATTGACAATATTCGCCGGAACTGAAAAGATGTTTACGCGCAAATGCGGACGCGAAGGCGGGCAGGCTTTTTTGGTCCGCGAAGCTGACCGGCTGAAGGACCCAAGTGAAACAAGAAAGGGGCAGGGGAAAGGAGATCCTAAAATGCTGCTCGAGCTTAAAGGTCTCACCAAACAGTTCGGCGGGTTGACCGCCGTCTCTTTCTTCGACATGCACGTGGAGGAAGGAGAGGTCGTCGGCCTCATCGGCCCGAACGGCGCCGGCAAGTCGACGGTCTTCAACCTGATTACCGGGGTGTTCAAACCGACTGCGGGCCGGGTCGCTTACGATGGGGAGGACATCACCGGCAAGAAGCCCCACGAGGTCGCCGCCCTCGGGATAGGGCGGACGTTCCAGCTGAACCCCCTCTTTGCCGATTTCACGGTCCTGGAAAACGTGTCCGCCTCCTTCCACCTTAGACCCAGATCGAGCCTTCTCGCAACGTACTTCAACACGAGAACTTACAGGAAGAACGAATCGTACATCCGGGACGCCTCGTTGGAGATCCTCAAGGTGGTCGGACTGGAGCAGGCGAAGGACGAGCTCGCGAAGAACCTGCCCCACGGGTATCAGAAGATGCTCGGCGTGGCCCGGGCGCTGGCGACGAGGCCTGAAGCTCCTCCTCCTCGACGAGCCTCTGGGGGCATGAACCCCTCCGAAATCGACTTCACCCTGAACTCTATAAGAAAGACCCGCGCCTCAGGCGCCACCTTCCTCATCGTGGAGCACAACATGCAAATCCTCGATTTGTGCGAGCGCGTCGTCGTCATAAACTTCGGCCAGAAGATCTGCGAAGGCTCGCCCAAAGAAGTCAGGGAAGACGAGCAGGTGATCCGGGCCTACTTCGGCGGTGAACATGCTGCTTGAGATGAAGAACATCACGGTGCACTATGGAAAATCGATGGCCATAGAGGACGTCTCCTTTTCTGTCCCGGAGGGCTCGGTAGTGAGCGTGATCGGCGCCAACGGCTCGGGCAAGAGCACCGTCCTGAAGGCCCTCGTAGGGCTCGCGCCGTTGAGCTCGGGCGAGATATTCTTCAAAGGGAAGAGGATCGACGGCATGCCCACTACGGACATCGTCAGACAGGGCGTAGTCGTCGTCCCCGAAGGCAGGCAGCTCTTCCCGTACCTGAGCGTCCTCTCCAATCTGAAGCTGGGAGCGAGCCTGCGGAAGGACGCCGACGGCATCGCCCGCGACCTTGAGGATGTCTATCATCTCTTCCCGCGCTTGCGCGAAAGGGTGAGCCAGAAGGCAGGGACCCTGAGCGGGGGCGAGCAGCAGATGCTCGCCATCGGCCGGGGCATGATGGCGAAGCCGACCCTCCTCTGCATGGACGAGCCTTCATTGGGTCTTGCCCCCATCGTCATCGAACAACTCGGAGAGGTAATCAAGGACATCAACAAACGGGGCGTGAGCGTTCTTTTGGTCGAGCAGAACGTCCACCTCGCCTTAGGCGTCGCCCACGCCGCATGCGCCTTCCAGGTAGGAAGGGTCGTCCTTCAAGGCGACATCGAGACGATGAAATCGAGCGATATCGTCAGAAGGGCCTATCTGGGCGGGTGAAGAAAGGCGGTCCGCCTAAGGGGAGCGCCCGGAAGGCCTAAGGCGGGCGGGCCTCGCAGACCCGCAATTGCATCGCTTGCCGTCGCTTCGCCGCAGGCGAAGGAGCTGCTCAACCGCTTTCTCAAGCATAAATCTTCCTGACAGCGGATTTATTTTGAACTCTCGGACGCTCGCCCGGCTAATTATTCTTGATAAAATAGAACATATGTTCTATATTAACTTTTATGAGAATAGCCTGCGTCTCCCTCCCCCATTTGTATATGCAGATAGAAAAGCTCACACAGCCTCGGCTCGAAGGTTATCCGGCGATAATTGGCGGCAGGCCGGAAGGGCGGGGCAGCGTCGCCGATTGTTCGGAGGAGGCGGCCGCGCAGGGCGTCCGCGCGGGCATGTCGCTGCGGCAAGCCTACCACCTGTGCCCTGAAGCCGTGTTTCTTCCCTTCAGCGACCGGTATGCACGCATCTGGGATGATATCCTTTTTGTCCTCGGAGCCTTCGCCTTGAGGGTCGAGCCAGCGATGCCCGGCCTGGCCTATCTCGACATTACGAAAGCCGTCAAGATCTACGGGAACGAGCGCGCCCTGGCTTCGGCGGTCATCCGGGAGGCGCTCGCATCTTTACGGGTGCAGGCGAAAATAGGCGTGGGGAATTCCAGATTTATCGCGAAACAGGCGGCCTTGAGCGCCTGGGATGCGCTGATCGTCGAGCCGGGCGAGGAGAAGGCGTTTCTTTCCCTCCTGTCCGTTGAGACGCTTCCTCTGCCGGACGAAGAGAAAGAACATCTGCGGATGCTCGGCCTTGACACGTTGAAGAAAGTTGCCGCCCTTTCCCGAAAGGCGCTCATTTCACAGTTCGGGCCGACGGGAAACGTCCTTTTCGAGATCGTCAACGGCGCAGACGAGAAACGGCCCATCGCTCGCCGCCAGGCCGCCCTATGCCTGGAAAGTGAGTTCACCGGCGAGGTGCCGCTTCAGACATCGGAGGAGCTGCGGACCGTCGCGGAAGGAATGGTTGCGGGGTTATCGGACGAGCTGAGCCGGATGCGCCTCGAGTGCAGGAAGGCGAAGCTCGTCCTCTTCCTTCAGGACGGGTCGGTCCTGGAAAAAATTTTGGTAATGAAGAAGCCGACCGCGGAGGCGCGGCGCATCCTTGGGCGGCTTTCCGATTTTCTGGCATGCCTCGCGGCGCCAAGCCCTGTTGTTTCGTTCCGGTTATCCATTCCCGATCCTGTGGCCGCTTCCGGGGACCAGGAGGACCTCTTCCGCAGGCGGTCGGTCTCTGCGGAGCGATTGGAGGGCGTCCGGGCTTATTTCGAGGCCCGCGACGGGCGTTGCCCCGTCATGAGGATCGAGGAAGAGGAGGGATGCGCCCGCCTGCCGGAGAGGAGGTTCAGATTCACCAGTGTATAGGCCTGGCCCCTGTCATCCGGAACGGCGCGCGGTTGCCCGAGACGGACTGCCCGCGATGGCGCAGATCAGGAAAAGGGGCCTGCGGGGGCGAGACTCGCCCTGTTCGTTGAAAACGGCAAACGGCGTTAGGCAAGACCGGGCGTGAGGCGCGAAATGGAGTACGTTGAGCTTCACGCCCATTCAAATTTCTCGCTCCTGGACGGGGCATGCTTTCCCGGAGAGCTTGTGGAGGCGGCCCGTGTCCGCGGCATGGCGGCCGTTGCCCTAACCGACCACAATGGGCTTTACGGCGTGCCGCAGTTTTGCCGGTCCGCTAGAGTTGCCGGGATTAAGCCGATCGTGGGGGCCGAGCTGACCCTGGAGAACGGTGCCCACATCACCCTGCTCGTCAAAAACAAAAAGGGCTACAGCAACCTGTGCCGCCTCGTGACGAAGGCCCAGCTTTCCGGCTCGAAGGGCGATCCCCGCCTCGCGTTCGCACATATCGCGGAGCTGAGCGACGGCCTCATCTGCCTCTCCGGCTGCAAAAAGGGAGAGATCGCGCGACTGCTCCTTCAGGGGAAAAAAGAGGAGGCGGAAAGGGCCGCCCGGAACTACATGTCCGCCTTCCCTCCCGGCAGCCTCTATCTTGAGGTGCAGCACCATCTGGACCCGGAGGACAGGCCGCTTTGCCGGAAGCTCGCGGAGCTTGCAAGAGACACCGGCATTCCTCCTGTCGCGGCCAACAACGTCCATTACCCGGAACGGTCCGGCCACAAGCTTCACGATGTCCTCGTCTGTATTCGACACAGGGCGAGCCTCGATGATTCTGCCCCGTTCCGCCGTCCTAATTCGGAGTATTACCTGAAGGATTGCCGGGAGATGCTCCTTCTGCCCGGGCTTCCTCCCGAGGCGGTCGGCCGCACGCTTGCTGTTGCTGAAGCCTGCGAGTTCGATCTCGATTTTTCTTGCTATTCTTTCCCGGACTTCGGTCTTCCGCCCGGCGAAGAAGCGCCCGCCTATCTCCGGCGGCTCTGCTATGAGCGGATCGCCGGAAGATACGGCGGGACATCCGATGAAATAGAAGAAAGGCTCGAGCAGGAGCTGACCCTGATCGAGCGAAAAGGGCTCTGCGGTTATTTTCTCATCGTCTGGGACATCATGGAGTTTGCCCGCAGGAACGCCATTCTGTCTCAGGGCCGGGCTCCGCGGCAAGCTCGCTTGTAGCCTATCTTCTCGGCATTACCCCCGTCGATCCGATCAGGCACGGCCTTTTTGTAGGCAGGTTCCTCAACGAGTCCTCGGCGGTCCCGGATATAGACATCGACATCGATGCGAAGCGGCGGGAGGAGGCGATCAGGTACGTCTACGAGAAGTACGGCGAGGAGCGCGCGGCCATGGTTTGCACCTATGTGACCTTTCGGGCGAGAAACGCCATACGGGAGGTGGGAAGAGTCTTCGGCTTCCCCCCTCATATTCTCGACAGGATGGCCAAATCCGTCTCCGCATACAGCGCGCCTTCCGCCATAGAAGACCTGAAAGGCATCCAGGAGTTCAAGCAACGCCTCGATTCGGCGGCGTGGTGCCATTTTTGCGCACTCAGCAGGGAGATCGCCGACTTCCCCAGACACTTATCGATTCACGTGGGGGGCATGATCATTTCGTCAAAACCCATCTCGGAGATGGTTCCCTTAGAGAGGGCGAGGGCGGAAGGGAGGGTGGTCTGCCAGTGGGACAAGGACGGGGTCGATGACGCCGGCCTCATAAAGGTGGACCTCCTGGGCTTGCGCATGCTCTCCCTTATTGACGAAGCAGTGCGCCTCGTGAAAAAAACGCGGGGAATCAGCCTCGACCTCGACCGCCTTCCCGAGGACGATCCCCTTGTCTACGACCTGATCGGCCGGGCCGATACGGTCGGGGTTTTCCAGGTGGAGAGCCGGGCGCAGATGCAGAGCCTGCCAAGGGTGAAGCCCCGCTCCCTCGAGGACCTGGGCATCGAGACGGCCATCATACGGCCCGGACCGCTCCAGGGGAACATGGTGCATCCCTACATGCGCAGAAGGAACGGGGAAGAGCGGGTTGTCCATCTCCACCCGCTCCTCGAGCCTATCCTGCGCCAGACCCTGGGAGTCGTCCTCTTTCAGGAGCAGGTGCTCCAGGTCGCCATGGCCGTGGCAGGATTCACCGCAGGAGTTGCCGACGGGCTGCGAAAGGCCATGGGCCGCAAGAAAGGCAGGGAAGAAATGGAGAGATGGCGGGACGCCTTTCTGCAAGGGGCGGCGCACAAAGGCGTTGAGAGGGCCCTGGCGATGAAGATCTTCGACCTCGTCTGCGGCTTCGCCGGATTCGGCTTCTGCAAGTCGCACGCCATGAGCTTTGCCCTGCTTTGCTACCGCTCGGCGTTACTTAAGCTCTATTACCCTTGCGAGTTTTACTGCGCCCTCCTCAACAACCAGCCCATGGGCTTCTATATCCCGGAAGTGGTCGTCGGCGATGCGAGGCGTCGCGGCGTAAGGGTTTTTCCCGTTGACGTCAACAAAAGCGTGTGGGCGTGCGCACCGGAAGAAAACAGCGTACGCCTCGGCTTCCGCTATGTGAAATCCCTGGGCGAAGCAAGGGCGGACAGCATTGCGGCGGAGCGAGAGGGGGGAGAGTTCCGCTCTTTCAAGGAATTCTGTTTTCGCGTGCGTCTCGATAAAAACGCGCTCCAAAGCCTCATTGTCATCGGGGCGTTCGATCGGCTGGAGCGCTCGCGCCGCCAGCTCCTCTGGGCGCTTCGATCCATTGATGCGCCGCCCTTAAGGGAAATGGACCCGGAAAAGCCCGAGAGAGCGCCCCTCGACGAGATGAGCGGCCGTGAGGAGCTGCTCGCCGCCTACCGCATTCAGGGTTTTTCCGCCTCCTCGCACCTTGTGGCGCTTTACAGGGATAGGCTCAGCCGCGTCGGCGCCGTCAAAAGCTCTCGGTTATCCCGGCTCGCTTCGGGCAGCACGGTCGCTATAGGGGGCTACAACATCTGCCTGCAAACGCCGCCTACCGCAAAAGGTTTTGCCTTCATCACCCTTGAAGACGAAGAAGGGCTTGTCAACGTGGTGTTGAAGCCGAACGTCTACCGTATGTACAGGCAGCTTGTGCGCCTCGGGCCCCTCCTGATTGTCGAGGGAGTGGTCGAACGGAAAGACGGGGTAATTAATGTGACGGCAGAGCGGGTCCGTTCCATGCAATCTTGATCGGGGGGAAATAATGTGTTGGGTTTCATTGATTTTGTAATTTTGTATGGTTTTTATGAAAAAAACGTGATTAAATGTTTACATTGCAACTGGTATGGCAACTGAAAATAAAAAACATTGAGAGGTGGTTATGGTAAAACGCGAGGCTAAGGTTAGCGAAGATAAGCTGCAAATGTTAGTTGAGAACTGGAATATGAAGGATGTAAGTGAATTGGCGCACATGTTGGGAACAGGCGTAAGCACCATCAATTACTGGGCTGGAAAGTTGAGGAAGTCCATGAGGAGCAACGGCATGACCGACGAGCAGATCAAGAGAATACTGCCAGCCAAAAGGAAGCTGCAGGGCAACGTCTACGACATCGTCGTGAAGAAAATGATGCCTGCGGAAAAGGCGCCCAGGAGGAGGGGCAGAAAACCCAAAGGAGGCGAAGGGCCGGTAGAGTAACCTTCCCGCTTTTGTTTTTGCCTGATTATTATTGGGTCCGGCGAGTCCCGAAGATCACAGAGGCTGCCCCTCCGGGCGCGGCTGTTCCGGCATGGGTCGGACTTCGATGAGACTAATGCAGGAAGAGCGGATCGATCTTAAAATAGCGCATCCGAAAATCCAAGGGGGAGAGTCTGCCCGACGAGCGGCGCGATGATGCAAAAGGTAGACCCTTAAGAGAGGGCTTCGCCGCCCCCTTTAGGCCCGGTTAAAGCCCCGCTAAAGGCATCGCTTTCGGCATTGCCGACTACCCATGCGGCCGATTCTTCAAAGACGCATGGCCGCGTGCGTTCGAGCCCCCGTACCGACGGAGTATCCTAAAGACGAAGGAAAAATCATATATGCCGGAACGTCTTTCTTGGCCGGCTTGAACGCAATCTTTGTTGCGCCGACCCCGACCATGTGGTAGACTTCGAGCTGAAAAGAGGTGGGAGAATGGACTTGCTCAAGGCAATAACGGAAAGAAGAAGCATCAGGAAGTATAGAAGCGATCCCGTCTCCGACGACCTGATCCTTCAGTGCGTCGACGCGGCGAGGCGCGCCCCGTCCTGGGCGAACACGCAGGCGGCGCGCTTCGTGGCGGTAAAGGACCAGACGATCAAGGAGGCGCTCAGCGGGGCGCTCGCGCCGAACAACCCGGCCTTTCTGGCATGCCTCGCGGCGCCTTGCCTCATTTGTCTCGTTGCCCGGCGCGGCGTCGCAGGCGCAAAAAAAGGAGAACCGGTTACGGACAAGGGAGACTGGTTCATGTTTGACGCGGGGTTGGCCATGGACCACTTCACGCTCTTTGCGTATAGCCTTGGGCTGGGCACGGTGATCGTCGGCGCCTTCGATGCGAAGAAAGCAGAGGAAGTCCTCGGCGTCCCCGAAGGATACAGCGTGGTAGCGATGACGCCCCTCGGTTACTTTGACGGGCCTGTCCCTCCTACCCCGCGCAAGCCGTTGAGCGACGTTCTCTACCTCGACCGATTCGGCAAGGCGTATGAGCTTGAACATTCCGCTGATAGACCTTAAGAGACAATACAAAAAGGTCGAGGAAGGCCTTCTTGCCAAACTCCGCGAGATCCTTTCCGAGCAGAAGCTTGTACTCGGGAAGTATTGCGCAGAACTCGAAAGAGCCGTCGCGGAGTTTTCGGGAGCGCCGTACGCAGTCTCCTGCGCCAACGGAACGGACGCGCTTATCCTCGCCCTTATGGCGCTTGGCATAGAGAGGGGCGACGAGGTCGTAACAACGCCCTATACCTTCTTTTCGACGGCGAGCTCGGTCGCTCTTTTGGGCGGCGTTCCCGTGTTTGTCGATATCGGCGCCGGGGACATGAATATAGACCCTGAGAAGATCGAACGGGCCGTCACGCCGAAGACGCGGGCCATAATCGTCGTTCATCTGTTCGGCAAGCTCTGCGACATGGAAGGCGTCCGCAGGATCGCGCAAAAATACCGGCTGGCCGTGGTCGAAGACATGGCGCAGTCCCTGGGAGCGAGAAGAAACAACGTCGCTTCCGGCGCATTCGGCGACATCGCCTCCGTGAGCTTTTATCCCACAAAAAACCTGGGCGGCATCGGGGAAGGCGGCATGGTCCTCACGCAGCGGGCCGATCTTGCGGAGCGGGCGAGGAAGCTCAGGGTCCACGGAATGGGCGGCCAAGCCTATCGCCATGAAATTATAGGCATTAACAGCCGGCTCGACGAGATAAAGGCGTGCGCCCTCGTCGAAAAGCTCCCCTACCTGGAGGGTTGGAACCGAAAACGCATCGAGAACGCCCTGCACTATAACCGGAAGCTGAGCGATTTGCCTCTCCGGCTTCCCGATGCCGGAGGCAGGGGCGATCATATCTTTCATCAATATGTGATACGGACGGAGTGCAGGGACGGGCTCAAAGCATACCTGCAGCAGAAGGGCGTCCAGACGGGAATCTACTACCCAATGCCTCTCCACCTTCAGGACTGCTTCGCGTATCTCGGTCACAAAAGGGGCGATTTCAGGGAAGCCGAAGCCGCCTCCCTCGACAGCCTTGCGCTTCCCGTATACCCGGAGTTGACAAAAATGGAGAAAGATTATATTATTGCGTCCGTTCGGGGGTTTTTCGAGAAGCATGGATAGCTCTTATCCGCTCGCCCGGCTGAATGCAGAAAAAGACGCGCGAGCTTCCAGGCAGATATATTTGTCGAATATGGAAGGGATGAGTTATAGTATGCGACTCGCGCGCTAATTTAAGTCTATGGCCATACATTCTTCAAGGAGGCATACATATGCGGATTAACCATGGGCCCAGTTTTTCCTTCATTGTTTGTACGGCGCTGATTTTCCTCATGCTCCCGTTCCTCGTTTATGCCGAGGAACAGGGGACGAGGGCCGCTGCGGGACCCGAGCGGGGCATAGGCGTTTTCACCGAATACTCCGGCGTGACTGTGGCGACCGGCGAGACGGTGAGGATGGACCTGGTCCTTCTAAATAAAGGGCGGACGGATGAAACGATCAACGTAAAGCTGATTGCCGTGCCTAAGGGTTGGAAAGCGAGCGCCAAGGGGGGCAACTACGAGGTGTCGGGTTTGTATGTGCCCGCAGGGAAGACAAAGAACATCTCCCTGAGCCTGGAACCGGGTAAAAACGTCGGCCTGGGCGTCTACGTCTTTGGATTCGACGCGAAAACCGCAGACGGGGAGTTTACAGCGAAAGATAATCTCACGGTAACGGTGCAGCAAAAAACCGCCACAGGCAGCGACCTCCAGGTCACGACCGCTTACCCCGTGCTCAGGGGATCGGCGGACGCAAAGTTCGAGTTTTCACTGGAAGTGCTCAATAAGGGCGAGGCGGACCGCACTTTTAACGTATTTGCGTCGGGACCCGAAAATTGGGAGCTCGTCATAAAGCCCGCCTATGAAGAAAAACAGGTCTCCACCTTCAGGGTCAAAGCCGGCCAGAGCCAAACGGTGGCGATTCAGGTCACCCCTTCAAAAGATTCTGCTGCCGGCGAATATCCGGTCCCCGTCCGGATCACTTCCGGGGAACAAGCCACGGAGGTCAAGCTAGTTGTCGCCCTCACAGGGACTTACAAGCTCGACGCGGCGACGCCGAACGGCCTCCTCTCGATCGAAGCAATGCCGGGGCAGGCTTCCACATTCTCCTTCTTCGTAAAGAACACCGGCTCGGCGGTGAACCACAATATCGCCTTCGACGCCTTCAAGCCCGAGAACTGGACCGTGGAGTTCAAGCCGAATAAGATAGATGCGCTCCCGCCTGGAGACATGAGGCAGATCGAAGCGAGCGTGAAGCCGAGCGCGCAAGCCCTTGTGGGCGACTATTCGGTCGGAATCTCCGTAGCCGGAGAAAAAGCCGACAAGACGCTGGAGATGCGGGTGACCGTCAAATCGTCAGCGGCATGGGCCTGGATCGGCATAGGCATCATTCTATTCGTGATCGCCGGGCTGTGCGCTCTCTTTATCTGGCTGGGGAGGCGTTGATTTGGAAGGGCGCCCTATCATCGAAACCGAGGGCCTCACGAAGGTGTACGGCTCTCAAACAGCGGTCAACGGCCTCACCCTCCGGGTCATGGAGGGTGAGATCTTCGGGTTTCTGGGTCCCAACGGGGCAGGCAAGACTACAACCATTCTCATGCTCCTCGGGCTTACGGAGCCGACTTCCGGGCGCGCCTCGGTCTGCGGCTTCGACCCCTCGAGAGACCCCTTGCGGGTAAAGGAAAAGGCAAGCTACCTGCCGGAGAACGTCGGTTTTTATGACGATATGGACGCGAGGCAGAACCTCCGCTTCGTGGCAAGGCTCAACCGCTTGCCGGACATGGTCTCGCGGCCTAAAATCGACAAGCTCCTCGAAACTGTCGGCCTGATTGGGGAGGCGACGAAGAAGGTCGGGGCTTTCTCAAAGGGCATGAGGCAGCGCCTGGGCATTGCCGAAGCGCTCGTGAAAGAGCCGAGGGTCGTCTTTTTCGACGAGCCGACGATCGGCCTGGACCCGGATGGGGTGAACAGGATGCTCGACACGATCCATTCCCTGAGCAGGGACCGGGGGATCACAATCTTTCTCTCCTCCCACCTTCTCGAGCAGGTGCAGCGCATCTGCGACGGCGTAGGCATTATGATCAAGGGAAACCTTGTGGCGGCGGGCCGTATGGATGAGCTGGCCCGCGAGAAGCTGGGCATTCAGACCGGCGAGGAGTTCACCTTAGAAGAGATCTACATGAAGTATTTCAAGGAGGCCTGACAGTGGGCGGCGTCTTTAGCATATTCAGGAAGGAAATGGAGGATTACTTTTCGAGCGTCCGGTTCGTCCTGATCTCGGCCTTGATTGTGATGGTGGGCATCGTCATCGCTTCCATGGTGGGCATGGCGATCCGGGAGGAGGTGAAGGGCATGGCAAAACCGACGCTCCTCTTCCTTTACCTCTTCACCTCTACGGGGAAGCTCTTCTCATTTTCTCAGTTCATAGGCTTTTTCGGTCCCCTGATCGGGATTATCCTCGGCTTTGACGCGGTCAATCGCGAGAGGGCATCCAGGACGCTGAGCAAACTGGTCTCGCAGCCCATCTACCGGGATGCGATCATCAACGGCAAGTTCCTGGCGGGCATCGTCACTATCGCGGTCATCCTTGTTTCCATCGTGCTCGTCATCTCGGGCTTGGGCATCCGGATGCTCGGCATTGTCCCCGGCGCCCAAGAGGTGCTCCGCATCGTCATATATCTCGTGATCAGCCTTCTTTATGTCGGTTTCTGGCTGGGAATTTCCATCCTTTTTTCCGTCGTTTTCAAAAACACCTCCACCTCGGCGCTCGCAGCGCTGGCCTTATGGATATTCACATCTTTTCTGGTGCCTCTCGCAGCCGGCTTCGCATCGGACGCCATTGCGCCCGTCCAGCAAACGAGCGGAGGCCGCGATGTTGAGGCAATACTGAAGCATGAGGAAATACAGAACATGATCTCCCTGTTTTCGCCGGCGAAAGTTTACGGCGACGCCGCATCGACGATCCTCGATCCCATGAGGAAGACGACGAGTTCCATAGTGCTCGTCGGACCGATGGAAAGGCTGTCTCAGGAGCGCTTTCAGAACCCCCTCCCCGTGGGCCAGAGCCTCGCCATCGTCGCGCCTCACGTCATTTCCTTGTTCGCGCTCACCTTTCTCTGTTTCGGCATTTGCTATCTGGTCTTTATGAAACAGGAGATAAGGACGGTGTAGCCTTTCAGGCGCGAGGGGTTGAAATGGACATCTACATAGTCCGCCACGGGGAGACCCGATGGAATAAGGAAGAAGTGTTCCGGGGGAGGAGGGACGTTCCCCTGAATGAGGCGGGAAAGGGCCAGGCGAAACAGGCGGCGGCTTATTTCGCCGGCATGCCGGTTGCGCGGATCGTTTCGAGTCCTCTGGCAAGAGCGGTCGAGACCGCGGAGGCGATCGGGCTGGCGACTCACGTGTCTGTCGAGACGGCGGAGGAATTCATCGACATCAATTTCGGCGTTTGGGAGGGCCTGCCTCTCAGAGAGGTGAAAGAGCGCTTTCCGGCCGATTTCGCCATATGGAGGACCTCCCCCGAAAAACTGCGCATCGAGGGCGGGGAGACGCTCGGCGAGGCAAGGCAACGGGCATCGGACGGTCTCGCGCGTCTGGCCGGTCTGGACGGCGCCGTGGTCATAACGACCCACAGGGTGATCTGCAAGGTCCTCGTCCTCCATCTTCTCAACATGGGGAACGAGCATTTCTGGGACATGTTGTACGATCCGGGCTCGATCACCCTCCTCGAGGGAAAGGCCGGCCGCTTTACTCTGGTTTTCAGCAACGATGCGTGCCGCCGGCGGGAGGACGGCCGTCCGGCGAAACAGTATCGGGATTTCTAATCGACGCTCAAGATTGCAAAATGCTCTTAAGCCCTCGCCGTTGCGCTAAAAGACAATGAACCCGCGTAAGGCGGGCAATAACAGGGAAAGGAAGCGGTTGTTTGCCTAAAGAGGGCAAAACGTTGCGGCAGCATGCGGGTCTATGAAGGGTCAGGGATCGGACATATCGAGGCAAAGGCACGCGGCGCTTCGGGCTGCAAGAGATTTCTTCTACGGCCGGGACTATATCGAGGTGGAGACGCCTTGCCTCATGAAGACGGCCCCTCCGGACCCCTACATAAAGCCGCTGGAGGCCTACATAGGAGGTTCCGGGCCTTATTATCTCCACACGTCGCCCGAGATGGGGATGAAGAAGGTTGTCGCCCTGGGCCATGAGAAGATTTTCCAGATCTGCAAGGTCTTCAGGGTCGAGGAATTCGAGGAGCTGCACGCGATTGAGTTCACCATGCTCGAGTGGTACCTGCCGGGGACATACCTCGAGGCGATGGAGGAGACGGAAGGGCTGGTCCGGAGCGTGGGCCGGGCCTTGGGGGCGCCCTGCGCCGAGTTGGTTGAGGGCCGTTTCGACGCCTACGACCTGAAGGCGCTCATCCTTGAGACGGCCGGTTTCGACCCCTTTTCCCTCGACAGGGACGCCCTTTGCGCGGCCATGAAAGAGCGCGGCTTCGAGGGGCTTGGCCCCCGCGACTCGTGGGAAGACCTTTTCTTTCTGCTCTTAGTCCAAAAGGCGGCGCCCTGGATACGGCGCTTAAGCGAGGGCCCGTGTTTTGTCAAGGACTGGCCCGCATCGCTCACGGCCATGGCAAAAAGGAAGGACGACCATACGGTCGAGCGGTTCGAGTTGTACATCAAAGGGCTGGAGATCGCGAATGGGTATACCGAGCTTCTCGACCCAAGGGAACAGCGGGAACGTCTTTCGAGGGACAATGAGGCGCGCATTATGCGCATGATGCCTGTTTTCCAGCCGGACGAGGGGTTCCTCGAGGCCCTGGGCCGCATAAGGGGCCCGGTTGCCGGCGTCTCGGTCGGCATTGACAGGCTGCTGATGGCGCTGCTCGGCAAGGAGCGGATAGGGGAAGTGCTGACGGACCGCCTCGCCCCGTGATTTTTCCTCCTCTTCATGCGCGAAAGGTGTGCAGGGCGAACCCCACGCCGGTAATATAGGAGCCGTAGGTGTGGGATGCAACGAGGTCTCCCGTGTTCATGTAGGTCTTTTTCTTGCCGTCCATATTGTAATTCTCGATATCGGCGATATGGGAATGGGCGATGACCACCGCGTCGTAGCCTTCCCGGAGCTTCTCCTTTCCATATCTTTCGAACCTGGCGCGCACCCGCTCGTCGTAGATCTTGCGTTTTTTCGAAAGATGCCGCCCTAATCGCATGGCAATGCGCCAGGTGCGCTCGGGGCCAAGGAGGTCCATGATTGAGTATGCAAGGCGCGACTTCAGGATCTTGGTCGGCGCCAGCGGCCTGAAGGAGTCGCCGTGGCACAGGAATACGTGCTTCCCATCGAGATCGAGAGTCAGGCGCCTCGCGGCCCTGACGCCAGTGTAGGATTCAAAATAAGTCCCCATGCCGTATTCATGGTTCCCCTCGATGAAATAGACGGACCTCGATTGGGCCGCGTCGCGCAATGCGTCGACGATCTCCCGGTAGAAAGGATAGATGTAGCCGTCATAGCCGTGGTAGAATTCAAAAAGATCGCCGAGGACGACGACCAGGTCTGCGTCCGCGGCCGCCTGCCGCAGGAATCTCTTCACCGTTCCGAGTCTGCCGGCATCGTTGTCGGGCAGGTGTGCGTCGGAAAAGAAGACCGCTTTCATGCCCTTTCCGGGTCCGCCGCGGCGAAGGAGGCAACAGAGGCATCAGCGGCCGCCATACCACTTCTCGTAGTACTCGAGGTATTCCCCCGTCTTGATCTTCTCCCACCAGTCCCTATGCTCCACGTACCAGCGCACCGTTTCTTCCATGCCCGCCCGGAAGGGCATGGCTGCCTCGAAGCCCAGGTCTGTTTTTATCTTTGCGCCGTCTATGGCGTACCTGCGGTCGTGGCCCGGCCTGTCCTTGACGTGCCTGATAAGACTCCGGGGTTTTTGCAGGAGGTCCAGGATGATCTCCACGATTTCCAGGTTGGTCCTCTCATTGCCGGCGCCCACGTTGTAGACGTTGCCAGGAACGCCCCTTTCCAAAACGAGGGCCAGGGCCGCGCAGTGGTCGGAGACGTGTATCCAGTCGCGCACGTTCAGGCCGTCGCCGTAGATGGGGAGCTCCTTGTCGACGAGGGCGTTGCTCACCAGGAGCGGTATCAGTTTCTCGGGGAATTGGTAAGGGCCGTAGTTGTTAGAGCAGCGGGTTATCAGCACCGGCAGGCCGAACGTCCTGTGGTACGAAAGGGCGAGCAGGTCGGCCGAGGCCTTTGACGCGGAGTAAGGGCTGTTAGGCGCAAGAGGCGTCTCTTCCCGGAATTTCCCCTCCTCGCCCAGGGCGCCGTACACCTCGTCGGTCGATACCTGAAGGAACTTTTTGACGCCTTTGCGGCGGGCATGCTCGAGGAGGAGGTATGCGCCGTAAATGTTGGTCCTCACGAACGCGCCGGGGTCGATGATGCTCCTGTCCACGTGGGATTCCGCGGCAAAATTGACCACCGCGTCTATCCCCGTCGCGAAGGCGGCCTCGAGGTCTGCTCCCTCCGCGATATCGCCCTTTATGAACGTGTATCCGGGCCGGCCTTCGAGGTCCTTAAGGTTTTCCAGGTTCCCCGCGTAGGTGAGTTTATCCAGATTCGTGATCGTGCAGCCGCCCGAGGAGAGCATTGAACGGATGAAGTTGCTCCCGATGAAGCCGCAGCCGCCGGCCACAAGAATACGCAGGTTATCCATCTTTTCGCATCCATCGGTAAGGGATACTGTTGTTGTGCGGGTCCAGCCGGTACTCGTCGGGGGCCTCCGGGTTGTAAGGCGCCGTCGGCGCGTTGATGACGAGTGCCTCGTCGGGAGATATGCATTTCCATCCATGGTAGACCATTTTCGGCACCTTGACGAGGAGAGGGTTATAATCGCCCAGAAAAAACTCGTTGATCTCCCCCCGCGTGGGAGAGCCCTCCCGGTCGTCGTAGAGCGCGAGCTTGAGCATGCCCTTGACGCAGCAGATGAAATCGTCCTGCACCTTGTGGTAGTGCCAGGCTTTGACTGCCTGGGGATAGGTTGTAGTCATGTAGACTTGGCCGAATTTGACAAAAAGCTCCTCGTCGCAGCGAAGGATCTCCATGAGCCTGCCCCGTTCGTCAGGGATCAACTTGAGATGTTTTACTGCGGCGCCTTCGATCATGTGCGTCCTCCGCATAAGGGTCGAAGCGCGAGTTTTTCGCTGCTTTTGCATCAATAACCCCCGATCTTTTGCGTGATGCCCTGCAGATTGAAAGACACATGGAAGCTGGTGTCCGACGGGCGCGGGATCCTCGTTTCCTGAACGGTAAAGGTGACGCCCCAGCAGCTGGGGTGATAGGTGAGTGAGACGAGGGCGTTGTCCCACGTGCGCTGCATGAGGTCATACAGGATCTGGTAGTTCACGTCGAATACTCTCCATCTTACGGTCGTGTTCACCCACATCTGATCGGCGACGCCCGGCACGTAGCTATGGCTCATATCGACCTGGAACCCCGGCGGCACGGCATAGTGTATACTGTTCGTCATGTCTTGTAAACCTTTGCCCGAGACGCTCCAGTAGTCGTCATGGACGAACCAGAAGGTTGACCGGGGGAAGAGGGTAAATCTGGAATGCACCTCCGAGAAACGGCTTTCGTCGGGCCCGACCACCTGGTACAACTGGGAGGCGCTGGCGGGAAGCTTCTCCGTCAGCCCGTAGGTCTGGCTTATCTCCAGAAGGGAGATCTCCCTCGCCTGGCCGTCGGCGGTCACCGCATTAAGGTAATGGTTCAGGGAGTACGTCACCGTGTTCGCATTGAAGACCCGGTCCGCGGGGTCTATGGAAGGGACGTTCTCGAAGGAGGTCGTATTCTGCACGTAATTGTACTGCAGCCTGGGCGAGATGATGCTCTCGAGATTTCCGAGGGCCTAAAAGAGTCGTGGACGACTCCTTGAGGAACTGGGCGTTCACGTCTCCCTCCGCGACGAAGGCCTCATGGTGCGCGGCCTCATTGGGCGCAGGCGATGTGGGGTCGTCGGCATACGCCTTTTCCAGAAGACCCGCCGAGCCGAGGAAATTCAACCCGTTCCAGGAGTAAGGCATCCGCAGGGTCGGCGTCACGGTAAGCCTGGCATCCTTCTCGCCTTCGGGCCTCGTAAAGTTTGTCAGGTCGCTCGCCAGGTCGAAATAGAGCCTGTTTTTCGCGAACGGAAGGTATTCGGTAAAATAGGAGGCGGAGGGAAGGTATTGCAAGGTAGCGCCGTTGTCCTTCTTGGTGAGGTTCTGGAAATAGTCCGTCTCCACGGTCAGGAGCGAGTAGGGCAGGGGCTTCTCGATAAACGCGACGTCCCGCAGGGAGCTCTCGCTCCTCTCGAGGGTGGTCAACCCGAGGTCGTTCAAATAGAGGTAGTCGGAGACGTAATTGATGCTTGTCTTGAAGCTTATGTCGCCGAACATCTGCTGGTGCTCCCCTTTTATCTGGTAGCGCTCGTGGCCGTATTTCATGTCGTCGATCTCCGAGGCATACCACGCGCCCTTTGTGTCGTCGGTCAGCCAGTACCGGTACTCCGCGCCGGGCTTGAAGCCCCGATCTTCTATCCAGTCCAGATAGAAGGTCGCGTCCGTGTCTTGCGAGATTGCCCAGTAAAAGGCGTTTCTGAAGATCGTCCCGTCCCTGCTCGACAACTGGAACTCGGGAAGAAGAAACCCTGATTGCCTTTCTGTTTTTACAGGGAATACGCTCCAGGGCAGATAGAGCACCTTATAGCCCAGGATGCTGAAGGTCGACGAGCGGGCGGTCGCGTAGTCGCCCATGGTCAATTGGATCTCTCTGGCCTGGAATGTCCACGAGGGCTTGTCCCAGCCGCAGGTGGTGAACTCGCCCTTGTGGACGAGATAGGACGATTCTCCGGTTTTTTCGATCTCGGTCCCGTTCACATAAAAATTGCCCGTCTTCATGAAGACCCGCCCTTGCTCTATGACGCCGCGCTGGGTTACCGTGTTGAGGGACATCCTCTCCGCGTGGATCACGTCCCCCGCCTCCTGAAAGACCACGTGTCCCTCGGCGAAGGCGTCTTTGGTCGTGTCGTTGTAGAGCACGAAGTCGGCGTTCAGCTTCCTGGCCCCCTCCTTCATTTCCACGTCCCCTTCGGCCGTGTAGATGTCCTGTTCCTTGTTGTAGTTAAGCTCGTTGGCAGTAATCTCGACCGGACCGGTTGCGGTGGACGGCCTCGCCATTTGAGCGCGGGCCTCGGCGGACAACACGGCAAGCAGCAGCAGGGCGGCAACGACCTTAAGGCCGTTCATCGAGCAGCCCTTTCGCTTCTCCCGCCGTGTAAAAGGAGCCGGTAATTATGATGAGATCATGCTCTTCGGCCATTGCAAAAGCCCTTTCGAGGGCGTCCCCTACCGAAGGGCTGACGAGCGCGCCGGGCGCATAGCGGGCTACGTCGGCGGGGAGGGCGGCCCTGCCGATCTCGGGCCTCGTCAGAATGGTCTGCTGAACCGTGGGAAGGAGCTCCCGGAGCATCTCCCCGAAGTCCTTGTCCTTCATCACCCCGAAGATGAGCAGCTTCTTCCTGTCGACGAAGTGGCCCTTCAGATAGGCGGCGAGGGCGGCTGCGCCGTCGGGGTTGTGGGCCCCGTCGATGAGGATGAGGGGTTTTCCCGGCTTGCGGACCAGCTCCAGCCTCGCCGGCCACTTTATGGACGCAAGCCCCTTCCTGACCGCGTACTCTTTCACGGGGAAACCGGCTCGGTCGAGGAGCTCCAGCGTGCAGAGGGCCAGGGCGGCGTTGAAAAGCTGGTGGTCGCCCCTCAGGCTGACGGAGAGGTCGTCGTACGTCATGCGTATGCCCCGGTACCACATGAGCTGCTCCCCTTTTTTCTTGTACGTGAAGTTCTCGTCGAGCGCGTAGAGGGCGGTCTTTGCCGCCGCCGCCCTGACGACCTCGAGGGGATCTCCCCTTGCCCCGGTGACGACCGGCACGTTCTCTTTCACGATGCCCGCCTTTTCCCACGCTATCTCTTTTAGGCTGTTTCCCAAATACTCCTGGTGGTCGAAGGCGACATTCGTGATGACCGAAACAAGAGGGCGCAGCACGTTGGTCGAGTCGAGCCTCCCGCCGAGACCAACCTCCACCAAGGCGATGGCGACGTCCTTCCTCTTGAAGTATTCAAAGGCGAGGGCAGTGGTGAAATCGAAGAAGGTGAAGGGCCTCCCGCAATCTTGCCGGTCGACCCGCTCCTTGATGTACTGCGTCAGCTCGGCGACCTCCGCTTCCGTGATATGGTCGCCGTTGGCGACGATGCGCTCCGTAAACGAGACCAGGTGGGGCGAGGTGTATGTTCCCGTCGCATAGCCCGCCGCTTTCAGCATCTCCGACAGCATGGAGGCGACGGAGCCCTTCCCGTTCGTGCCGGCGATGTGGACCGCTTTCAGGGACTCCTGGGGATTGCCGATGAGCCCGAGAAGCCTCGTGATGTTGTCCAGGCCGAAGACCACGCCGAGTTTTTCGAGGCCGTACAGATACTCCAGGGTTTGACAATACTCTTTCATCAAGCGACAAGAGAGAGGATGTCGTGCAAATGCTGTTTGAGCTGCTTGCGCGGCGATATAAGGTCGATCATGCCATGCTCCAGGAGATATTCCGCCCGCTGGAACCCATGGGGCAGCTCCACTTTTATCGTATCCTTGATTACCCTCGGCCCGGCGAAGCCTATCATTGCCTTCGGCTCGCCGATCACGATGTCTCCCAGCATGGCGATGCTGGCGCTCACGCCGCCGAGGGTGGGGTCGGTTATCACGCTGATGTATGGGATGCGCATGCATTTGAGCCTGTATATGGCGCCGGACACCTTGGACATCTGCATGAGGGACATGATCCCCTCCTGCATGCGCGCGCCCCCCGAAGCACAGAAGACGACTACGGGAAGCCGCTTCCGTGCGCCCTCCTCTAGGAGCCTCGTGATTTTCTCTCCCACCACCGAACCTAAGGTCCCGCCCATAAAGCTGAAATCGAAGATGGCGGCGAGCACCTCGATGCCCTCTACTTTCGCCCTGCCGCAGACGACCGCGTCGTTGCGTTTTGTAGCTTCTTTTGTCTCGACGAGGCGCGCTTTGTAACTCTTCAGGTCCTTGAACTTCAGGAAGTCGACCGGCTCGACGCCGGCATAGAGCTCGACAAAGCTCCCTTCATCGAAGGTGAGACCGATGCGGGTCTCCACGGAAATGGGAAAGTGATACGAGCACTTGGGGCAGACATGCAGGTTCCTTTCGACCTCTTTCCTGAAAAGCAGCTCCTTGCACGAGTTGCACTTTATCCAAAGGCCCTCTTCCTCTTTTTCCGCTTTCTTGATCTCTTTCCGGATGTCGATCTCTTTCCGGGGTTTCTGTTCTTTTTCTTTCTTCTTGAAGAGCGCCATGGATTTCCCTATTGAAGTTTTCGTCAAAACCTACCAAAATAAATGGGTTGTGTCAACTAAAAGGGTGGTCGTAGAAGGCGAGGAACGCCTGGAAGGCGTGCTGCGGGAAGGGCCCGGGAAGGCCGCGGCCGTGCTGTGCCATCCTCACCCTCTCTACGGCGGATCGATGTGGAACAACGTGGTCGATGCCCTGGACGAGGGCTTTTTTCAAGCAGGCTTCAGCACGCTCAGGTTCAATTTCCGGGGCGTCGGCGCAAGTACGGGCCGGCATGACGGCGGCCCGGGCGAGACGAGGGACGCCTCCGCCGCCTGTCGTTTTCTCTCGGAGCGCGTCGCCGCCGAAAGGCTCGTCCTTGCCGGCTACTCCTTCGGCGCCTGGGTCTGCGCGACGGCGGCAACGGATGTGAGCCGGGAGATCGTCCGCGGCCTCGAGCTCTGCCTCGCGGCCTACCCCTTTTCCTTTTACCCGGCCGTGGAACTCCGCGCCTTTCGGGGCCGGATCTGTTTCATCGCCGGCTCTTTCGACGAGATAGCGCCTGCGGATGCGCTTCTTGCGCTCTTGCCGGAGCTGCCGGCCGAGAAATCTCTCAAGATAATCCCTTGCGACCATATGTTCGCCGGCAAGGAACAGGAAATAACGGCCTTTATCGTGGAGACGTTCGGGAAGGAGGATGGGTAGCGATCGATGCCTCTCAGGGCGGTCGAGGGAACCGGCGTAAAATTGATAATGGTAGGGGGCAAGGGAGGTGTGGGGAAAACCACGTGCGCTTCCGCCATCGCCCTCGGTCTCGCGCAGACCGGCAAGAGGGTCCTGCTCGTTTCGAGCGACCCGACGCCGTCTCTGTCCGACATTTACGAGCAGGAGATCGGCCCCCGCCAGACGCGGCTCCTTCAGGACCTGCCGCTGTACGGTCTCGAGATATCGTCGGAGGCGGTGCTCGCCAAATGGAAAGAGCGCTTCGGTAGGGAGATCCACGAGGTGATATCGAGCTTCGCCAACGTGGAGTACGACTTCGTCGACTATGTCGGCACGGCGCCGGGGATAGAAGAAGAGTACATGCTCTACTTTATCCAGGAGCTGACAAGGGACGGGGCATACGACGAGATTGTCTGGGACACCGCCCCGGCCGGCCATACGCTCCGCTTGCTGCGTCTGCCCCGGCTGTTCCTCAAGCATCTCGAAGGAGCGACGAAATTCTACATGAACCTGTACAGCGCGGTCGAGCGGGTGAAAGAGACCGTCCGGCTCCAGTCCTCAAAAAAGACCCTCCTTCAGGTTATATCGAGTTGGGAGGATCTGTCGGAGGGGATTATCGAATTCATCAGGGCGCCGGATACGACGAGGTACGTGCTGGTCACGATACCCGAGGCCCTCGGCGTGCGGCTGACGCAGAGGGTGACGGCCGAGCTTGGCGCGAACGGGCTCCAGGTCGGGGACCTGATAATCAACCACATCGTCAGGCAGGGCGACTGCGAGTTTCACAGGAGGCGGCAGGAGATGCAAGCCGTGTACATCCGGTCGCTCGAAGAGGCTTACGGCGGGGTCAACATCGCGAAGCTCTACCTGGCGCCATACGAGATAAAGGGCGTCGAGAGGATAAAGGAGGTAGCGGCCTCCCTGTTCGCGCAATAGTCGAAAGGCAACGATTGAAGGATCGAACATGGCGATGCGCATCGACATCTCTGCCGACAAGGGGACGGAAGAGGTCCTGGACTCAGCGTTCTATGCCCTCTCCGGCGGGGTCTGGATAGAGGACGAGGCAGGGGGCGTGCGGATTATCTGCTACCCGGCGGACCCCGACCGGTTTTGCGCATACGTGCGCGGCTCGGGGATGGCGTTGCGGCTGCTCGCCGCGACGGAGGAGGAAGAAAAGGATTACGCCGCTCTCGTGCGGCGCGGGTTCACGCCCGTGAGGGTCGGAGGCGTGACCATCCTGCCGCCATGGCGCAGGCCGTCGAAGCGGGGGAGGAACATCGTGATCGAGCCCGGCATGGCCTTCGGCACGGGCAGGCACGAGTCGACGAAGCTGATGATAAAGATGATGGAACGCCTGCCCCTCGAAGGCAGGAGCGTGCTCGACATAGGGTCCGGCTCGGGCGTCCTCGCCTTATGCGCGCGACGCCTCGGCGCTCGTTTAGTCGCCGCCTTCGACCGCGACCCGTTGGCAGCCGAAGCTATGAAGAAAGGCTGCGTCCTCAACGACGCCCCGGAGATCCTTTTGGCCTGCGCGGACATCGCCGCCGTCAAGGGACGCTTCGACGTCGTCCTCGCCAACCTGGATTTCGCCGTTTTTTCACGGCGGGCGCCCGAGATTGTCCGGCTCACGACGCCGGAAGGATATCTCGTCGTCTCAGGGGTTGAGGCGCAGTATGCGAAGGGCTTGCCGATCCTGTTCGAACCTCTCGTCCTCCTGCGGCATCACCGGCTGCGCGACTGGCACGGCTTCGTCTTTCAGAAAGGTTGCCTATCTGAGGGATCCTAAAATGAGAGACGGAACGGGTCTGCGAATCCTATCTCCGAAAAGGGCAAGGCGCAGACCTCTTTGAAAGCATGAAACAATAAGCTCACAAGCCATGAGGATTTGAAAATGACTCATCCGGAATCGGGCGCACCAAAGATCGCGACGTTCATCGCGGAGACGGAGTACCGGGATATCCCTGAAAAGGCCATCCTTGCGGCGAAACACGCCATCCTCGATTGGACGGCCGTGGCGATTCGCGGAGCGGAGGCGCCGGCAGTGAAGATCGTTGCCGAATACGCTCATAGCTTAGGCGCCAGGGGAGAGGCGAGCGTCATCTGCCGTGGAGTCATGACAGGCGCCGAGCTGGCAGCGCTCGTAAACGGCACTGCGGGCCATGCCCTCGATTTCGATGACACTTTCGCGAACGCCGTCCGCTACAATATGCATTCCACCGCCTGCATTTTGCCGGCTGTTCTGGCGTTGATAGAGGCGCACGGTCTCCCGGGCAGGGAACTCCTTACCGCCTATGTGGTCGGGACCGAGATAACATATCGCATCGGCGACGCAATCGGCCAACCGCTGGCGGCCGCGAATTGGCACCCAACGCCTGTTCTGGGCACGATCGGAGCGGCTGCGGCCGGAGCAAAGGCGCTTCATCTCAATGCCAGGGCAGCGGCGTGGGCCACAGGCATCTCCGCCTCTCTATCCGGAGGGCTGATGAAGAATTTCGGGACGATGACTAAGATGATGCATGCCGGCAACGGCGCCAGAAACGGCGTGATCGCCGCCAGCCTGGCTCAACGAGGGCTCACGGCCGACGAGTTCTTCGGCGAAGGCGAGTATAATTTTTGCGAGGCCTTCAGCCATGGACGGGTAAAAGGACTCATGGGCGCCGACGAGGACCTGGGCCGTGAATGGTTTATTCTCTCGAAAGGCTTCGGCTTCAAGCCCTATCCTTCCTGCCGGGCCACCCATGCCGCCATCGACGCGGCCCTGCAGTTGCGAGAAAAGATATGGCTTTGGCCCCGACGAAGTCGAATCGGTCACGTGCAGGATCAACCCTCTCGTTTCGAGGGTAGCCGGCTTTCGCCGGCCGCGAAGCGGATACCAGGCAAAATTCAGCATCGACTACTGCATAGCAAGGGCGCTTGTGGACGGCGAAATCAGGCTGGATCATTTTAAGGATGACAAGGTGTTGGAGGAGGCCTGTCAGGACCTGCTTGATAAAATCAACTTCGAGCACCCCGATGAATGGGGCCGGGGAACGGTCGACCTCCTGACAGAGATAGTCATTACGCTGAAGAACGGGCCAAGCTATTCGGAGCGGGTGGCTGCTCCAAGGGGGGAGCCGGAGAATCCCATGTCCGAGGAAGAGCTGGTGAACAAATTCAGGCAATGCAGCGAAGGGGTCCTCGGAGAAAAGCAGGCCGAAAGGCTCGTCGATGCCATTCTTCACCTGGAAAAGATAGAAGATTTGTCCGGCTTCTTCGAGATCCTGAGGAAGCGGCGCGCATAACGAGAGCGCCGGTCAACTTTGGGGGAACGTTTGAACTTTGGGAGTCGTTATGCTATAACGATAATTCCGAAAAGCAGCAGGCCGCTAGCTCAGTTCGGTAGAGCAGCTGACTCTTAATCAGGAGGTCGTAGGTTCGAATCCTACGCGGCCCACCAATATTAAGGAAATCCTAAGCTCTCGATAAGACAAAAAGTAACCGCGTAACCGCAGAGTTACCGCATTATCTACCCCCGGCGCCCCCGGCCGGGGGATCCCTTTTCCTCCCGCTCTTCCCCTATGCCCCCTTCAGTTTCCCCTTTGATGTGCTATAGTTATGACACAAGTAGTCACCACAGTTAGTACACAGGTAGTCACCACGCAGGAAATTTACGGGAGGAACGATGGAAGACCTTACGCACAGCACCGACCTCGCATTCCGCCGCATGGCTAAGGAATCCGACGAAATTCTCAATACCATCCTTGCCCCCGGTCACCCGACCGGGGGTGTTTCTTCAGACCGCCCCATTTGCCCCCGCACAGCCTGCCAGAGCCTCCCTAAGACGCTTTTCTCCTCATCCCCCCTGCTGTCCAAGATGCTATCGCAGTTCACGGAAGATTCTTTTCAGGTGTATTCCGCATAAAAAGCGACGCACGCCGACGGCTGTATGTCTTCCTGAAGTGCGTAAGCTCTCCTTTTCGAGATCGGTACAAGCTTTCGGGCGGCATTTAGTGACGCCGCTTAAGGGTTCGGCCTTGGATGTATCAAGGCATTTGCAACTGGGCGCTTTTTCTCCCGGTTATTATTTTGTCCAGTTTTGGTACTTTCCCCTCACCGCAGGAGAAGAGTTTCTGGGCCTTTTGGCACATTTTGTCGCCTAATGTAAATTGAGAAAAAAGGCGACTGGGTGTATCATTCTCCACGTGCTACAACCATTTCTCGTTTCCTTCAGCTTGGTAGCCCTAGCCGAAATCGGCGACAAGACCCAATTGCTCTCCCTCGTTCTTGCTGCGCGCTACCGCAAACCGCTGCCAATCGTACTGGGTGTACTGGTAGCCACGCTCGTCAACCATGCAGGGGCGGGTGGGATCGGTACCTTACTATCCGGCGTATTTAATCCCACCGTGTTGAATTGGGCCGTCGTCGCGTCGTTTGGGCTGATGGCAGGATGGATTCTGATCCCCGACAAGCTCGACCAAGGCAAAATTGCTATGCCCAAGAGGGCGATAGGTGTATTTGGCACAACAGCCTTCACGTTCTTTATCGCCGAGATGGGCGACAAGACCCAGATTGTGACCATTGCCTTGGCTGCACGATACCATAATTTTTTTGGGGTTGTGAGTGGAACCACATTGGGAATGATGCTGGCCAATGTACCGGTCATCTACTTTGGTAGCCGTTTTGCCAATCGATTACCTACAAAGGCAGTGCATATCATCGCAGCGGCGATCTTTGTCGTGCTTGGCGGCCTGGCCTTGAGGAACGCCCTCATCGGTACACCCTCGGCACCGTGAAACTGGACGCCCCAATGACTGGACAAAACGATACGGTCTGTCTAGCTTTGGACAGTGGCTTCAAGCGTCCGCACTTCTTGTGGTAATCCGCGATCCCGACGAGAAGACAGCATACTCACCTCGTAGGTGCCGGCTTGAGTTCTCGGCATGGACAAGTCTATGAAGATTGCCCAGACAAGTGTTGGTACCAGGCCCCGGTGCTTCGGTGTAATCCGGACGGCCGGGCGGACAGGGGTATCGGAGGCTGTCAGACCCCATGAGGAGGACGATATTCCGCTATAGGCCGGTTCTATTTCCGAAGGGGTTCGGTTACAATTCTGATCATTTCTTTTAGGTTCTCCCCGCCGCCGCTTCTCACGCTGTTGAGGATGCCGTCAACTATGGCCCGCAGCTCGAAGTCCTTCCGCCTCTCGGTTCCGTCCCACACGCTTGCAGCCTGTCCGGTCAGAGGCGCCGGCAGCGCAATCGTCGCGAGGGGGGAGGCATAATTCTTATACGGATCCGGCATCCTCTGCCAATCGAGGGCGTAGCCTATTCGCTCGGCCGTGTATTTTGTCTCCTCACGGAACTGCTCCCCGATGCCCCTGCCTTCCCGCCTCTCGTTTTCGGAACCTTTCATAGACGCCTCCCGCGCCCGAGACCCTTCCGGCCCGAAGGACGTCCCGCAACCAGACGTGCGCGTGGAAATAGGAGGCGTTGTCGATGCTCGCCGTCTTTCTCTTCACTTTGAGCTGCTTTCGATTCATGCAATAGCACAAAGCCGGAAGGTTCCGACTGAATGAATCGGAGTATTCCGACCACGCCCTGTAAATGAGAATTGAGGGACGCCCCGGCCTGCCTTGATGCTTCATGTGCCGCTTATGCTTCTTTTTTTCAAAAAACAAACGGCTGTGACGTCAGGCAGGGTTATCGCGGCAGCCTGCGGATCGCCTGTCGACCAGGTCCGGGGTCTTTGTAAAGTCCCGGCCCATACACCCGATAATCATGAAGAGAAATGCTGCTCCGAGGAACGTAGATTGCAAGGAAGAAGGACATGCATCGGCTGAACCTCATTCTTATTGTTGCGGCTCTGATCTGCTTCGGCATGCCGGTCGCCGGCTCTGTACGGGCCGAAGACGGGTTCGTACAGCCGGCCGGCAGCGCCTCTGCCGATCAGTACCCTGCCGGTTCCTGGAAGGACAGCGGACAGGGGACCGGCTTCGACATCAGGGAAGATATCAGAAACGCCAGGGAGTTCCTTAAGGATAGCAGGTCGGGATATTCCGTAACAAACGAGAAAGCGACGGTGCTCGTGAAGGATAGGCGGAACAGAACGCGGTGGAAAGTCGTCAGAAGAAGAATTATCGAGCCGGTTTTTCTTCTAGCGGTGGAAGACCTGAAGGAAAGAAGGCTCAAGCTGGTGCGGTTCACGAACAGGGGATGCGAGACCGACGGGTTCGACGTAGTCAGAACCAGGCGCAACGGCGTCGGCTCAAGGTTCGAGGTGAGATATCCCGAGAATATGGCGGTACTCGCGTTGCGGACGATGGTCCATTGCGGAGAGAAGGGCTACAAGGAGGTCGTCTATACGCCTTACAGCCCGGAGATCGATACCCCGCAGATGCGGGAGGATGGATTGAACTATCTCAAGGGACAGATAGAATCAGCCTGGACCGATCTTGAGGAAAACAACGTGCGGCTCGGAGGTTTCAACGAGCTTTCTCATGACATTGCGCCGACCGAGATCGCTTTGGTGCTGTCCATAATAGAGCATATCGACCCGCTGAGATTTAAGAACTCCCCTCCGGGAGGCGAAACGGCCCTGGTGCATGAGGTACTTACGATCATCGGCGCCAACATGAGTGATGCGTACGCCTACAGCCGCTCGCCTGCCGGAGCCCGAGGACTCTTTCAATTCATCCCCCGTACCTACGAAAGGATTCTGAGAAAGTATCGCCAGGCCAGGCTTGACGGGAACTTTGTCTCAGGCTGCAGGAACCACGAAAATGCAGCAAAGGCTTCACTCCTGCTTTTCGACTCGGACCTGAACGACCTGCCGGGCGATTATGCCCGCGCCATAGGCGGCGATGTGCAGGCTGTGGCGCGTTACTTGGCTGCAGCGTATAATTGCGGCTCGCACAGGGTCGAGAGATCCCTCAAAGCTTGCACCGGTGGGTGGACGTGCCTTCTTCCCGAGGAAACCAAGATATATCTAAGCAAATTCGATGCGGTATGGCCCATGAGGCAATCACTCGATAGGTAACCTGGGCTGTTCATCGGAACAAAGTCATGCTGTCCCTCGCGTCGGGGGGGGGGAATCCCGTGGTCGGCAGAACCGGTGGTTTCAAATAGAGTCGCGCCACTGCGGCGGCGGTGCTTTGGGGGTCCGGTGAGTGCCCTATGCCAAAAAACTGTGTCTCGGTCGGTTCGCCTTTACGCCAAGGTTTCGAAAGACACGGCCTTTTTTGAACAAACATTATTCCATGTGAAAGCAATACCAGTCGCGCTTTGCCCACGGTAGAACAATAATAAGGGAAACGGCGTGCTATTCTCCACTGTTGACTCCGGTCCGGCTTTGTGAACTGCTTCCTGAAAAGATAGATTTCCCTCGTCATGGGCCGGGCAGCGAGGGAAGTTAAAAGGTGAAAGTCGAAAGTCGAAAAGGCGGAAGCCTCAATGAAGGGTAAGGGCGGGAGCGCTGGAGAGCGGGAGAATCCGCTCCGAGCGGCCGGGGGGATTATGTCATGCGCCAACAGAGGGGCGACGACGGCCGCCGCGTGCGCGGTCGCCGTTGAGATCGGCATGACGGGCAAGGGGAGAGGGCCTCATGGTTGCCCAAGACGCATCGCCCGCGATCACGTGGCTTTGCTCGTTTTTGGGGATGGAGCATCGCAGGGGTGTTCAGCGGCCGGTGAATATGTTTCACGTGAAACATATTCACCGGCGAGGACGAGGCTGCCCGCTTACGCGGCGAGCTTTCCGCCGGCCTTGTTCCAATATTCGGAGAAGAGGGCTATCATCTCCCGGTCGAAGCGGGGCAAATCCGGCGGACTGCGGCTGCCTTTTCGTTCATACGCAGGGCATCCGCATTGAGCGCGCCGCCGGGGAGGAGCGCCGCCTTTCCGCGATCGCGTCATACCAAAAACTTACGCCGAAAAATCGATTTGTCAATGCAGCCGGCGCCTCCGGCAAGTAGAGGTTACCAAAAAGGGCTTCACGTTACTTGTATTCAGGTACGCCCAATGGCGTGGGCAAAACACGTTGACGTGTTCGACACAATGGCGTTCTCGGGGGAGAGCGCCATTTTTTTACCATCGGCTGGACGAAGGCGTCCTTGCTCCGAAGAGACGGTCAAGGACGCCTTAATTTCAATAAAGGAGGTTTTATGAACACAGGCGATACGGCATGGGTTCTCTCATCGGCCGCCCTGGTCATGCTCATGACGCCCGGCCTTGCATTTTTTTACGGCGGCATGGTGAGGCGCAAGAACGTGCTCGGCGTGCTGATGCAGTGCTTCACAGTGCTCTGCGTGCTCAGCATTCAGTGGGTGCTTTACGGGTACAGCCTTGCCTTTGCGCCCGGCAAGGCGTTTTGGGGCGGCTTGAGCTGGGTCGGGCTTAAGGGCGTAGGCTTCGAGCCCTTCAAGGATTACTCGGCGACGATCCCCCATCAGGCGTTCATGATCTTCCAGGCCATGTTCGCCATCATCACGCCTGCCCTGATGGTCGGGGCTTTTGCGGAGCGGATGAAGTTCTCGGGCTTCCTGCTTTCATCGATCCTCTGGGCTACCTTTATTTACGATCCGGTTGCGCACTGGGTATGGGGCGTCGGCGGATGGCTCAAAGAGCTTGGCGCCCTCGATTTTGCCGGGGGCACCGTCGTCCACATCAACGCGGGCATCGGCGCCCTCGCGGCGGCGCTCCTTATCGGCAAGAGAAAGGGCTACGATGGGAAGGCGATACCGCCCCATAACCTGCCTCACGTGGTGATCGGGACCGCCCTGCTCTGGTTCGGCTGGTTCGGCTTCAATGCGGGAAGCGCGCTCGCCGCAAACGGCCTCGCGGTCAACGCCTTCGTCGTTACGAACACGGCGGCCGCGACAGCGGGTCTGACTTGGGCCGTCATCGAATGGATCCACAACGGGAAACCGACTATCTTCGGCGCTTCTACGGGCGCGGTTGCGGGCCTCGTCGCCATTACGCCGGCATCCGGTTTCGTCAGCGCCCTCTCCGCGATATGATCGGCATATTCGTCAGTATTTTCTGCTTTATCGCGGTGGCATTCTGTAAAACAAAGGCTCCGCTACGACGACTCGCTGGACGTCTTCGGCGTCCACTGCATAGGCGGGATCTGGGGCGCTCTCGCGACGGGTCTTTTCGCTTCGAAGCTGATCAACCCCGACGGGGCGCAACGGCCTCTTCTTCGGCAATCCCCATCAGTTCCTGGTCCAGGCCATCGCCGTCGCCGTTACCCTCGTCTACAGCTTTGTCGGCAGTCTGATCCTCTATAAGATTGTCGACTGGATCGTCGGCATGAGGGTCAGCGAGAAGGAAGAGATCACGGGCCTCGACCTGACGCAGCACAACGAGAACGCATATACCTTGTTAGAGTAGGCAGCGCCGAAAGCTTAATGAAATTGTGAGAAATGACCGGGAACCATCCACACATTTAACGCCTCTTCCTCATTTATGAGGGGGAGGCTCCGTGAGCTTTGCTCATGGAGGGGGCGACGCTAGCCCAACAGCTAAACGCCTCTTCCTCATTTATGAGGGGGAGGCTCCGTGAGCTTTGCTCATGGAGGGGGCGACGCTAGCCCCAATAATTGCATAGGAGGCAGCGCGTGAAACTAATCATTGCGATCATCAAGCCGGACAGACTTGAGGCGGTGAAACAGGAGCTCTACAAAGAGGAGGTCAACCTCCTGACGGTGAGCGAGGTCCTCGGCCACGGGCGCCAGATGGGCGTCACCGAGGTCTACCGCGGCGTCAAGGAGATGGGGAACCTGCTCAGAAAAGTGCAGCTCCTCATTGCCGTCAACGACAACTTTGTGGAGCGGACGATCAAGGCCGTTATCAAGGGCGGGAAGACCGGGGAGACCGGCGACGGCAAGATATTCGTCCTTCCCCTGGAGGAGTGCATACGCATAAGGACGGAGGAACGGGGCGGGATAGCCATCGGTTAGCCGGGGTCCGCGGTCTGAAGGTTCTTCGCCGGGCCGGGACTAAAAAGGGGCAAGGGTCGGTTACCAGGAGATGGGATTTCTTACTTGTATACCGCGTGACGTGTGTCGCGCCGGCTGCAGGCGTCTATATTTGTCTCCATGGCGCTTAAGAGCTCCATGGCCGGCGGCCGTTTTCGCTGAAAGCCTTATGCACATGGAGTTTGGGCGACAAGAAGGCTCTGGCGGGCAAGAGCAGGCTAAGGGTTGGCAAGGATCGGAAGCCCGAGAGCGTCCTCGAGGAGAAGGTCCTCCGAAAGAGGGATTCCGCTTGCTCTACCGTTGCCTTGATTGCGTAAAAGAATATCAAAAACCGAGGGTGCAAAAACAAGGAGGAAAATGATGGACAAGAAAACTGGCGTGCAAGGGAGCGGCAAATCGTTCCGCTGGACCGGGGCGGTCAAGGAAAAGGACGTCCAGAAGGTGGCGAGTCTTATCAAGGAGAACAATGTCCAGGTAGTGGATCTCAAATTCTGCGATCTGCCCGGCCTCTGGCAGCACTTCTCGATTCCAGCGACCGAGCTGACCGAGATTGAAAGCCTCGCGACGAGCATATGGGAGGACGGCATAGGTTTCGACGGCTCTTCCATAAGGGGCTTCCAGAAGATCAACGAGTCGGACATGATCCTGCTGCCCGACCCATCGAGCGCGGTTGTCGATCCTATCTGCGCTGCGCCTACCCTGAGCGTTATCTGCGACATTTACGACCCCGTCACCAAGAAGGCTTACAGCCGCGATCCCAGGTACATCAGCAAGAAAGCCGAGGCTTTCTTGAAGACGACCGGCTTTGCCGACGAGAGCTACTACGGCCCGGAGCAGGAGTTTTTCATCTTTGACGACATCCGCTTCGATCAGACGATCAACAGCGGTTATTATTTCATCGACTCCGTCGAGGGCGCCTGGAACTCGGGCCGCGACGAGATGCCCAATCTCGGCTACAAGCCGCGCTACAAGGAAGGCTACTTCCCGGTCCCGCCCCACTGACTCCCTACAGGACCTGCGCAGCGAGATCTTCTTACCATGATGAAGACAGGGCTCAAGATGGAGGTCCATCACCACGAGGTCGCTACGGCGGGCCAGTGCGAGATGGACATGAGGTACGCGCCCCTCGTCAAGATGGCCGACCAGTGCATGATGTACAAGTACATCGTCAAGAACGTGTGCCAAGAAGCACAACATGGTCGCGACGTTCATGCCGAAGCCGCTCTTCGGCGACAACGGCTCGGGCATGCACACCCACGTGTCCCTGTGGAACAAAGGGACAAACATCTTCTATGATGCCAAAGGGTACGCGGGCATCAGCCAGGCCGCCAAGTACGCCATAGGCGGCCTGCTGAAGCATGCCCCCGCGCATGCTGCGCCTTCTGCGCGCCTACGACCAACTCCTACAAGAGGCTCGTGCCCGGCTACGAGGCGCCCGTCAACCTCGTCTACTCGGCGCGGAACCGCTCCGCAGCGGTCAGGATACCGATGTACTCAGACAATCCCAAGGCCAAGAGGCTCGAGTTCAGGCCGCCGGATTGCACCTGCAACCCCTACCTCTCTTTCCCCGCGATCCTGATGGCCTGCATTGACGGCATCGTAAACAAGATCGACCCGGGCAAGCCTACCGATGTGGACACCTATCACATGGCGCCCGAAGAGTTTGCAAAGATACCGACCGTGCCCGGTTCTCTCACCGAGGCGATCGACGCCCTGGAGAAGGACCATGACTTCCTGCTCCGCGGCAACGTCTTTACGAAGGACGTGATCGAGACCTGGATCGAGTACAAGAGGGAGAACGAGATCGACCCGATGAGGCTCCGGCCGCACCCTTACGAGTTCTATCTTTATTTCGACCTCTAAGACGGGCGCGGAATCGTGCGCGGGAAGGTCTACTTCATAACCCATGCGGAGGACGAAGGGCCGGGCCTCCTGGAAGGGTTTTTCGAAAGCCTCGGCTGGGAAGAGACGACGCTCCGTCTCTGGCGAGGCGACGAGCTTCCCGGCGACCTAGATTCCGCCGCGGGCGTAGCGGCGCTCGGCGGCCCCATGAATGTCTATCAGGAGGAAGAATATCCGTTTTTGAAGAACGAAGACCGATTCATCAAGGGGGTGCTCAGGGAGGGAATTCCCTTCCTGAGCATCTGCCTCGGCGCCCAGCTCCTGGCGAAAGCCTGCGGAGCGACGGTCGCGAAGTCTCCCCATAAAGAGATAGGGTGGTTCACCGTCGATATGACCCCGCAGGGCTTGCGCGATCTCCTTTTCCGGGGTTTAGGCCCTGTCCTCTCCGTCTTTCAATGGCACGAGGATGCTTTCGCCCTGCCCGAAGGGAGCGTACTCCTCGCGACAGGGCGGCCCTGCCCCAACCAGGCATTCAGGGTGGGCGGCCATGCGTACGGCCTCCAGTTTCATCTCGAGGTCGCGACTGAGACGGCGATGAGATGGTCCGAAAGCGCCCTGCCTACCTTCGAGGCGGACCGGATCGAAAAGGAAGGCGCGCCGCTCCGGAAGCTGTGTGAAAGACAGGCGCGAACATTCGGCGCCAACTTCGCGGCGATGATGGCGAAGGGACCTAAAAAGGGGTGCCCGGCCGGCAAAAGCTTCTTGACAAGAACCGGAACGGAATGCTAAACTTCTAGTCGGCACAGAGGGGTGTCAATAAGACAAGGACGTCCGCTCCGGACGTCCTTTTTTTGTGGGTGGAATATTATGGAGAGCAACCGGCATGGCGGGAACACCGCAATTTTTTCTGTCAACGAATCGACCCCGATCAGGACGCGCACAGACGGCGCCTCGAAAAGGAGCTGGGTCAGACAATCCGCTTTTTCCCTCTCCCTTGCAGCGGCAGGATAGAGGCGCTCCATCTGCTGAAGGCGCTCGAGACCGGCTCGGAGAAGGTCTACCTTATTACCTGTCCCGAAGGGGACTGCAAATACAGGCAGGGGAACCTCCGCGGCCGGAAGCGGCTCGACTACGCGAAGAGTCTCATCCGGGAGATAGGCCTAAGCGCGGAATGCCTGGAAGCGCACCCGGCGGCCGGCCCGCTCCCCTCTCGCTGGACGATCTGTGCCGGAGCTCCTCGGGCTCGATCCTGCGCAACCGGACAGACCAAACCGACGCCTCGGCGACGCGGCGCCTTCCGGAGCGAAACGCGAAAAGGAGTGAAGCATGATAACCGCTGAAAGGAAACCCTTCGCGGAGATAAAGGCGAGCATCAGTCCCTATGGAAAAATCCTCATTGTGGGATGCGGCACGTGCGTCGCCGAATGCGCCGCGGGAGGCGAGAAGGAAGTCGCCCTGCTTGCCTCTCTGCTCCGTATGGATGCCGCCAAGGAAGGGCGAAAGATAGAGATCAGGGAGATGACCGTGGACAGGCAGTGCGTCTATGAGTTTATCGACCAGGTCGCTCCGTTGGCCGGCCAGTGCGACGTCATCCTTTCCCTCGGATGCGGGGCCGGGGTCCAGGCCATGGCGGAGGCGCTGAAGGTTCACATAGTCCCCGCCCTCAACACAACCTCCATTTCGGAGACGAAAGAGGCCGGCGTATGGGTTGAGGATTGCCGGGGCTGCGGCGACTGCAAACTCGACTACTTTGCCGATATCTGTCCTGTGACGCGGTGCGCCAAAGGGTCTTCAACGGACCCTGCGGCGGCTCGAAGGAGGGCCGTTGCGAAGCCGACCCGGACGCTCCCTGCGCCTGGCATCTGATTATCACACGCCTCGAGAGACGGGCCGGACCGACGCCATGGACGAGGTGTATCCGCCCGCCGATTGGGCGAAAAAGCAGGGGAAAGGGCCCAGGAAAATCGTGAGGGAGGATCAGAGAGCGTCATGACCGAGAGCAGGCTGAAAAAGGTATTGAGCGCGGGCCATTTTGCGGTTACCGCAGAAGTCGGCCCCCCAAAGGCGCGGACCCGGAGGCCAATCCGGAAAAAGGGTCGATGTGTCTAGGGCGACCACCTTTCCATGGTCGATGATGGCGATACGATTGCACAGCATGTCGGCATCGACCATCGTGTGCGTCGTCACGATTATGGTGGTGCCGTTCTCTCTGTTGAGTTTCTTCACGAATTCCCGGATTTCAACGGAGGATTGGGGGTCCAGGCCCAGCGTTGGTTCGTCCAAGTACAACACGCGGGGCATGTTCAGCAGGGCCCGTATCACGTTCATCCTCTGACGCATCCCAGTCGAAAACGTCCCCACCAGGGCGTTCTTCCACTTGGTCAGCTGGACCAAATCTAGCAACTCGTCAATCCTCTGGGTCAGCACATCGCTTGGAATCTCAAAGAGACTGCCGAAGAACCAGAGGTTCTCTCTTGCCGTCAGGCGGTCGTACATTATCATCTTCTCGGAAACGATACCGATCAACTTGCGAACTTCGGTGTCATC
>CAVTDX010000105.1:0-10297 GCA_963733345.1 uncultured delta proteobacterium
CTTTAACTTCTCACGGTATGTGCTCTGGTATCACGCAGGATCAGCTTTACCCCCGCGTCGATGGTTTCGAGGGAACGCATCCAGGACGGGAGCCGCAGGCACGAAAAAAACCGAGGCGTTCGCGCCCTTATGTTCGACTGCCTGCTCCGCGTTGTCAAAAACGGGCAACCCCCTCGACAGTCGCGCCCCCCTTGCCGGGGGTGACGCTGCCTACTAGCCTGGTGCCGTAGTCAAGCATCCAGTGCGTCTGCACAGCCCCGACCCTAACCGTGATTCCCTGCACTATCACGCGGGTTTTATCATCGATCAATATGCCCATCGCTGCACCTTGCTGCCTTTCGAGCCCTCCATCGTCTCTTTCCTTCGAAGCCCGCAATCGCCGATAAACGCCTTCGGCAAACAAGCGTCAGCCCGGCCCGACAAGCTCCCAAAGGCGCTCGACGGCCTTTTCCGTGGCGGGATGCGTCACCACGTGAACGCCGCCCGACCTGAATATCTCCACTGTGTTCCTGGTGGTTGCCGAGCGCCTTCGCCACGATCGGGATCTTCACGTTGTGCTCCCTGATGTACCGGACTATGCCCTTCGCGCCCTCATGGATAGGGTTTATCCCGCCGTAAACGTTGATCAGGATCCCGCGCAAACCGGGCTTCATCATCACGAGGTCCATGCACTTGTATAATAGATCGGCTGTAATGCCTCCTCCCGTTTCCAGGAAATTGGCGGGCTTCATCGTCTTCGCGATGATATCCATGGAAGCCATGCCAAGGCCTGCCCCCGACGAGATAAGCCCGATATCGCCGCCAAGCTCCACATAAGTGACGCCGATCTCCTTCCCTCTCCGCTCGCGGGGGTTCTCGATCCGCTCCACCGGATCGGGCATTGGGTAGCGCAGCCGCGACAGGGCGGAGTCGTCTATCTCCAGCACGGCATCGACGGCCAGAAGGCCGCCGTTGGGCAACACCGCGAGCGGGTTGATCTCCACGATGAGGGCCTCGTAGCGGATAAAGACGTTGTAGACCTGTGCAATCACGTCGGTGAACGCGTTCAGCAGGTTGCTGCCGAGCCCGAGTCTCCGCAGGAGCGCCCTTGCCTGATAGGGATAAAAGCCGATCGCCGGATCTACGAGATAGACGCAATTTTTTCCGGAGAGCTGCGGGCGGTCTCCTCTATGCGCACGCCGCCCTCCGTGCCCGTCACGATGACCGGCCTCCCCTCATAGCCGTGCACGGTGACGCCCACGTACAGTTCTTTCCAGATCTCCGCTTTTTCCTCGACAAGGATCTTCCTCACAGGCAAGCCCTTAATCTCCGAAATGAGCAGCTCTTCGGCCGCGGCTTTCAGCTCTTCAGGCGTCGCTGCGCTCCTGATGCCGCCCGCCCCGCGACCCCGACCAGGACCTGCGCCTTCAGCATGACCGGGTACCCGATTTCACCGGCCACGGTACCGCCTCCTGCACGGAACCGGCGACGCCCCGCCGAGGCACTGGAATACCCATCGACTCGAAAATATCGGCCGTCTCGAATTCATGCAGTCTCATATTTGACGCCTTTCTTCCTTGATGCAGTTTTCGTGCGTCCCGAATTTGCAAGTATAAACTGACCTCCTACCTATTGTCAACGGCGACGTAAATCAAAAAAGAAATTATCAATTGTCTATACGCTTCGTTTTCGAATTTCCTTGACAGCCACCTAAAAAATGGAATTTTAAATATAATTTTCAATTAACTTAAATTCGCGGGGCCTCGCCCCCGGAAGGCGACAATGCAGAAGCGCCTGAAAAGCAAGAAGACCTGAGCCATGCCGCTTACTAGGGCTTGTGCTGCATGTTGACAAAGGGAGCTCGCGCCGGGACAGAAGATTGCCTATCGCGAGCTTGCAGCGGGTCGAAAGACACTTACGCCTATCGTACAAGCGCTGAAGTGGTTGAATTGCAAGGGTTTGTTCGCCATGAGGCTAACCGAGGCGACTCTATGGCCCCTTTTAGCGTAAACGAGATCGAGGAGATTTACGAGCTGCCGGAGCTGCTCGAGCCCTTCGCTTATCGAAGCGACCCTGCGGCGCCTGGACGAAGAGCGGCTCGGACTGCTCAAGGCCGCCCTCGAGGCGCACCGTCGCGCAGCGCGACTTTGATCCCAAAGAGAGGCTTTTCAAGAACAGGGAATTCCATTTGACCCTGGTGACCCTTTCAGGAAGAGAAACCCAGATCCGCATCCTCCGCAGCCTATATGGTCTTTTTAAATACGGAGAATGATCTTCCCGTGTCGTCGCTTCAATATACGGACGAGGAGCACCAGGCCATCTACGATGCCGTCGCGAAGCGAGACGTCGAAAAGGCAAGGACCGTGCTCGCCGGCCACATATCGAGCGTCAAGAGCCAGGTGCTGACCGGCGTAAGCAAACGCCAGGAACGGGAGAGATTCCGAATTTGAATTGAGGAGGCTTTGAAATGGGGCTTAAGACAAATAAAGAGTATATCGAATTGCTGCCTGCCCTCCATCCCACGGCTTACATGTTCGGGGAGCGGGTCACGGATGTCGTCGACAACCCACGGGCCCGAGCGTGGGGATCGAGGCGACCGGCGCTACCTACGAGATAGCCGAGCTAGACGAATACCGGCCTTTCGATGCGGACCCTAACTTTATGACCAGCGGGCCGGTCAACCGGTTTACCCTGCCTCCCGCAAACATTGAATACAAGGTGGCGCAGGTAAAGACCAACCGGAAGCTGGGGGGTAAGAACCTCCGTCGGCACCTGCCACCAGCGGTGCACTGGGGTACTACTGCCTATCCACGCTCGAGAACGCTCACCTACGATATCGACCAGATAATACGGATCGTTCATCAAAACTGCTTTACCGAATTTCTCAAGCGACATACAAGAAAAATGACCTGTCCGCGAACGCCGGCGTCACCGACGTCAATGGTGACCGCTCCCTGGGGTCTGTTGGATCAGCCAGATAAAGATATGTGCATGCTCCACGTCGTCGAAAAACGGGCCGACGGGATCGTGGTGCGCGGGGCGATATATTATCAGACTGGCTCCCTTTCCTGTCACGAGATGATCCCGCCTGCCCACCCGCGCCTTAAGCAAGGCGGACAAGGAGTACGCCCTCGCCTTTGCCGTCCCGTCCGATGCGGAAGGATTGATACGACGTGGTCTAGAGCGTGGACCTCCCGACCACGTTGGATCAATCCTTCCGCATCGGACGGGACGGCAAAGGCGAGGGCGTACTCCTTGTCCGCCTTGCTTAAGGCGCGGGTGGGCAGGCAGATAATCTCGTGACAGGAAAGGGAGCCAGTCTGATGGGCCTTCGCCCCGCGCACCACGATCCCGTCGGCCCGTTTTTCGACGACGTGGACATCTACATATCTTTATCTGGCTGATCCGACGGACCCAGGGAGCGGTCGCCCTTGACGTCGGTGACGCCGGCGTTCGCGGACAGGTCATTTTTCTGTATGCGCTTGAGAAATTCGGTAAAGCGGCCGTGATAATCGGTCCGGTATTTCTGGTCGATATCGTAGGTGACGATCTCGAGCGTGGATAGGCAGTCGGACCCCGTGCACCGCTGGTGGCAGGTGCCGACGAAGTTGCCCAGCTTCCGGTTGACCTTTACCCGCGCCACCAGGTCCTCGATGCTTGCGGGAGGCAGGGTGAACCGGTTGACCGGCTCGTTGATGAGAGGGTCGAGGGTCACAACGAAAGGCCGGTATTCGTCCAGCTCGGCTATCTCGTAGGTAGCGCCGGTCGCCTCAATCCCCGCGCGCAGCCGTGGGTTGTCGACGACATCCGTGACCCGCTCCCCGAACATGTAAGCCGTGGGATGGAGGGCCCGCAGCGATTCGATATACTCTTTTTTTGTCTTAAGCCCCATTTCAAAGCCTCCTCAATTCAGATCTCGGATCTCTCCCGTTCAGCCAGCATTTGCCTTACGCCGGTCAGCACCTGGCTCTTGACGCTCGATATGTGGCCGGCGAGCACGGTCCTTGCCTTTTCGACGTCTCGCTTCACGACGGCATCGTAGATGGCCTGGTGCTCCTCGTCCGTAGATTGAAGCGACGACACGGGAAGATAATTCCCTCCGTATTTCAAAAAGAGCATATCGAAGAGGTTCCGGAGGATGCGGATCTGGGTTTCTCTTCCTGAAAGGGTCGCCAGGGTCAAATGGAATTCCCTGTTCTTGAAAAGCCTCTCCTTCAGATAGAACTCGCGCTGCGCCGACAGGTGCGCCTCGAGGGCGGCCTTGAGCAGTCCGAGCCGCTCTTCGTCCAGGCGCCGCAGGGTCGCTTCGATAAGCGAAGGCTCGAGCAGCTCCCGCAGCTCGTAAATCTCCTCGATCTCGTTTACGCTAAAAGGGGCCATAGAGTAGCCTCGGTTAGCCTCATGGCGAACAAACCCTTGCAATTCCAACCACTTCAGCGCTTGTATGATAGGCGTAGGCTCATCTCGAGCCGCTCCGCAAGCTCGCGATAGGCGATCTTCTGTCCCGGCGCAAGCTCCTTGTTGTAAAGCATGCGGCGCAAGCCCTGGTAAGCGGCATGGCTCAGGTCTTCTTGGCTTTTCAGGCGCTTCTGCATTGTCGCCTTCCGGGGGCGAGGCCCCGCGAATTTAAGTTAATTGAAAATTATATTTAAAATTCCATTTTTTTAGGTGGCTGTCAAGGAAATTCGTACCCGAGGGCGGGTATAGACGAATTGATAATTTCTTTTTTGATTTACGTCGCCGTTGACAATAGGTAGGAGGGCCGTTTATACTTGCAAATTCGGGACGCACGAAGAACTGCATCAAGGAAGAAAGGCGTCAAATATGAGACTGCATGAATTCGAGACGGCCGATATTTTCGAGTCGATGGGTATTCCAGTGCCTCGGCGGGGCGTCGCCGGTTCCGTGCAGGAGGCGGTCCACGTGGCCGGTGAAATCGGGTACCCGGTCATGCTGAAGGCGCAGGTCCTGGTCGGGGGTCGCGGGCTCGCGGGCGGCATCAGGAGCGCAGCGACGCCTGAAGAGCTGAAAGCCGCGGCCGAAGAGCTGCTCATTTCGGAGATTAAGGGCTTGCCTGTGAGGAAGATCCTTGTCGAGGAAAAAGCGGAGATCTGGAAAGAACTGTACGTGGGCGTCACCGTGCACGGCTATGAGGGGAGGCCGGTCATCGTGACGAGCACGGAGGGCGGCGTGCGCATCGAGGAGACCGCCCGCAGCTCTCCGGAAAAAATTGCGTCTATACTCGTAGATCCGGCGATCGGCTTTTATCCCTATCAGGCAAGGGCGCTCCTGCGGAGACTCGGCCTCGGCAGCAACCTGCTGAACGCGTTCACCGACGTGATTGCACAGGTCTACAACGTCTTTATCCGCTACGAGGCCCTCATCGTGGAGATCAACCCGCTCGCGGTGTTGCCCAACGGCGGCCTTCTGGCCGTCGATGCCGTGCTGGAGATAGACGACTCCGCCCTGTCGCGGCTGCGCTACCCAATGCCCGATCCGGTGGAGCGGATCGAGAACCCCCGCGAGCGGAGAGGGAAGGAGATCGGCGTCACTTATGTGGAGCTTGGCGGCGATATCGGGCTTATCTCGTCGGGGGCAGGCCTTGGCATGGCTTCCATGGATATCATCGCGAAGACGATGAAGCCCGCCAATTTCCTGGAAACGGGAGGAGGCATTACAGCCGATCTATTATACAAGTGCATGGACCTCGTGATGATGAAGCCCGGTTTGCGCGGGATCCTGATCAACGTTTACGGCGGGATAAACCCTATCCATGAGGGCGCCAAGGGCATAGTCCGGTACATCAGGGAGCACAACGTGAAGATCCCTATCGTGGCGAAGGCGCTCGGCAACCACCAGGAAGAGACGTGGGAGATATTCAGGTCGGGCGGCGTTCACGTGGTGACGCATCCCGCCACGGAAAAGGCCGTCGAGCGCCTTTGGGAGCTTGTCGGGCCGGGCTGACGCTTGTTTGCCGAAGGCGTTTATCGGCGATTGCGGGCTTCGAAGGAAAGAGACAATGGAGGCTAAAAAGGCGGCAAGGTGCAGCGATGGGCATATTGATCGATGATAAAACCCGCGTGATAGTGCAGGGAATCACGGGTAGGGTCGGGGCTGTGCAGACGCACTGGATGCTTGACTACGGCACCAGGGTCGTGGGCGGCGTCACCCCCGGCAAGGGGGGCGCGACTGTCGAGGGGTTGCCCGTTTTTGACAACGTGGAGCAGGCAGTCAAAGAAACGGGCGCGAACGCCTCGGTTTTTTTCGTGCCTGCGCCTTTCGTCCTGGATGCGTTCCTCGAAACCATCGACGCGGGGGTAAAGCTGATCGTCGTGGTGCCGGAGCACATACCGGTAAACGAGGTGATGAAGATGCGCGAGTACGCCATTGCAAAGGGGGTTTTTGCCCTCGGTCCAACGACGCCGGGCATTCTCGTCCCCGGCAAGGGCAAGATCGGCATTATGCCCGCTTCCCTCTTTGCCCCCGGACGCGTCGGAATCATCTCCAGGAGCGGCACTTTATCCTATGAGTTTGCGGGTATCCTCTCCGAGAGCCGCGTGGGTCAAAGCGCGGTCGTCGGCATGGGCGCCGACCCGGTGGTATTGACCAACCTGTCCGATATCCTCGGGCTTTTTGAAGCGGACCCCGATACGGACGGGGTCATCATAGTGGGGGAAGTGGGAGGAGAGCAGGAAGAGCGGGCGGCCCTCTTCATCAGGGAGGAGATGACCAAGCCCGTCGCCGCCTATATCGGCGGATGCTGCTCGCCTCCGGGCAAACGAATGGGTCACGCCGGGGCAATCGTGCGGGGGAGTACGGGGACGGTCGATGGCAAGCAGGCGGCGTTGCGGTGGGCGGGAGCGGAAGTTTTGGAGAGCCCGGTCCACGTGGCGGCTTGGGCGGCAACGCATAATCTGCGATAGCAATCTCTTCTTTTTCCTATTTCTTCTTTCTTGTCGGGCCCCCGACCCGGCATCATTTGGCGGCGTACCTGGTCAGTTTCGGATCTATGGATGGTCTTCTGATAGAGAAAAACACCCCGATCATCATCACTGCAATGCCTGTCCACTGATAGTGGGAGACGCTCTCCTTGAATGCTCCGACCAGTATGATCAAGCTGAAGAGTGGGAAGGTCATGCTGAGCGATATGCACTTCGAGATATCCAGTCGGCCAAGCGCTTCATACCAGACTATTTTGCCCACGCCGAGAACGAGAAGACCGGTGAGCAGAAGCACGGGCCACTCCATCGAGATGACGGCCGCCGTATGCGTCTCAATGAGCACGGCAAGGAGAAGCATGAACAAGCCGCCGATAGAAAACCTGACCAGGAGGATCGTCGCGGGGCAAACCCGGATCGGGCCCTCTTCGCGTAAAAATTGCCGATAGGGTAGGTGACGGTGCTCGCAATGACCATTATGTCGCCGATATTCAATCGGAATTTCCCATTGTACAGGATCAGTCCTGCGCCGGCGAGAACGCCGACGGCGCCGGCCAGCTTCTGCAACGTGGTCTTCTCGCCGATCAGGGGAGTGAACATGAGGGTAAAGACGACTTCCGACAGCAAGAGGAGTGAAGCGTTTATCCCCGATGTCTTGCTTCGAGCCGATGAAGAACAGGACATAGGGAATAACGACTATGCACAGGGTGACCATGAGCAGAGAGGAATAGGCGTCCTTCCTGGTCAGCTCATGTAGTTTGCCCTTGAGCGCCGCATAGATGAACGATCCGGCCGCGGCCAAAAGCGTGGAGACAGCCGCAAAAGTCAATGGCATGATATGATGGGAACCCCGGTTGACGACTACCGGGAAGACGCCATACAACGCGGCGCTCACGAGAGCGAGAATAACGCCGTCGGTTTCCCGCCCGCGGGCCGGCGGCAGCGTTGTTCTTGAACGTTCCCGAACTGCGTATGTTTCGCTCCTGTCGGTGACCATGCCCCCTAAAACCTGCCCATCGGCGCCCTTGAAGTTTATACTATGGCACGAATGGAGAACGATTCCAATAAACAGCAAGGGAGCGAAGAGAAGCGCAAGCCTTTATCGGTCCGGGTCTTTGCCTTGCTCGGTCTTTTTCATCTCTATGCGCAGCCGGCTCGCTTTTGCGCTGATAAAAAGACCCTTCATGACGCCGGGCTCGCCCTTGTTAACGACAAAAGAGTAAGTGTATTGGCCGGACGATCGATCATGGGCGCCGTATCTTTCGTCGATAGACCCGCTGACCGTATGAGACTCTCTCAACCAGGCGGGCCGAAGGGTAGGGGTATAGAATTCCAGGGCAACGCCGCTGTCGGAGCACTTGACCTTGGCCTTCCTCACCCTTACCCAATTCGGATTGCAATGGCAGCTGTTCCGGGACGTATTATACTCCCCCCATGCAAAAACGACCTGAGCGGAATCCCTGTCGATGTTTTCGATATAGAGGACAGAGTCCCAGCCGAATCGGGAATCCCACTTACCGACCCACTTCCCGAGGAGGGACGCGACTGGCGCCGGGAGAGACGGGTCGGGGGCATTTACGGAAATGTCGGGAGGCGCCGGGGCAGGCGTCTGTTCGGAAGAACCGAAACAGAGGCACGCCATTCCAAGGAAAAGCGCTAACGCAATCGAGTGAGCTCCGCCTCAGCATAGGACCCTCCGCCCGGTCTTCCGGTATTTTAACTATTGCCACTTAAGACAGCATAGTGCATAAGAAAAATCAAGAATGCAAGAAAAATCAGGACCGCTCGTCAGCGATCTGCACCACGATTATCTTCTTGCCCTCTTTACGCTGCCTGGCGATCTGCTCCTCGACGGGAGGCAGGTCCCGGGGCCCTTCCGAGAAGCGCCTTATGCCGATGATGAGGTTTTTTTCCTTCCGCCCGAACTGCTCCTCCAGCTTCTCTACCCTCTTCAGAATGCTCATCGGTTCCTCCTGTGGTTGTTCGCACTAGCGATTTTGCCGGTTTTTTCAGCCCTCTTGACAGTATGAAGGGTTTCCGGGCCTGCTGTCAAAGCGACAACCAGGGGCGACAACCAGACATGACAACCAGGAGCGACAACCAGGGGTGACAAAAAGCAGAATCTTGGCGACGCGCTCGATGAATTCGCTTTTGGCCGCACCGCCCTATGTTAGCCTGCCATTTTCGTGATCGCCGCAAAATACCCGGTAGCCAGCAGCGCGCCCAGGACCACGAGGAGCCCCCCAGCGCCATAGAGGTGTACCGCACCACATGGCTGAAGCGCCGCATGAGGTTCATCAGCCTGGCCACGAGGAGGGCGGCGATGAAGAAGGGTATGGCGAGGCCGAGGGAGTAGAGGCCGAGCAGGTATACGCCCCCCAGGACCAACCTGCTCGTTGCCGCAACAAGGAGGATCGCGGCAAGCACGGGGCCGATGCAGGGCGTCCAGCCCAGGGAGAAGGTGATGCCCACGATGAACGAGCCGAACAGGTTTGTCGGCTTCTCTCCGATGTGGACCATCTTTTCCCGGTTGAGTAATGGAACCTTGAGAAGGCCGAGCATGTTGAGACCCATGACGACGAGCACGGCGCCGCCCACGATCATGATCCACTTCTGATAAGAGGCGAAAAGGCTGCCGAGAAAGGAAGACGAGAGGCCGAGGGCGATGAAGACGAAGGAAAATCCGACAATGAAGGAGACGGAGTGAAAGAGCACCCTTTTTCTGCATCCCTTGTCGGAAAGGTCGCTGTAGTCGTGTACGGTGACGCCGCAAATATAAATGAGGAAGGAGGGGACCAGGGGAAGCACGCAGGGGCTGAAGAATGAACCGACTCCGGCGGCAAACGCGATCAGCCCGTTGACATCCACGCACTAATTATTTACTTTCTTACGGGTTTTGTCAAATGAGATGCGCCTCTATCGATGTCGGGACGAACTCTGTCCTCCTGCTCGTGATGGAGTCGAACGGGCGGCTCGAGGAGTTGCACGACGCCGCGACGATCACGAGGCTCGGGGAAGGGTTGCTCGGGTCCGGGCGGCTCATCCGGCCCGCCATGGAGAGGACCGTGAAGGCCCTCGAAGGTTATCGCCGCATCCTGGACGAATTGGGGGCGGAGACTGTGGACTGCTTCGGGACGAGCGCCCTCCGCGAGGCCGAAAACAGGGACGAATTCCTGGAGATGGCGCAGCGCCGGGCCGGCATCGCGGTGAGGGTGTTCAGCGAATACGAGGAGGCTTACTACACATACTCTTCAGTGAAAGACGACGCACGGATCAAAGGAGACGAGCTTCTCATCGTCGACATCGGCGGGGGGAGCACGGAGCTTGCCCGGGGCGACAGGCATCGGTTCACCGGCTATGTGTCGCTCCCCATCGGCACT
>CAVTDX010000106.1:0-4056 GCA_963733345.1 uncultured delta proteobacterium
AAGGCGGCCAGGGCGTAGCCGAGACCTGCCTGGGGCATCGTGTCGAGGCTGAATCCGGCATACAGGGCCTTGCCTTGAGGCACGAGATCGAAGAGCGCGCTGCGCCGGCTGCTCAGGGCGTCGGCAAGGATGCGGCAGGCGGGATAATCGGGGCCGTCGTAACCCGGCAGGCGAAAGGCGATAATGGCGAGTCCGTAGGGTTCGTCCGTCGCGAGCCGGATCGTCTCCGGCTCGACGGGCTCAAGATGAAACGCGGGCTTGGACGGCAGCTTCCTTCGGGGAATATTGTCGAAATGGCTTTTCACCCGGGCGAGGGCCTTTTGCGGGTCGACATCGCCGACGACGACGAGGACCGCGTTGTTCGGCGCATACCAGGCATCGTGGAACTTCTTCAACATCCCGCCAGTCGTCTTGTTGAAGGACTCAATGGTTCCAAGGGGGCTTTCCTCGTAAGGCGTCCCTTTGAACATGGCCGCGAGCAGCTTCGTGTAGAAGATAAATTCAGGACTCGAATAGTCCTGCGCCACCTCCTGCTCGATTGCCCCCCTTTCCTCGCTCCAAAGCTTCTCGCTGTCAAGGACGCCTCTCATCCTGAGCGCCTCTATGTGCAGGGCAATATCCAGATCGGCGGAAGGGACCGTCAGGAAATACTGGGTGATCGTCTGCTGCGTATCCGCGTTGAAATTGCCTCCCATGGCCGCGATGATGGCGGCGAGCTGGTCTGCCGAGAGTCCGGGATTCCCCCTGAACATCATATGCTCCTGGGCGTGGGCCATGCCGGGAAATCCTCGCGGCGCCTCGACGGAGCCGACCAGGTAGTTCACCATGGTCGTCACGACCGGCGCGAGGGCGTTGCGCACGATGACAACGTTAAGGCCGTTCTGTAGGGTGGCCCTCAGCACCCCTTCTTCGTGACCGGCATCTTCGCCGTAAACCTTTGGAATAGTGAGGAAAAGGAGCAGAACGGCGAGAGATAGGGCCGCCGCGTTGCAAAATAAGTTGCCGCTTAAACGATGCCGACTTCCGCTCATTTCCGTCCTCCTGTCTCATAGGCCGCCGAGGCGCCTCATAGGTACGGCTTGAGGGCCAGGCGACTCAAGTCCCGGACTCATTCGTAGAAGAGTCCCTTCTGCCTGTAATCAGGCCGGCGAGGAGGACAGAAAGGATCCCTGTCAAGAAAATTCCGTCGAAGGTCCCTGCGCCGCCGATGGAAACAACCGGCGCCCCAAGCCCTTGGACCTTCCCCAGATTCAGAAGATCGGCGCCGATGAGGGTCCCCATGCTGCCGCTTATGTACGCGAGGGGGGGCGCGCGACGCCGCGAAAGCAGGAGACCTACCACCGCGGCAATCAAAGGCGGGATGTAAGTCGGCACGCCGATTCCCACGCCTTTGACCGGCTCCGCCATGAGGTGAACACAAACGGTCATGATTACTACGCCCAGGAGCGCCGGCCTATACAACCTGTTTTTAACAAGCAGATAGATGGAAAGAAAAGTAGGGATAATCGCGCCGCCAAGGTTGACGGCGATAACGGTTCCAGGCCAGTTCCTTACGAGTGGAACAACGTGGAGCATGCCGTGGAAGGAGACAACCCCTGCCGAACCCAGCGGATGGGGAGGAAACTGCCAGATTGGAATATTCACATAGCTTCCCGCAAAGGAGAGAGCCAGGAGGAGGAACATGTGCCTTTGCCCGATTCCTATCTTGTGGTAAGCATAGCGGAGAATACCGATCTCGACCGCCGCTATAAGGAAGATGAGAAGAAGGGCGAATAACGCCAGGAACGGAAATGCGACGGGGAAGTAGTGCACTGACGCCTCTCGGAGCGGCTTATTAGCAGCTCAGCCATAGACTTTCCGGCCCGAGGCCTTCGGCCTTCTGCTCTTCATCGGCAGTTCCCGGCAAGAAAAGGTTCCAGGCCTCCTTTTCACGAGTCTCTTGACGAAATGTAGTTTCCCTTTGTTCGATGGACAAGCTTTTTTCGTCGCGCCCCTCCCCGACCGCGTGATCGCCGCCCGGGCAAAGGAAGAATAGATCGAGGGGATAAGCTGCCGGCACTGCGCTGTCTTGCGCAGGGCGCTTCGAGGCGCGGCTTAAGCGGATGTTGCAAGGCGGACCTTTGGCCCTCGCCCTGCTTCTTCCACGGCGCCTAAGGGGAAGGCATCCTCCCCGAGGGCTTTCAGCCTTGAAAGGACGGCGCCTTCGTCTGCCGCTGCCACCATAAGCACGAAGCCTACCCCCATGTTGAACGTGGCATGCATGTCGTCCTCGGGCACATTGCCCATCTTCTGCAGCACCCGGAAGACCGGCGGGACCCGCGCGGGGTCGAGGACGACGGACGCGGCGAGCCCGTCGGGGATTATCCGAGCCACGTTGCCGGGGAGACCGCCTCCCGTAATGTGGGCCATGCCTTTGACGCCGTACTCCGCCAGGAGCGCAAGGACGGCCCTGACGTAAATCCTCGTGGGCTTCAAGAGCTCCTCGTACAGAGGCCCGTCCCCGAGACCTTCCACTTTTTCGGTCGGTTTCAAGCGATGCAGCTCGAAGAAGATCTTCCGCGCCAGGGAATATCCGTTGCTATGCAGGCCGTTCGAGGCCAGGCCGATCAGCAAATCGCCCGCTTTGACGGACGAGCCGTCGACGATCTTTTTCTTCTCGACGATCCCCGTGGCAAAGCCCGCAAGGTCGTATTCTCCCTCGGGATAAAAAGACGGCATCTCAGCGGTTTCACCTCCTGCCAGGGCGCACGAGGCAAGCTCGCAGCCGGTGCATATGCCGGAAAGGACATCACGGTAGATTGCCTCATCGATGCGGCCGCAGGCAAAATAGTCGAGAAAGTACAAAGGCTTTGCGCCGAGGGTGATGATGTCGTTCACGGACATTGCGACGAGGTCGATCCCGACCGTGTCGTGCCGGTGCGCCATGAAGGCGATCCTCAGCTTTGTGCCCACTCCGTCGGTGGAACTGACGAGCACGGGCGCCTCGTAGCCCCGAGGCACCTCCACCAGGCTCCCGAAGCCGCCGATCGGGTTGAGGACATGCGGGTTGAACGTGCGCTGGATACGCTCTTTCAGGCTGCTTATCAGTCTGTCCGCCTTGCGTATGTCGACGCCTGAGTTTCTGTACGTGGCAGGCCGCATCGGCCATAATGTAAAATGAACGGCGAGCATTGTCAACCGCCGGCCGGGCGATTTTTGCTATCGGCTTTGTCGTCGCGAGGGTCGCTCAGATTTCCCGGCCGGCCCGCTCTACGGGCGCCCCGTCAAAAGTTGCGGGCCGGCGTGACTGCGAAAGACAGGCGGGACATAAAAGTTTTACATCGCTTCACTCCCATGAAAGGTTTTTTTCCAAACCTCTCGCTTACCGAACAAGGACGGGCAAAAAAGTATCTGACTTTGTCACACGAAAACTTTTTTCGTGACACGGGAAAGGAGAATTTGTACAATGTAGGCAGCACGGAATGCTTTAGAAAGGGTAGGAGGTAAGGCATGCCTTTTGACCTTGACAAGATCGGACAAGTGCTGAAAACCGCCCGCAGGCGGCGCTGTTTCAAGCACTGCGCAAATTGGGCTATCGTGTGGATTCATCAAACGACAAATTACCCGCCGTCATTCACGGCACAGGTCCCGCATCCGGGCAAATGTCGTGTGAGCATAGAAGAGAGTTCGCAGTTTGCGAGTGCATTGCTGATGTGCTCGGTGGTGGCTGGCTGGCGGGTTGAGATTGTTGGGAAAAACAGGGAGGAGTCGCCGTTTGTCCGTATGACACGGGAGATGTGTTCGTATTTTCACTGGAGCAGAAAGCACAGTTCGCATCCGGAATACGGGATGAAAGATGGCATTTACCCGGTTGATCCTGATTCTTCCAGTGGCAGTTATTTTTGGGCAGCCGGATGGATGGCCGGCAATCCCGACGCCAAAACGAAACCGCATCCAGTCACCGTTGCGCGCTGGCCGGTTCTTGGTGCGGGCTTTCGAAATTGAACGAACTTTTCAAAATTCAGATTCTCCCCGACACGGTTTCCCGGGCGACCGATCGGTGACAGCATCATGACG
>CAVTDX010000107.1:0-5259 GCA_963733345.1 uncultured delta proteobacterium
TATTGTTCCTTGACTCGACGTATTGCTACTTTTTGCCATGGCTCGTACCTCAAAGCTTTCGAGCTATCAGGCGGCCCTTCGTCACCTTCGTTGCGTCTTTAAGCCGGGCGGTGTCGGAGCAAGGTACTCGACTCCTCGCTGGCGCCAAGACGTATTCGAGGGCTGCCACTTTCAGGTAAGCCTTCCTTCAACCCTCTTTTGAGCATCAGTCGGACGACAAGCATATGGTCGATAGTGGTTCGCTCATGTACCGCTTCGAGTTTGCTGCTGTCCCAAATCACCAGGCCGCCATCGAGCCGCCGTCAGTGCACGTCGATTTTGACCAGCCACTTAACCCATCGATTGCCTTGCAGTCCGGGGAAAACGGCGCGGAGAGGAAAGCCGTGGAGCGCCGGAAGGGCCTTGCCTTCCCACTCGTAGGCGAGAAAGCCGCCCGAGGATAGGGCCTCCCTGAGCGGCGCCTCGGCCGAGTAGCCATCGGCGCCGGTCAATCGGACCTCCGTTGCGCCTGCCCTGATTTTCGCCAATTGCAGGACAAACCCGAGCGGTACGCCCGCCCACGTTGCAGTATCCTGAAAGAAGCCCGGCAGACCAATTCGGGACGAGCCTCTGTTCGCGGCATACGCGGCGCTCATCATAGGTGAGGCTTAAAGGGTTATCGACCTGGCCGGCCACCTCGAGCCGGTAGTCCATGATCTTGATGCGGCGCATCGCGCCTGTGACATGCAGCCCTGTTGAAGGGTCGAACTCCGTGTAGCCCGGTATCTTTGCAGGCGCCGGCGGCATTGCCAGCCGGGGTAAGGCGCATGTCGCCCCGGGGCCCTGACTCGCAGGTCCGCCGCCTGCCTCGAATGCCATGAGGGCGAACGCCGCAACAGCCAGCAGGATGAAAAGACCCTTCAACATAGGCGCCTCCAGTGGTGCGTGCGCACCCGTCGCGATCTTTGCGGTTCTGTTCTCTCTCTATTGTAATCTCGAACCGCTCCGATGGCATGTTGATAAAAAGCGTGTACAAATGAGGACAGGCCATCCTCAAACGACCTGAATGGGAAAAGAAAGGAGGCTATGCACTCCGGATGAGGTCGTGGTATAATTTAAGCGGCAATAATGGGAATATGCGCTCGTTAACAAGATACGGGTTGAGTGGTTGATCTTTCATGCTTAGAATCCTCCTGTCTATAGAAGGCTCTCATGCCGACATCCTTCCGCTGCTCGAGGGCCACCGGGTCGATGTGGACGACGGTGCCAGACCCTCCGCCATAAAATAGCCTCGGGGAACTACAACCTCGTGCTGCTCAAAGGCGACAAATCGGAGGTCCCTCCTCTCAAATTGGCAGACCCCAGGGCCGAGGTGGTCCTGATTGGCGATCATGACGAGGACGAAATTGAGGCGATACGAGAGGGCGCCTGGGCACGGTTCGCTCTGCCTCTCGATCTCGGCAGGTTGAAGGGAACTATCGACGATATCGCCGATATGTTCGATCTACGGAGCGACACGGCGCGACTCGAGAAACAACTTGATTCCAAGTACGCCTTTGCCGGGATCGTTGCAAGAAACCCGAAAATGCTGGAGATCTGTTCCTTCATCAGACGTGTAGCGCCTTATTTCAAGATTATAACGATCGTGGGAGAGACCGGAACGGGCAAGGAAGTGGTGGCCAGGGCCATCCATTCGCTAAGCGCAAAGGCAAAAGACCCCTTGCTGGTCTGTAATTGCGGAGGATTCGTAGAAACCCTCATAGGATCGGAACTGTTTGGACACAAGCAGGGATCGTTCACCGGGGCGGTCAAGGACAAGGTCGGACTCTTTGAAGCTGCCGGCGAGGGCACGCTTTTTCTGGATGAGCTTGGAGAACTTCCCCTCTCTTTTCAGCCGCACATGCTCAGAGTCCTGCAGAATGGAGAGTTCAGGCCTGTTGGAAGCCACAAGGCGCTGTCCGCAAAGTGTCGGGTGATCGCTGCGACGAGCAAGAATCTTTCCCAGGAGGTCAAGAACGGAAGGTTCAGAGAGGACCTGTTCTATAGGGTCAACCGCCTGGTGATTACCATACCTCCCTTACGCGAGCGCAAAGACGACATACCGTTGCTTTCGAGATTTCTTCTGAGCAAGTCAAACGAGGCTACGGGCAAAAGGATCGTGGGCATATCCAGGTCCGCCCAGTCTGCGTTGATGGCGCATGATTGGCCCGGAAACGTGCGGGAGCTCGAAAACGTCATCGAACAGGCGGTGATCTTTGCCGGCGAGCCATTCATAAAGTTGGAACACTTGCCCCCCTACCTCAGGGAACCGGCCCACCGGCAAATGGCGCCCGGCGCCCCGCTTGCCGACGTGATCAAGAAGCATCTGGAAGCAACACTTTCCATGTGCGAGGGAAACAAGAGCGAAGCGTCCAGGAGACTGGGGTTGAGCAGAAGGGCTTTGATGCGCTGGATCGAGAAGTACTCGATAGCTTCCTGACCAAAAGCGCCCTCGCGCTATACCAAAAGCGCCCACAGGAACTCTTGAGCCCCGGTCCCTGATAGGCTCGCGCACCTAAAAACCGCATCGGCTCTTTTTCAAGGATTCCTTACAGCCGCGCGCCTTCGCGGCCGCTTACGACCGACGGTTGCCGCCTGCTCAGCGCCGATCCCGGAGAACAGGATATCCGTGGCATTTCTCTTGCTCTTAGGAAAGCCATGCTCTTCTTCATCAGCCCTGCCAACGACATGGGAACCCGACGATAAGCAATCCCGGCAGGAAGTGAAGTCGAGTCACTTCAAAATCAGAAGGAGGAGGAGAAACATGGAAAGGATCAGAAGGTTTTTGAAGGACGAGGAGGGCGTTACAGCAATCGAATATGGCCTTATCGCGGCACTCATAGCCGTGGCCATAATCGGGGCCGTCACAACGCTCGGCACCAATCTGAGCGGTATTTTCACTACTGTCTCCGGGAAGCTGACAGCTGCTGGTTGACAAGTGAGTAAACCGGAGGCGTGAGCGGCGGCTGTGGGGAGGGGCGTCACCCTGGCTATACGTCAGGGTGCGATGCCCTCCCCGGCGCATGAAGCGGCTCGCGATCGTGGAATTGCATCACAACCGGAAGGGGTAGGCTGCAATGGATCTTTTGTTCTGTTTGGTCGCTGTCTTAATCGTCGGGGCCCTTTTCGATATCCGCCGGCGACGGATCCCCAACTGGCTTACCTTCCCTGCCGTGGCGGTCGGCCTCGCGCATCACGTGTACGGAAGCGGCGCGCCGGGGCTGCTCTTCAGCCTGGCAGGCGCTTCACTGGGTCTTGCAGTCTTCGCGCCCTTTTACCTGATGGGCGGCACGGGGGCGGGCGACGTAAAATTAATGGCTGCAGTGGGCGCGCTGCTGGGACCCGCGGGTCTGTTCCGGTCCGCGCTCTGCACTGCCCTTGTGGGCGGCGTATATGCCGGGTTGCTCCTTGTCTCAAGCCGGCGCGGTCGTGAGAAGTGCATGGAGTGCAAGGAGAGGGTCCGGACTTTTATTCTCACGCGAGACCTCGCCGACCTGAAGGCGGACACGACGAAAAAGTCGCCGGTTCTCTGTTACGGGGCGGCCATTGCTGTCGGCACATTCCTTTCTCTTCTGAAGGGCGCATATCCCCGGTAGGGGCAAGACGCCCTCAAAACGGCGGGATTTGGGTAGAGGAAAAAGGAGAAATGAGGATCGCAGCAAAGCAAAAGGATTATCGGAATGGGAACGAGTAAGGCAGTCATCATGCTCGGCGCAGGCATACTTATCGCCCTGCTCGCCAGCGTCTTCGCCTACGGCCGACTGGAAAGAAGGTCGAATGTGCAGGTGCAGGCGGTGGAAACGGCGCCGGCTGTCGTCGCCGCGATCGACCTGCCGCGGGGCGTCGTTCTCAGCAAGGCAGTGGTGAAAGTTGAGTCTTTCCTGAAGAAGAGCCTGTCGGCAGGCGCCTTCGCCAAACCCGACGTTGTCGAGGGGAGGACCCTGCTCTACCCGGTGAGGACCGGCGACCTGATTCTGGAGTCGGGGCTTGCCTCCACGACCCTTCAGGGCGGCGGCGTCGCTGCTATCATTACGCCGACGAAGCGCGCTATGGCCATCAGAGTAGATAAAGTGGTGGGCGTGTCGGGGTTCATTCATCCCGGTCATCGGGTCGATGTGCTCGTGACGCTGCCCCAGGCGGGTGAGGGCGCGAAACCCGTGACGAAGATTGTCCTTGAGAATATCCTCGTCCTCGCAGCGGGCGCCGAGTTGGAAAAAAGCGGAAGGCAGGAAAAACCCGCCCAGGTGGATGTCATTACCCTCGAGGTGACGCCCCAGGAAGGGGAGAAGCTCGCCCTCGCATCGACCGAAGGAAAGCTCCAGTTGGCGCTGAGGAATGGGGCGGACAACGCCGAAGTCATGACCGGGGGAACTACGTTCCCTGCCCTGCTTGCGTCTTACGGTTTATTTGCGCCGGAGCGTCCCGCGGCTCAAAAAGTCAGGACGCATCGCCCCGGCCGGCCGTTAGCGCAACCACGGTCCGTCACGCTTGAGCTGGTGAAAGGAACTGCCTTGACTCCGTAAAATTCGAACAGGGGGAATGAAACCTGTGACCCCACGAAATTTCCTCAAAGACGCCATCGTCGCCGCCATGCCGGCGACCGCTCTCCTCTTCTTCGCCTGCACGAGCTTCGCTGCAGGCCCCGATCGGATTCAGGTCAATTTTATGCAGTCTCAGCTACGGGCAGTTCAGTTTCGCCGAGACTCGCCGAAACGATCGACTGCCCCTTGGGCACGACCTTGAGTCACGGCCGCCGCGGACTGGAGGCGTTGCGGGCATTGTTGGTGGAGAAGCAGTCATGAAAGACGACCTGGAAACAGCGCGGCGAGTGCTCGAAGAAGCAACCGCCGCCGATGATCGGCCAGCCGAGCGACTCGATGCGGAGACCGCATCGTTGCGGGAAGCGTGGCTCGCTTTCGGGGCGATGCTCGAAGCGGCACAACCGCCGGCCTTCGTCTCTCCTCTCCCTTTGGGAGAGGAGCCGGGGGTGAGGGCAGCGCCTTCGCGCATTCGGTCGCGACGGCGGCGCTTGCTGGCGGCCGGCTTGCTGGCGGCGTCGTTGTTGGTTGCCGCCGCAACAATTTGGACGTTGCGCACTGCAAACCGGCAGGACAATCCCGCCGATGTGCCGAAGCAGATGGCCAAAACGAATCAGCAAGGCGTGCCATTGCCAAGAGTCAACGCGAAGGGCGGATCAACGGCCGACGAGCCGAAATGGGACGATTCGCTCGACGAGCAGTT
>CAVTDX010000108.1:0-11653 GCA_963733345.1 uncultured delta proteobacterium
GGCGAGCCTCGCCGCGGTCGAGGCGGCACTCGGGCCGCCGGGGCGCGTGGCGTCGCTGATCATTCCTGCTGACTGTCAGTGGGAACCGGGTCCCGAGCCGCTCTCCGCGAGCCCGTCGCCCGGCTTGCGCGAAAACCCGAGTCCGGCGCACCGAGAGGCGGCGAGCCTGCTGCGTAAGGGTCGCGGTGGAATCCTGCTTGGCGGCAATGCACTTAGCGCCCGCGGCCTGCGCGCCGCCGCGCGGGTGGCAGCCGCCACGGCCTGCGGAGTCTGGACCGAGACCCTCCCATCGCGCCAGGAGCTCGGCCGCCACGTGCCCGGTTTCCCCGTTTTACCCTATTTCCCGCAGCAGGCCCGCGCGGCGCTTGCGAACGTCGCGAGCCTGGTGCTCGCGGGCGCGCGCGAGCCGGTCGCTTCCTTTGCCTATCCGGATCAGCCTTCGCGATTCGCACCCGACGGCGCGGCGCTGCATACGCTCGCGGACCCGGACCTGGGCGTAGACGCGGCCCTCGCGCTCGAGGCGCTTGCTCAGGAGTTGGACGCGCCGGCGTGGCGAGCGCCGGAGCGGGCCATGCAACAATTCACGCCCAGCGGGCAGCCGCTCGACCCTGACAACCTGGGTCGCGCGCTGGCAGCGTTCACGCCGGAGGGTGCGATCGTCGTGAACGAAGCGATCACCACCGGCTTAGTCTGGAGCGCGGTGCACGCTTCCAATGCAGCGCCGCACACCATGCTCGGCTTCACTGGCGGCGGGATCGGCCAGGGGCTGCCCACTGCGCTCGGCGCCGCGCTTGCGTGCCCGGACCGGCGCGTAATCGCGTTCCAGGCCGACGGAAGCGGCCTGTACACGATACAGGCTCTATGGTCGATGGCGCGAGAGAGCGCAGACGTGACCGTCGTGGTGTGCGCGAATCGCAGCTACCGCATCTTGCAGGCCGAGCTTGCGCGCGCCAGTATCGGAGAGCCCGGACCCAAGGCGCAGGCGCTCACCGATCTCACGCAGCCGATCATCGACTGGGTTGCGCTGGCGAAGGGGTTCGGCGTGCCGGCTTGGAGCGTGCGCACCGACGGCGAGCTGGCCGAAGCGCTCATGCGCGCGCTTGCCGAGCGCGGTCCCGGCCTGATCGAGGCGGTGCTCGCCTGACCGATTGTCGTCGGGATTTCCCCATTTCAGCCTCGACACAGCCTCGGCAAAACTTGACATTCCGCCCCAAAGGGAGTAACGTTGAATGTTCTTGAAGGATCCGTTTCAATGATCTTCAAGGTTGCCATGGCGGTCGCGCCCTTGAAGGAATAAGCCTATTAACCGGACAAATCCATAATACAGGAAGGGCGCCGTGAGCATTTCAGAAACGCTTTCGCATTTTATCGTTGAGACAGGTCCGGACCGCATGCCCGGTGAAGCCTTCGGAGCCGCGAAGCGGTGCATCATCGATTGCCTTGGTGTGCTCCTGGCCGGCACAGCGCAGCCGGAGTCGCGCATGACTGCGCAGCTCATAAGGGATTTTGCGGCTCGTCCGCAAGCCGGGGTCGCCGGACAGGCTTTCAGGACCTCCGCGCCCCTCGCCGCGCTTGCAAACGGCGTCGCCGCCCATGCCCTCGATTACGACGACATCTCGACCACCTTTCTGGCCCACCCCTCGGCCAATCTGGCGCCCCCTCTCCTGGCCCTGGGAGAGAGTGAAGGCGCGTCAGGCGAGGAGACGCTGGCCGCCTACGTCGTCGGCTATGAGGCGGGCGCCCATCTCGGCGCGGTTATGGGTATGGAATTCTTTGCCAGGAGCTGGCACGCCACCTCGATCCTCGGTGTGGCGGCGTCGGCGGCCGCGTCGGCAAGGCTCCTTCATCTCGATGCGGAGCAGACTGCGCGGGCCCTGGCAATCGCGGCTTCCCTCGCTGCGGGCCTGAAGGTAAATTTCGGGTCCATGACTAAGCCGCTTCACGTGGGCAATGCCGCGCAAAACGGCGTGCTCGCGGCTTTGATGGCCCGGCGGGGCATGACGGCCAACGTGCGGGCCTTCGACGGCCCGCACGGTTTCTGCGCGGCCTACACGGGCGCGGAGTGCGATCTCGGCAGGATAGAGAAGACCGTTGGCAACGAGTGGCTGCTTCTCAACCCCGGCGTTAAATTCAAACTCTATCCCAGTTGCGGCTCTATCCATGGCTGCATTGAGGCTGTCCTGGAGCTGAAGAAGAGGCATCGGATCTCCGCCGAGGAGGTGCAGGAAGTCGAGTGCGTGCTCAGCCCCCTTATGGTGGAGACAGGGGCCTCGATCGACATGCCGCAAACAGGACAGGAAGGGCGCTTCAGCCTCCCCTACAACATCGCCCTCGGCATCATCGACGGCCGGGTCGCCATGGCGCAGTTTACCGACGAAAGGGTGCGAGCCGCCGACGCGAGAGAGATCATGAGCAGGGTCAGGATCTCGTGTCCCGAATGGATGGGAAAGGGCATGGAAGAGCCGCAGGAAGTGAGCGTCCTGTTGAAGAACGGCCTCAAGTACACCGCGAGAGTGGAAAACCGGAAGGGGACCGTCGAAGACCCTATAAGCGATGAGGAGATCTTCTCGAAATTCAGAAGCTGCGCCTCTGTCGTCCTGAATGCCCATCTCGTGGAGGAGCTCTTTCTCTCTCCTTTATGGGATTGAGAGGCTTCCCGATATTCGGAGGCTGGCGGAGCTGGTCACGTACCTTTCATAGATTTACACCGGCGCGCCGGCGCCTGCATCCAAAATGAGGAGGATAGCTATTGTCTGATCCCCCAACTTAAGCGCGCGGCGGTGAGCAAAGGATGCACCCGATAGGGGAGGAGAGCATGTCGCACGGTAAAACGGTGAAAAAAGATGAGAGTGCGGGTCGGAAGACGATGCTGCACGAGGGCGGCGCGACTTTTAAGACCGATTCCGGGATTCCGGTCAAGGGTTTTTACCGTCCCGAGGATAACGAAGAGGCTGGTTTCAATTATGCGAGCGACCTGAACGACCCTGGCGCCTATCCCTTTACCCGCGGCATAGATCGGTACATGTACCGGGAGAAAACGTGGACTGAAACGGTCTATATGGGATACGGGACGGGTGAGGACTGCAACGGGCGGCTCAAAAGCGCGATCCGGGAAGCGCAGCACATCGGGCTCTACATCGCTTTGGACCTGCCTACCCAACTCGGGTACGACTCGGACCACCCGCTCTCGGAGGGAGAGGTGGGCCGGGTGGGCGTCGCTGTCGACTCTCTCGCCGACATCGAAGCCCTCTTCGACGGCATCGATTTCACGCGCCTGCGCTTCATCGGCGCTCCCGCCATGGGCATAGGCCCATTCGTGATCGCCCTCTACCTAGCCCTCGGCGAAAAGAGGGGCTTAAGCCCCGACCGGTACACGGTGAGCATCACGAACGACATTCTCCGGGAGTACATCACCCGGGGCACCTACATCTTCTCGCCCGCGGTCGGCCTCAAGCTGACGACTGACTGCCTCGAGTACTGCGCCCGCCGCCTGCCCCACTGGAAACCGATCCAGGTGCACGGCCACTCCCTTCGGGAGGCGGGCGGGACGGCCTTGCAGGAGATCGCCTTCAGCCTCGCCTTCGGTTTTGCTTACGTGCAATCGGCTGTCGAGCGGGGCGTAAGCGTCGATCAGCTTGCGCCCCAGTTCGGCTTCAGGCTGACCGCGTGCATGGACCTCTTCGAAGAGGCGGCGAAGTTCCGGGCGGTGCGCAAGCTGTGGGCGAAACTGTTGAAGGAGCGGTTCGGCGCCGCAAAGCCGGAATCGTGCGCCCTCGATATCCAGATCGGCACGAGCGGGGCGAGCCTCACCGCCCAGCAGCCGATGAACAACGTCGTGCGGGTGACCATCGAGGCCCTGGCAGCCGTCCTCGGGGGGGTCCAGCAGGTGAGGGCGTGCGCCATGGACGAGGCGCTGTCCGTGCCTTCCGAAGAGACCCTGCGCCTCGCCCTTCGGACCCAGCAGATCATCGCCCACGAGAGCGGCGTGAACAAGACGGCCGACCCTCTTGCCGGCTCCTACTATGTGGAGCACCTCACGAGGGAGCTGGAGAAAGGGGCGATGGAGTACCTAAAGAAGGTGGAGCAGGCCGGCGGGGCCGTGAGGGCCGTCGAAAACGGGTTCTTTCACCGGGAGATCGAGGAGGCCTCGTACAGGCGGCAGCAAGAGATCGAGGCGGGCGAGCGCGTTATCGTAGGGGTGAACCGCTACCAGACGGACGAAAAGGTGGCGATCAACATTGTGAGGAGGAACCCGGAAACGGAGAGGAAGCAGTTGGAAAACCTGCAAAGGGTGAGGGAGCGAAGGGACAACCGGGCCGTTGCCGATGCGCTGGCAGTCCTCAAAGAGCGGGAGGCGGCCGGCGCCAACTCCATAGGGCCGATGCTTGCCGCCGTGAAGGCGTACGCGACCGTGGGGGAGATCTTCGACGTCCTGAGGTCCGTGCACGGCGAGTACGACGAGGGAAGACGCTTCTATTGAAACGCTAAAGGGAGGTTTCACATGAAGTTGCACACAAGGGTCCTCGTGGCCAAGGTCGGCCTCGACGGACATGACAGGGGGGTCAAGCTCCTCGCCAGAGGCTTAAGCGACGCGGGGATGGAAGTGATCTACACGGGACTTCGAAGGACGCCGCAGCAGGTCGTCGCCATGGCCCTTCAGGAAGACGTCGATGCGATCATGGTCTCCGTCCACTCCGGCGCCCATGACATCCTTGTGCCCCGCATCACGAGCCTGCTCAAGGAGAGCGGAGCGGAGGACAAGGTCGTCTTCGCGGGGGGCATCATACCAGAAGAGGATGTCCCCGCCCTGAAATCGTGCGGGGTGAAAGAGGTGTGCGGGCCGGGCACGCCGATCACGCTGGTGGCGAAGCTGCTGCGGGATCACCTTAAGGCATGAACGCGCGGACAGCCGTGAAAGAAAAAGACCGGCATTTCTAAGGAGCGATCAGCGCCGCGAGCCTTGCTCGTGCGAGCAAATCGCCGGCGGGGCGCCCGCGCAGCGGGTCGCTCGCTTGCGGATCGCCCGGTAACTGCTCCGAAAAAAAATGCGAAAGGAGAAACGTAATGAGGGGGGAATTCACGTGGGACCTTGAGGCGGACGTGGTCGTCGTGGGGTACGGCGCGGCAGGGGCGACCGCTGCCATCACCGCCCACGATGCGGGCGCCCGGGTTTTGATGCTCGAAAAGGCGCCTGAGCGCTACAAAGGCGGGAACAGCCGCGTCTCCGCCAACGGCATCTTTATTCCTGACGACGTCGAAAAGGCCATCCGCTATTTCAGGGCCCTGTGCGGCCCCTACTGCGACCACATTTCGAACCCCATGGTGCGCGCCTGGGCAGAGGAAATGTGCGCCAACCGAGGGTGGCTGGAGGCCCTCGGCGCCGACCTCGTCCTCTGGGAGAGAGCCGAGTTTCCCGATCTCCCCGGCGCCGACTGCGTGGGGACTTTCCTCCACGGGAAGGGGTCTCCCGGCCAGGCGCGCCTCTGGGACCAGGTAATCGAGCCCGCGGTCGCTGCGAGGGGCGTCGAGGTCCGCTACGAGACGGCGGGCAGCCGCCTGATCAAAGACGGGAAGGGACGGATCGTCGGCGTCAGGGCGGCATGCGGGAAAAGCGAGATCACGATCAAGGCCCGAAGGGGCGTGGCGCTCACCTGCGGCGGCTTTGAGAACAACCAGGTCCTCATCCGGAACTACCTGCACGACCTACCCTACTGTTACACGATGGGCACGCCCTACAACACCGGGGACGGCATCCTCATGGCCCTGGATGTGGGCGCCGACCTCTGGCACATGAACAACATCGCCGGGCCGTACCTTTACTTCAAGGCCCCGGATTACGAAATATCCACCCGGCTGCGCATGCCCGGGGCCAACTATATCCATGTCGCGAGGGATGGAACCCGCTTCATGGCCGAGGCGCCGACACTGGTGCTAGAGGAGGGGCGGTACATATATCCCGAAAAGCACGGAAAGCGGTTGAGCCACGGCAGGTACGTGCAGAACGCCGCGCCTGTCCCCATTTACCTCATCTTCGACGAAACGGTCCGCAGCGCCGGGGCGGTGTGCGGAGAGCCCGCTGGCTGGAACTGGAGCTGGGAAGTCATCTACGGGAACCTATATCGGTGGAGCGGCGATAACCGCAGGGAGATCGAAAAGGGCTGGATCAGACACGCGCCGACGATCGGGGAGCTCGCCGGGATAGTAGGCCTCGACGCGGGGCAGCTCGAAAGAACCGTGGAGCGTTACAACGGGTTCTGCCGGCAGGGGAAAGATGACGATTTCGACCGCACGAAGGAGACGCTGAAGCCCATCGAGACGCCTCCATTTTATCTCATGGAGCTTTCCCCGACGCTCGTCAATACCCAGGGCGGTCCGCGCCGCAATGAGAAAGCCCAGATCGTCGACGCTTTCGGCATGCCTATCCCCCGGCTCTATTCCGCGGGCGAACTCGGTTCCATCTACTCATTTCTCTATCAGGGCGGAGGGAACCTTGCCGAGTGTTTCGCCTTCGGCCGCGTCGCGGGCCGGAATGCAGCCGGCGAGACGCCATGGGACGAGGGGTGAAAAGGTGGTCGATTTCAGGGAACGACGAGCAGCTTAAAGCGCGCCTTAAACGAGAAGGTGCTTCTTGACAAGATCGGGGTTTTCCAGGAATTCGCCGGCAGCGCCCTCAAAGATGATGACTCCTTCACTCAGGATGTAGACCTTTGTGGCGACCCGCATTGCGGCCCTGACATTCTGCTCGGCCAGGAGCACCCCTATCCCCTTCTTTTTCAATTTTTCGATCGACTCCAACAACGCGCTCACCACAAGCGGCGCCAGCCCTTCTGTAGGCTCGTCCAGGAGCACCAGTTCCGCATTCCCGATAAGCGCCCGGGAAATAGCAACCATCTGCAGCTCCCCGCCGCTCAGTTGGCGGCCCAGCCTTTTTTCGAGGGCCTGCAGCGTTGGAAAAATCTCACATATGTCGGCGAAGGTCAGCTTGGCCCTGGCGCCCAGGCGAGGCACGATTTCCAGGTTCTCCCGGACGGTAAAATCAGGGTAGACCCTCCTGTCCTCGGGCACGTAGCCTACCCCCATTCTCGCGATTCTAAAGGACCTTCTTCCGTTTATGCGTTCCCCGTTGAGGCTCACGCTCCCTTTCCTTATCGGCAGAATCCCCATTACGCTCTTTATTACCGTCGTTTTACCGGCCCCGTTTCTTCCGAGAAGACACGCAATTTCGCCTTCCTTGACGCTCAGCGAGACTCCCCGGATAATGTAACTCGAGCCGTAGTACGTATGTATATCTCTAACTTCCAACATCGCTCAACTCTTCTCCAAAATAGGCTTCCCGCACCGCCTTGTTCTTCTGAATTTCATCCGGCGATCCGCTGGCAATTACCCTTCCCTGCTGAAGGACGGTAATTCTTTCCGATATATCGAGGACAAGGTTGACATTGTGCTCGATGAAAAGGATGCTCTTTTTCTCTTCCTTGTGAAGGCGTTTTATCAGCTGCACGATAGCAAGCGTCTCCTCCGGGTTCAATCCGGCCGTCGGTTCGTCCAGCAACAGGAGCCTGAACTGTCTTGCCAGGGCGATGCCGATATCAAGCCGCCTCTTGTCGCCGTAGGGAAGCAGGTCCACCCTCAGCCCCGCGTGCTTCTCCAGCCCCACCCTTTGCAGGACCTCCCGCACTTCCTTCTCCATACCTCTCTGCCTCTTGGCCGGGCGAAAGAAGCTCAGTTCCTTTTTACGCCTCTTGATTACGGGAAGGAGGATGTTGTCAAAGACAGAGAGGCCCGGGAAGATGCTCGATATCTGAAAAGACCTCACCAAACCGAGCTCGATGATCGCTTTTGGAGAAGAGTTCGTGATATCCGTCCCGTTGAAACGGATGGCGCCTGCATCGGCGCGCAACTTTCCGGACAGCAGGTTAAAGAGCGTTGTCTTGCCGGCGCCGTTTGGGCCGATAACCGATTCGAGCGCCCCCTCCTCCAGACTGAAATCGATGTGATTGGTCGCGAGGAAGCTTCCAAACGCCTTCATCAGACCTTTCGTTTCGAGGATAGTCGAACTCATAACGGCAGGCCCAGCTTGTCGCCCAAGAACCCCATGATGCCTTTCCTGAAAAGCAGTACGAGGATAATGAGGAGCAGTCCCATCGCGATCATCCAGTTCTCGATCCAGGTGATAAGGTAGCTTTTGACGAACACGTACAACAGCGACCCCACCAAAGGACCGCTGAAGGCGCCGAGCCCCCCGGCCAGGCAGCTTATGTGCACCTCCACGGTGCTTATGACATGGGCAAGCTCCGGATTGGCGAGACTGGTAAACGGCGCTTGCAACGTCCCGGCCAGGCCGCAGACCATGCCGTGAATAGTAAAGGCGATGACGCAGTGCTTTCTGGTCCCGACCCCTATGAAGACGGCCCTCTCCAGATTACTGCCCATTGCCTTCAGGATGTAGCCAAAGTTTGAATTGAGAACGAACCATAGCGCGGCCGCTACGATAAGGAAGACGATCAGGGTGAAGTAGTAGTAATGCAGCGGAGGGACAAGATTCAAACGGACAAAATAGAAATTGATGGGAAGCCTGCTTATGCCCGCGAGCCCGTCATCCCCTCCGGTTACCGGCGTCCATCTCCAGATGGCGACATAGATCATTTGAGAGAAAGCGAAGGTGAGCAGTCCAAAGTACATTCTCTGCAACTTGGCGCAAAGCAGACCTATTACGAAAGCAGCGATCCCGGAAAGGACGATGCCCGAGAACAACGCGGGCCAGAAAAACTCGCCCACATGTTTGTAGAAGATGGCGATTGTGTAAGCGCCGATTGCATAAAAACCCGCGAGACCCAGGCTGAGATACCCGCCGCGCAGGAGAAAGGTAAAGGCCAGACCCATAAGCGCAGTGAGGAGCGAAAAAGTGAGCAATATGGTGAAATAATTTCCGAGGACCGGAGGCAGCGCGACAAGCACGAGCGTAGCGCAGCCGGCCAATGCTGCATAGGGTAGTTTTGTTTTGACATCTTGCGCCGCCATCCCTACCTCCGGAACAATCCTTCTGGTCGCGTGAGAAGCACCAGGGCCAGAAACAGGTAGGGCACGAACATCGAGATGGACTGGCAATAGTGGCCGGTGAAAGAATCGGAAATGCCCAGAATGATGGAGGCGACAAACGTACCTTTCAGGCTCTTTACCCCTCCCGAGATTACGATCACGAAGCAGATCAGCGCCGTGTCTATCCCCAGGTTCAGGGTTATGGTCCTCATTCCCGTGCCGATCCCCCCTGCCAGGGCCGGGAGGAACGAGCCGATGCAAAAAACCAGGGTGAAAATGAAAGGAACATTCAAGCCTATCGCTTCCGTGACTTCCCGGTCCATGGCCGACGCCCTCGCCGACATGCCCAGCCTTGTCTTATGCAGGAATAACCATAACACGACCGACAGAAGCGCGGCGAAGCACATCAGGAAGAGGTAGTAGATCGGAAAAGCCTTTCCCCCTATGATCGAAGTCCCGCTGATGAGACGGGGCGCGGCGATCGTCCTGGCGGAAGTTCCCCATATTTGTTGCGTGCCCCCCGTAATTAGAAAAACAAGCCCGAAGGTAAGCAATATCTGATACAAATCTTCGGCCTGATAGATGCGCTTGAGGAGCAGAATCTCTACCACCGCGGCCAACGCGGCGACGCAGAGGGCGGACACGCAGGCGGCGATCCAGAAGGACCCGGCAAAACCGGAGAAAACATGCATCAGGCTCCAGGTGAGGTAAGCGCCGAGCATGAAAAAGCAGCCATAGGCAAAGTTGAAGATCCCGAGGGCGCCAAAGATGATCGTCAAGCCGGAGGTCAACACGAAGAGGAACATCCCTCCCGCCAACCCGCTCAGTAAATCAAGGAGAACACTGCCGAAAACAGACGTCAAGGCCTTACCTTTCCCTAGATTCGGACAAACCGGAAAAGCCCCCGCCGGCCGACGGCGCTTCCCGCGCCGCTTTTAGGCGATGGCGAGGGCGACCGACCCTTATGTCAGAACTTCAGCCTTTCCTCGACCGACCCGGCGTACTTGGCGCCGTCTATCACCACGTACCTGTCGATCCTCCATCCCTTCGGGTCTTTTGCGTCGGCCTCAAAATGGATGTAGGGGAGATTGTGATAGGACTGGTGGTCTCCGGCCCTTATCACTTTCTTGCCAACGGGCGAATCGAAGCTAATGCCTTCCAGGGCCTTGACGACGGCTGCGGGGTCATCGGTCCTCGCCTTTTCGATAGCGGCTTTATAGGCGTATACGGCATCATATCCGTTTACGGCATGGCCTTGGGTCAGAAAAAACTGTTCCTTGCCCAACTTTTGTTCCATGGCGCTCTGAAATGCTTTTGCCCTTGCACTCGTAAACGCCGGGGCATAGTAGTGTGAGCAAGACCAGTAGCTCGCCATGTCTTTTCCGACTGCCGGCGGGTCCGTAAAATCCGTATGGCTGAGAGCGAACGCCTTGATCTTGTCAAAAAGTCCGTAAGCCTTGGCTTCGCGAATGAATCCGGCAACATCCGTCGTGCCGACGAAGGAAGAATAGAGCGCATCGGCGCCGGAATCCATGATCGCGCTTATGTGAGGTCCATATCCGCTGCCGCTGCCCATCGGGGTCCAGCGAGAAACCGCAACGGTAAATTGAGGGTCGACTTTTTTGTACTGGCCGCTGAAGAATTGCAATGAACTGTGACCCCACGCATAGTCCTGGTTTATGGCAGCCCATTTGTGGGCATTGGGGTATTCTTTATGCACCAGATCGGCAAGAGCGAAATTGCTGGTGGCATTGTCGTAGGCTACGCGAAACACCCTTGGATTGAGCTTGCTGCCTGTAATATCGGCGCTGCCGGCGCCGGTGACAATGAACACGGAATTTAACTTCTCTATCAGGGGCGCCTCGGCCAATGCCACTCCGCTGCTCATCCCGCCGAGAAAGAGCCTCACCCCCTGAGCCTCGTAGAGTTCCTGGATCATTTTCAGCGCCGTGGTAGGCCTGACCTCGTCATCGCGGGTGATTAGTCTTACCTGTCTTCCTAATACGCCTCCGGCGGCATTAATTTCGGATACAGCCAACGCGGACCCTTCAGTCGAGCTTTCGCCCCCGGTCTTCAGAGGGCCCGACATGGGGAGCACGTTGCCCAGGAGAATTTCTTTCGGGGCAGCGGCAAATGCCGTTTGCCCAAAAAGAACTCCCACGCAAACGGCAATAGCGAGGACCGACGCACATGCGGCCGATGCGGCCCGTCCAAACTTTTTCCCTTCCATTTTTGACCTCCTTTATTGCTTCAGCCCTTCCTCAAAGCCCTGCAAAATCGGCATAGGCAAGCCCTCACGGGCTTTCCTATTTGTTGTATATCTTTTCATTATTGCGTCCCGCTCTTCCTGGAACCTGAACTTCTTAATCTCCTGTAGGGCTGCCCTTGTCTACCCTATCTCAGTCTTGGCCCGCCTCGGAATGTAATCATAAGCCAATTTCCAGATGAGCTTATTCCATACGGGACGGGGCGGAACTTGAACTCGGCATATCCAGCCTCGACAACAGAAAATATATTGCGCTCCGGCAGTTTGTCGCCTGTCGTCCTTTGTGAAGTTACCCGGCCACCCCCCCACAGTAACATATATTCTCATTAACATATGCGTCAAGTGTTT
>CAVTDX010000109.1:0-66255 GCA_963733345.1 uncultured delta proteobacterium
AAGTCAAGTTTTATCCCCTTCTCCTAAAGCCCGTGCGCATTTGGTTTCGCCGCCATGCCAAGTTTGGCTTGCTGAGTCTCGGCCAGGCCTGTCCCACGATCTGAACATCAGGGTCGAATTTTTCAGGTTATTATCTTTAATGCACCTGTGTCTCTCTTGCCTTATGTGCGTACTCTAAGTTTATCGTGTACCAGCCGGCAAGACCCAGTTCCTTGATTTCTTAGCGGCATACTGGGCGCCCGCGACATTAATGAGTAAGGTATTGGTGGCCGACCTGAAGCAGTAAGGACTCCTACTTTTCGATCCGCCGTAAACTCCGTGGTCTCGCTCAGTCACAAAAATGACCTTCTTGATCTCCCTCGAAACTGCGCCGACAGCAAAGCTTTCTGCGCTCGAACCATGGGCAAAAAGAAAATCGGGAACTCTTATCGGCCGCAAATTCCCTCGCCCAGCGCACGGCTTCTTCGGGTTTGCCGCCCGTATCGTATTGGACGAATTCAACCTTTCTCCCGAGAATCCTCCTCTTCCGTTAATTCGTCCACCCGCATCTCCGTTGCGCGGCGGCAAGCCTCGCCTGCCATGCCGGCTGGCCCGCTGATGACCCAAAGACGCGCCAACTTTATCGGTCTTTGGGGCGTTAGGGCCTCGGCAGCCATGGATGGCGACAGAACAGGACCCCGCGAGAAGGGCAGCAGCCATGATAATTCCCGCAACGACAATCAATGAGGTCCGGATAAAACTTCTTCCCGCAAATCGTCCTTTCTCCCCTTTCTTTTCTTTCATACAGATTGCCTCCGTTTTAGAATTATGAAAAGTTGTTGTTACTGCCTATCACCAATACGGCTGTAACTTCCCCTGCTTGGGTTTTACAAAAAGGCACCGTCATTTGTGCCCGCGCCGTTTTTTTTGGAGCCTGCTGTCGATGCTATCAGCTATCATTGTACCTGTCAAGAAAATAGTACGGTCGTGAAAACAATCTCTTGCATAAGACGCCTGGATCTTAGGCGCCAAGGCTATGCTCCCTAAAGCGCTTTTCTGCCGGCCGCTCCTAGCCCTTGCCTGATCGACCTGAATCCAGCTAACCGTAGTTGGAGCAGGACCGGGCGAGGGTGTTGCCCCCTTCCGTCGTCCGGGTACGGCGATTAACGTGAAGGGCGGCGTTGCGTCTTTTCGGGCCTTGCGCGAATCGCTTGACCTCGTTATATTCTACTTAGCAGTTGACGCGGGCTATTGCCAAATATGCCCGGATATCAGAACAAGGAGGTACGTATGTTGTGGACAGAGCTGGACAGGTTGGCAGAGGTTTTGATCCATGGCCCGGCCTCGATTGGCTTGCAAGCCAGAGGGATAGGGTCGCCGCGCCGACGTTGCCGACGAGCGAGTTCCCCCTGGTGAATATTTCGACGAATGCGGATGAGGCTATACTCACCACGGAGATACCGGGCATGGACCTGGCGTCCGTTGAGATATCGGTTGCGGGAAAGACGGTTGTGTTCGGGGCCGCCGCGCGCCGGAACCAGAAAAAAAGGAGGACGCGTACCACCGGCAGGAGCGGTGGGAGGGGGAGTTCAGCAAGACCATCGAGCTGCCTTTTAATATCGAAGCCAACGCAGTGGAGGCCACGTTCCGCAAAGGCATCCTGAAGGTGACGCTGCCCAAGTCTCACGCGGACAAACCGAAGACCATCAAAGTCAAGTCTGAGTGAAGGGAGGAAGATCATGGCAAAGACGGTAAAGCAGGTACAGAAGAAAGAGGCTGAGGCGCCCGAGCGCATCGAGCGTATGAGGGCAACCATGGTATACAGCCCCCAGGTCGACATACTGGAGAGGCCGCACGATATACTGGTGATGGCGGACATGCCGGGGGTCGACGAGAAATCGGTCGACGTCAACCTGGAAAAGAACGTATTGAGCATCTACGGCAGGGTGGATGACGTCTCCTTCGACAACTATCGTCCACTGCATATGGAGTACGGAATCGGCGATTTTGAGCGGACCTTCACGCTCTCCGACGAGATAGACAGGGACGGCATTCAGGCTTCCGTGAAAAACGGCGTGCTGAGGCTCTTACTGCCGAAGGCGGCGGCGGCGAAGAGCAGGAAGATCGCTGTCAGCGCGGAGGCATAGAGATTACGCGAAGGGGGTGATTCATATGTCAGGCAAAGATGTCGCAATACAGAAAGGGACGGGAAAAACCTTAGCCGGGAGGCGGGAATGGATGAATCCCATAGACTCCTTTCGGCAGGAGATGGACAGGCTGATGGAAAACTTCTTCCAGGGTTTCGGCCTGCGGCCTTTCGATATGAGAATTGCCGGCTTCACGCCTCACGTCGACGTCATTGACGCCGGCAAGACGGTCACGGTCTCCGTGGAACTGCCGGGGATGGATGAAAAGGACATCGAGGTATCGCTGACCGGCGATGCCCTCACCATCGCCGGTCAGCGATACCTCGATGTCCTTTTCATCCATCCCCGGCAGTTCCACGGAGACCGTGACCGTCTTGCCGGCGTCAATGACGTCGACGTGAGGCGTGAAGCCGGCAATTCTCATATCGAAAGGCCGCAGGCCGAAACCCTGGAAGAAGTTTTCCATCAGCCTGTCCATCTCCTGCCGAAAGGAGTCTATGGGATTCATCCATTCCCGCCTCCCGGCTAAGGTTTTTCCCGTCCCTTTCTGTATTGCGACATCTTTGCCTGACATATGAATCACCCCCTTCGCGTAATCTCTATGCCTCCGCGCTGACAGCGATCTTCCTGCTCTTCGCCGCCGCCGCCTTCGGCAGTAAGAGCCTCAGCACGCCGTTTTTCACGGAAGCCTGAATGCCGTCCCTGTCTATCTCGTCGGAGAGCGTGAAGGTTCGCTCAAAATCGCCGATTCCGTACTCCATATGCAGTGGACGATAGTTGTCGAAGGAGACGTCATCCACCCTGCCGTAGATGCTCAATACGTTCTTTTCCAGGTTGACGTCGACCGATTTCTCGTCGACCCCCGGCATGTCCGCCATCACCAGTATATCGTGCGGCCTCTCCAGTATGTCGACCTGGGGCTGTATACCATGGTTGCCCTCATACGCTCGATGCGCTCGGGCGCCTCAGCCTCTTTCTTCTGTACCTGCTTTACCGTCTTTGCCATGATCTTCCTCCCTTCACTCAGACTTGACTTTGATGGTCTTCGGTTTGTCCGCGTGAGACTTGGGCAGCGTCACCTTCAGGATGCCTTTGCGGAACGTGGCCTCCACTGCGTTGGCTTCGATATTAAAAGGCAGCTCGATGGTCTTGCTGAACTCCCCCTCCCACCGCTCCTGCCGGTGGTACGCGTCCTCCTTTTTTTCTGGTTCCGGCGCGCGGCGGCCCCTTAACACAACCGTCTTTCCCGCAACCGATATCTCAACGGACGCCAGGTCCATGCCCGGTATCTCCGTGGTGAGTATAGCCTCATCCGCATTCGCCCAAATATTCACCAGGGGGAACTCGCTCGTCGGCAACGTCGGCGCGGCGACCCTATCCCTCTGGCTTGCAAGCCAATCGAGGCCGGGCCATGGATCAAAACCTCTGCCGAACCTGTCCAGCTCTGTCCACAACATACGTACCTCCTTGTTCTGATATCCGGGCATATTTGGCAATAGCCCGCGTCAACTGCTAAGTAGAATATAACGAGGTCAGCGATTCGCGCAAGGCCCGAAAAGACGCAACGCCGCCCTTCACGTTAATCGCCGTACCCGGACGACGGAAGGGGCAACACCCTCGCCCGGTCCTGCTCCAACTACGGTTAGCTGGATTCAGGTCGATCAGGCAAGGGATACGGAGCGGCCGGCAGAAAAGCGCTTAAGGGAGCATAGCCTTGGCGCCTTAAGATCCGGGCGTCTTATGCAAGAGATTGTTTTCACGACCGTACTATTTTCTTGACAGGTACAATGATAGCTGATAGCATCGACAGCAGGCCTCCAACAAAAACGGCGCGGGCATAAATGACGGGTCCTTCTTGTAAAACCCAAGCAGGGGAAGATATAGCCGTATTGGTGATAGGCAGTAACAACAACTTTTCATAATTCTAAAACGGAGGCAATCTGTATGAAAGAAAAGAAAGGGGAGAAAGGACGATTTGCGGGAAGAAGGTTTATCCGGACCTCATTGATTGTCGTTGCGGGAATTATCATGGCTGCTGCCCTTCTCGCGGGTCCTGTTCTGTCGCCATCCATGGCTGCCGAGGCCCAAACGCCCCAAAGACCGATAAAGTTGGCGCTCTTTGGCGTCATCAGCGGGCCAGCCGGCATGGCAGGCGAGGCTTGCCGCCGCGCAACGGAGATGTGGGTGGACGACGTTAACGGAAGAGGAGGACTCCTCGGGAGAAAGGTTGAATTCGTCCAATACGATACGGGCGGCAAACCCGAAGAAGCCGTGCGCTGGGCGAGGGAATTTGCGGCCGATAAAGATACCGATTTTCTTTTTGCCCATGGTTCGAGCGCAGAGAGTTTTGCTGTCGGCGCAGTTTCGAGGGAGATCAAGAAGGTCATTTTTGTGACTAACGAGACCACGGAGTTTACGGCGGATCCAAAAGTCAGGAGTCCTTACTGCTTCAGGTCGGCCACCAATACCTTACTCATTAATGTCGCGGGCGCCCAGTATGCCGCTAAGAAATCAAAGGAACTCGGTCTTGCCCGGTGGTACACGATAAACTCGGATTACGCGTACGGCAGAGACCAGGTGCGCGTTTTCGTTGAATTCCTGAAAAAGTTCGACCCTGATGTTCAGATCGTGGGACAGGCCTGGCCGAAGCTCGGCGAGCCCGATTTCACACCGCACATCACCGCGATCATGGCGGCGAAACCCGATGCCGTATTCGACGGGCTTTGGGGAGGGGATGCGGCCAACTTCATGAAACAGGGGTCGATGTACGGGCTTCTGGACAAGGGCAAGTGGTTTAATGACTCCTTGACCGATTCTCCGGTCGTGGATTCTTTAAAAAAGGGCCTGGGCAAGTTTCCGGCTGGATTATATGCGACAACGAGGTCCGTACGTACGTTCCCCGACACAAAAGAGAATCACGACTTTTATGACACGCATGTAAAGCGGTTATGGTTCCCCTCCGATTCACTGGACCTGGGAAGCCTACACTGCCTGTTTGTTGCTCGAAGGGGCGGTGAAGAAGGCAAAAACCACCGAGACCGAGGCCGTCGTCCGCGCCCTGAAAGACCTGACAGTCAAATCTCCCATAGGAGTCGGGCCGAATGGAACGGTCACCATGCGAGGCAGGGATGGTCAGTTGATCTACTGGGCGTTGGGGTGGGGGGTTACCACTTCACAGGAACCCTATCTGACGGATATAGTCCCAGGGTCGTGGGACGAGATGCTTAAAGAAGAAACGGCATGGCTAAAAAACAAAGGGTGGCTGTAAGGAAGCAGCCTGAAAAGAATGCCGGACAGGGTGGGTTGTTCCCTTAAAAAAACAGTCGAATAGCGCCCTCGCCGCTCTGGAATGCAGGAAGCAACGACTCGCAGGTGCACTGACTAAGGTCGTTTTCCCGGCCGAGGCGATTTTTGATGTATAATGCGTAAGGCCAGAGTCCGCCCGCCGGAGCGTATAAAACGGTGGGCCGGGCGACCGACCTCAAAGCTTGCTATGGGCGGGCGGCAAGTGAGAACGGCGCGGCCCCGCCGACGACGAAGCTATCCGCGCAATTCACCCGGCCGGGCCAGTCGCGTTGCGCCCGCCCCCCCTTTAATGCTATACTCCTTTTTTGAGGACGCGGCCTATGCGCGCACGTTTGCCCCCTGTTTCCTCACGGCAGCGTGAGCCTAAGGAGGAAAGAACATGGGTTTCCCTAAACTGCTCGTACTGATGGTCATTGTATTGATAATCTTCGGCGCAGGCAAGCTCCCCAACGTAGGCGGCGCCCTCGGCAAGGGAATAAAGAACTTCAGGAAATCGCTGAAGGAGTCGAACGAGATCGACATTACTCCGAAGGACGGCCCGGAGAAGCCGAATTCGCCTTAAAGCGAACATGGCGGGCAGCGCGCACATCGGCGTAGGGTCCAATATCGGCGATGCCCTTCAAAACTGTCTGCGAGGCGTAAGGTCTGTAATCTGGACGAGAGGGCGTCCTTCGTCGCCCTCTCGTCTTTCTATCGCACCTCCCCCGTCTCCCCCGCGGCCCAGAGCGACTTCGTGAACTGCGTCCTGAAAATAGCCTGGCGCGGCGCACCGAGAGAACTGCTCTCGTTTCTGCTGGAAGTGGAAACAGCCCTCGGCAGGACAAGGGAGATCAGGTTCGGGCCGCGAACCATCGATCTGGACATCCTTTTGTTTGAGGACCTCCTCCTTGACGAGCCCGGCCTTACGATCCCCCACCCCAGGCTGCACGAGAGAAAGTTTGCCGTCGTCCCCTGTCTCGAGATAGACCCCGGTCTGGTCCATCCGGGCTTCAAGAGGCCCCTGGCCGAGTACCTGCATCAGATAGGGGGGGACCAGAAAATCGAGCTGCTCGGTAAGGTCTTGTTGCATCTCCCGTAGAGTAGTGCTATTCTCACAGGGCTTTCGCAAATCATGGGACATCGACCGCCATTGCCCGGAAAGAAGAACCGCGGACAGGACACGGGAGGGGAGGATGAAGTTCTTTATCGACACGGCCAATGTGGATGAAATAAAGAAGGGGCGCGAGATGGGGCTGGTGGACGGCGTTACCACGAACCCCAGCCTGCTCGCGAGGGAAAAGAGGGACCCCGAAGCGACGATCAGGGAGATCCTCGCCCTGATTCCCGGCCCGGTCAGCCTTGAGGCGCTTGCGACGCAAGCCGCAGAGATGGTCGAGGAGGCTCGCCGCCTGGCCTCCCTTGGAGATCAGGTGGTCGTGAAGATCCCCATGACCGGGGAAGGCATGAAAGCGGTAAAGATATTGTCGCAGGAAAAGATCAGGACGAACGTGACCCTCGTCTTCCAGCCCCTCCAGGCGTTGATCGCCGCAAAGGCCGGCGCCGCCTATGTGAGCCCCTTCGTCGGGCGGCTCGACGACGTCTCCACCCCAGGGCTGGAGCTCGTCGAGCAGATCATCGACATCTACACGAATTACGGCTTCGATACTGAGATTATCGTGGCGAGCGTGCGGAACCCCCTGCACGTGCTCCGCGCGGCGATGATCGGGGCGGACATCGCGACTATCCCCTTCAATATCCTGAAACAGCTTATGAGCCACCCCCTCACCGACATAGGGATCGAGCGGTTCCTGAAAGACTACGAGACATTGAGAGGGTAAGCGCCTAAAAAGAGGGCGGAAGGTCTGTTTCCCAGACAGCTTCTTCCTGCACTCTTTGCTTGGAATCCCTTTCTATTTTGTGCGATAGTATGAACAGTAATGCTTATGAAGAGTACGTCCCCGCCGTTCGGATATACTTCAAGAAATAGGAGGCGCCCCGCATGGATAGCCAGTATACCGCAATAATAAAGCGGCAAGGCGATTGGTGGATAGGATGGGTAGAGGAAGTGCCAGGGGTAAATTGCCAGGAGCGTAGCCGGAAAGAATTGGTGGAAAGTCTTCGCGTGACCCTCCGGGAAGCCATCGAGTTCAACCGTCAAGACGCGATAGCATCGGCAGGAACAGAATACGAAGAAGAAGGGATAGCCGTATCTGAGTGAAAAGAACCGAACTGTTGAAGCACCTACAGGCACACGGTTGCGAATTTATAAGAGAAGGCCATCGACACCCCTGGTGGGGAAACCCCCGGCCTAAACAAACATTCTTCAGTGCCAAGACATAGAGAAATTGACGACGGGCTTGCGAAAAAGATATGCAAGGACCTCGGAATAGAACCGATAAAGTGAGCCGTAACGAATAGCCGCCGAACATGGCATCGACACAAGACCCTGAAGAGCGACATTGCCAGGGTGAAGACCATCAGGCCTATGACAGAGAAAGTTATAATGGAATGGGCGTCCCTATGCCCCCCGAGGGCAGGTCCTATCGGAACAGAAAGGGCCTGAAAGAGTAAGAAAAGGAGGCTTTATCGAGAGGGAAAACCGAGGTTGGCCGGTAAAGGCAGAAAACTTCGTTCATCCATAGGGGGAATCTCTGTGCAGGGTTCAAGCCGGCGACAGGGCGAGGTCTATGAAACGGCCGATTTCGAGGGTCGATAGATGGCTGATTTCGAGGGTGTTTGAACGGCCGCCCACACCTTGTACTGCTTTTCCAACCCACCCCATCCCCTTATTTTCCTCGGTGAAACGATATATGCAGCGGTACGTCCATTCCCGTCCCGTTTCCCCTCGTTTTTGGCTTGACCATGTGAGAAGCATAGCATTAGAATGTAATTCGATGTCAAGAGAAAAATTCAGGGGACTTGTAACGCGTTCTCCTACAACGAAATAAAATGCTACAATGGAATGTCATCGTCCTCGGGCGGAAAGTCGGCGTCGCTCGCTCCCGCGGGCTGGTGTTTTGGAGTGGACACTTTGTAGTTGCTTGCTCGAAAGGATTTCATTGTGGTAATATCGCAGAAAGAAGAAGGACGTCGCCAACAGGAAAGGATGGAGCATATGAAACGGCACATGTTTTTGCTTACAGCGGTCCTGACAGCAATACTTTTGGGAGGTTGTGCGCATGCCCCTGTGATCGTATCCCAGGTTTCATCCTTTCATGAGCTTTCTCCAGACCCTTCGGGAACAACTTATGTGGTCCTGTCTTATCAGGACGCCGTTTTCGCGCTTACAATGCTCGCAGGCGCTACAGGACAGGAGAAGGCATCCATTGAGAACAACAGGAGACTCGCGCTTGAGCACTTAGAGCAGCTGGCGAAAGGGGAGGAGGGAAGCCCCGAAGATAAAGCGTACAAAACACTTGTGAAGCAGGGCCTGGATGCGAAGGGATTCAAGGAAACGACCTTTAACGAAGCTGCCGTCATTGCCTTCGTGGCTTATGGTGTCGACGCGGGGAAGGATGTAGTTTCGTCATATCCTATTATCGGACAGACGGGCGTCTCGTCAAAGCAGACGACTGGGGTTCTAACCCCTTCTGGAGTCTTTTCTTCGTCCACCACGTATACGCCTCAGTACGGGGTGGTCGGCACAGGCGTTACGTCTCAAAGAGTGTTCGCTCGCACTCTCGAATTACGGCTCATCGACAGGAAGGCATTCACGGAAGGCAAGATGAAGGTAGTCTATGAGGGGAAGGTTGTCAGTTCTGGGAGTTCGGGCCAATTGCCTGTGGTTCTGCCGTGGATGATAAAGGCCCTGTTCGAGGATTTCCCGGGGAAGAGCGGTACCGTTAGAAAAGTGATCGATCGGCTGCCTTGAGCATTTTGGGAATGGAGAAAAGAGAGCTATATGGGGAATGACACTGCTTCCGACACATTCTTAAATCCTGAGTCTTTGCAACGTAATCTCGTCGCAGCTTCCGTATTTATTGTTCTGTACGAAATGCTGCGGGATTTGCTTATCAATAGTCTCAGAGGATTAGGTGCAGCATGGATTCTTGCCACGAACGCCCTCGCAAGGAATCCCATGAGAAATGGAAGGGCGGGAAATAGCCGGAGAGAAATAGGATTGAGGGGTCATGAAGAAGCGCTTCGAATTATCGCAAACCCAAGGCGTTGCGGTCTCAACCGAGAACCTAATAAAGGATTTAAAGGATGTGGCCGCCCAATTGGAAAGAGAGACTGTGACCTTCAGGCAGTATGAGAAGATGGGCAAATACTCATGTCAGACAATCCAAAGACGGCTCGGCTCCTGGAACGCGGCTCTTGAAAAAGCGGGTCTATGTATATCTAACGAGCTCAACATCACCGAGGAACGCCTTTTTCAAAACATAGAGCGGCTTTGGATTAAGCTCGGAAGACAGCCACGAAAGAGAGACGTCAATTCATCATTGTCTGAGTATTCCGACGGGCCATACATACGCCTATTTCGAAGCTGGCGCGAGGCACTGCAACAGTTCGTCGTCTACGTGAACTCCCAAGAAGAGGCCGAGGGCGGTGCTGAGGTGCGGTCCCACACAAGCAGACCTCAACCACGTACGAGCAGAGACCCTTCTCTGCGTCTCCGGTTTTTGGTAATGCGAAGAGACGACTTTAAGTGTCAGCACTGCGGAAGAAGCCCTGCGACCCACGCGAACATTGATTTGCACATAGACCATGTCAGGCCCTGGTCTGAGGGCGGTGAGACGACGTTCGATAATCTCAGGACCCTGTGTAGCGACTGCAATTTGGGAAAAGGAAATTTAATGGAGAACTGCTAACAATCCGACTGCACCTGATCGTCGAAAAAGGTGGCTCCAGATGAGCGGTGCGTCACTCTCTTATGCCCCGTAATGCGCAACTACTGCAATAGATCACTGGCGATGAATTGTAGGTGACGGCGTGCTTCACCGCCATTGGGTGCCTACAAGGAATGCCACAGGTACTCGTGAAAGCCGCGATGGAGGCTCTGGGGTGTAATCTTGAACCTTGGCGGGCAGGAGTGGGACAAGGCGAGCTTCCTGAAATACACAACCGCCGTGTATGATGGGTGGTTCAGCATTACCGGTGGTAACTCGCGGAGCTGGTTCCGGGAAGATCGCTGAGAGTTTTATATTGAACCCGTGGGGGAGAGTGAGCGATTTTATTGGTCTGGATAAAGACAACATGGTAGAATAAATACAGGCATCATGAAATCGTGAGGAAATAGTAGGAGTGGAAGATGAAAAAAATCACAATCCTCTTGATTGTCCTCATGTTGATTCCGTTCTCGTCATGCTCCCAACGTAAGACGGAAAACCAGCAGGAACAGGCGGCGGAACTAACCTCGCTGTTTCCTGTGGTGCAGGATGGGAAAATTGGCTTCATAGATAAGACTGGAAAGATCGTCATCAATCCTCAGTTCGCTCACGCAAACGATTTTCACGAGGGCCTGGCAGGCGTTCGGGTTGGTGACAGATGGGGCTTCATCGACAAGACCGGAAAGATCGTCATTAATCCGCAGTTTGATGAAGCATGGGAGTTTTGCGGGGGCTTGGCGGCGATAAAAATAGGCACTGAGTGGGGTTATATCGACAAGACCGGAAAGATCGTCATCAATCCGCAGTTTGATCAAGGTAACACCCTCTCCGAGGGACTGGCAGGGGTTAAAGTGGGGGAACGGTGGGGTTATATCGATCAGAAGGGAAAATATATTATCAATCCTCAGTTCGCTCACGCAAACGATTTTCACGAGGGCCTGGCAGGCGTTCGGGTTGGTGACAGATGGGGCTTCATCGACAAGACCGGAAAGATCATTATCAATCCGCAGTTTGATGAAGCATGGGAGTTTTGCGGGGGCTTGGCGGCGATAAAAATAGGCACTGAGTGGGGTTATATCGACAAGACCGGAAAGATCGTCATCAATCCGCAGTTTGATCAAGGTAACACCCTCTCCGAGGGACTGGCAGGGGTTAAAGTGGGGGAACGGTGGGGTTATATCGATCAGAAGGGAAAATATATTATCAATCCTCAGTTCGCTCACGCAAACGATTTTCACGAGGGCCTGGCAGGCGTTCGGGTTGGTGACAGATGGGGCTTCATCGACAAGACCGGAAAGATCATTATCAATCCGCAGTTTGACCAGGCTTCGAGTTACAGAGGGGGGCTGGCAGAGGTTACAATCGGGGACAGAAAGGGCTACGTTGACCGGACTGGTAGCTATCTGTGGAATCCAAGTTATTGGGACGCCGACAAATCGCTCATCATCCAGAAGGTGGTGGGACAGGAGCTCCCCATTAGAGACGGAAGGCTCTTTTTTGTCAAGGGGGTGGTGGTGAACGGCTCACCCTGGCCAAGAAAGTACGTGATTTTGACGGCAAAGCTCTTCGACGAGCACGGGACGGTTATTGGCGAGCGATTCTGCGCTTGCCGGCCTCCCGCTCTCGGTCGAGGAGGTCCAGCAGATGCAAAAGGCCGACATCGAGAAGAAGGTGGAGGACTTCAGGTTGTCCAGCATGTCCACGTTCATTCTGCAAAGCGGTAAGGAGTTGCCTTTTTCCATCATTTTTGCCGATTCCTACACGGGGAAACCCAAAGAGTTTACCACGGAGATTTGCGAGGCGCCTCCTGTCTAACTCTCCCAGTCATTCATGCTATTCTGGTCGAACCTTACCATTCAATTAGCTACCTCACCGGAGTGGCCAAACTGCGAGAGCCCGGCGAATTCTGCTTTACTCGCCTACAAATCGTAATCTTTGGCTTCAATAACCCTAAAGCATGCATGAGTAGGTGGAAGCGAGTATCTGTAGTGATTACAAGCAGTTGATGCTTGCACCTACCTACGAGTCCTTGCCTGCGGCCTTCTAAGGCTGGCGAAGAATACCACTCGAAAGTGAAGAACGCAAAAGGAAAGTAGACAGTTCGTATTATTTCATCCCATTTTCTGCAGGAGGCAACGCTTTCTTCCGTAACCGTGAATCTGTCTCCTGTCGAGGCTACTCACGGTCACGTTCGGAAATCCAGCAGTCCGTACACCTATTTTCGATGAAGTATTCTGGGATCGTGCTATAATATTGACATGAATTGGAGTGCGATTGCTCCGCTTCAGTATCGATGGGATCTTCCAGACCACGTAAAATTACCATATCAACTTGCTGATCGAGTGCTGCTTACCGAACCCCCACCGTGGATAAAGTCCGAGGAGGTCCTCGGGGATTTATCGCTCGCGTCGCGGGATATGTTGAGATATTATGCCCGTTATTGCATTTCGATAGACTATGACTCAGGGGTTGGAGGAACCCCAGACCCAAACTGGAAAGGCAGGCAAAGCCGTTCAATTCAAGATACGGTCCTGGAATGGTTGCAATTCGTAGTATTCGCCTTGTGGCTAACTCGGCGGACAGAGTGCTCATTTTTCTGTGTCATCCAGGGCACGAGGGTCAACGGCGAATGGCTGGAACGATTCTTCCGTGAGACCCCGCCTATTGCGCCACTGCGAATATACGAAAATGCACAACTTCAAGAGTCCGATTTATCAATGGCCAGCACTATGTTCCGTGCGCTCCGGGCCATAGCCCCGATGTCCTCTATCCGCACAGCCACAAAGGCAACGATACGTGCGCTTACTGAGGGTTGAGAACTGCGTTTTTTGCTTTTATGGCTGGCGATTGAGAGTTTGTTTGGGTCACCTCAAGAGATAAGTTTTCGTCTCTCACAGCGAGTGGCGTTCTTTCTCTCCGAAAGTCTCTCGGAAGCCCGAGGTCTCTTCGAGGATACGAAAAACAGCTATACGTGGCGCTCAAGACTGATCCACGGGCAACGTCTCGATAGACTGACAGGTGAAGAGTCACTAAAACTCATTGACGACCTGGAAAATAGAATCGGCCGTTCAATGGTCAAAATACTGGGCCATGAAAAGATATTGGAGTGCTTCGAAGCGAATGACCGGGAGAAATTCTTGGATGAGCTTGCGTTCACCAGAATATTTTAATGAAGGGTCAGCAGCAGCGGACCGCAAGCATATTGAAACGGAATGGCTGTGCAACAAGTGGCGTATTCGCTTACAACGCCATCCACGGCCGCAACCTCTCGTGATAAGGTGGAAGGACATAGGCTATGAGCATAGAAGATGACATCAACGAGTACATTGGATACCTCGCCGAGCAAATTGAAAGCATAGCCCACATAGAATTCCGACTCTTCCGAAAAATCCTCCAGGCAGCAGTAATCGACACACTCAGTAGAGCGGCCTGCCCTGACGTTCGAGGGCACCGAGAACGTGTTGTCCGGTTCATCGATTTATGCTCCGGCTGGCAGTATAAAGATAGGGTCAGCGCTCCACAGCTGCTTCTGGTTCTTGAGCAGAATCAAAGAACAGGCAACAAACTCTATGAAGAGATGCAACGACTGGTTAATTCGTATTTGTGGGGAAGATGGGGCGTACCAACCCCAGAAGATGACGCAACTTACCAAGCAGTATGCGACTTTGCAGCCAGTGATGAGGAGAAATTCATAAAGGAAACCAGATACGCCGAGCTTTTCTATACTTATCGTAATAATCTTGTCCATGAGTTTCGCGAACCAGGATATGCGATGGAGATCAGGGACGACCCCTCGCCGTACTACCTTAATGTTCAAGGACAGGGCTGGCAGTTGGTGTTCCCTGCCCCGTTCTTTGACGCGCTCTGTAAGGGTTGCCTAACTGGACTCGGCAACCATCTCAGGGTAGAGAAACGCAATCCCTATGACAGCTATAAGTTCGGCTCACTATGGCGTCGCACATAGCAAGAGCGATGGCCTTACTTTTTGCGTTGTAATCGGGCTGTCGGCCGCCATTTCTTTCTCTTGGCAATGTTCGCTTATAAACGATGGCCGCGTTTCTACGATTGGTAGGTGTAATGAATTCCCCGCCACAGGCGTCACATCATGATGTTTCCGCTGGAGTCGAACAGCGCGATAAAGAGCGACGCCGGGAGCACGGTCGGGTACCCGGACAGGCTGAACGCGAGGATCGGGCTCTTGTCGGTCGAGGTATCGCCGCGCGTGTATGTGAACGTCACGCTGGCGCCGTTGGCGATCACGCCGGGCGAGGGCGAGATCGCGCCGTTGCCCCTCGTGAAAGAGACGTTGAGCGTGTAATTGCCGGGGATCGGCTGGCCGTTCTGATCCAGGACCGTAACGGTTATCGTGATCGTGTCCGTGCCCCAGGCGAGCGAGCTCGAGGCTGCGGCTGCGGAGAGGCTCGACGGGACGGGCGCCACAAAGAGCTTGTGGATATCCGACTGGATCACGCCTGCCATGCCGGGATAGACGAGGACCCAATCGAGCAGGTCCTGACCCGTGGGCATCGCGGTCGGCGGCCCCGATTACGTCCGCGATGTCATGGAGCGCTTCGGGATCGCTGAGAACGCCGCCGAGGACGGCGACCTCAGCGTCGAGGGCGTGTGGCGCAACGCGCGCCGGGGCTGTTCGGCTCATATTGCCCTCGCAAACAGTTGTTTTGCCATGCTGGCCTCCTCGGTGCGTGGAGATTTTGGTTGCGTTTTGGTTGCGTTTGTGTCTTGAATCTTCCGGTATCTTCCCGTTTGGAGAGGGTCGTAAGTGGTTATTACGATTAGAAAAGCGCGATGCCTTGCGGTTTTCCGCCGGCATAGGTATACTATTGACATATGTTCGAGAAATTACAGGAAAGACTCGACGTAATATTCAAAAAGGTTAAGGGTTACGGCAAGCTCAGCGAGAGCAACGTCAAAGACTCGTTGCGCGAGGTGCGGGTAGCCCTCCTCGAGGCGGACGTCAACTACAAGGTTGCTAAAGACTTCCTTGAAAAGGTGAAAGAGAAGGCCCTGGGAGAAGAAGTGATGACGAGCATCACGCCGGGCCAGAAGTTCATCAAGGTGGTCTATGAAGAAATGTGCGAACTCCTGGGGGAGACGAACAAGCCCCTCGATGTCGCCGGTTCGCCGCCTGTCCCTGTCATGCTCCTCGGCCTTCAGGGCTCCGGCAAAACGACCACAGCGGGGAAGCTGGCGCTTTATCTGAGGAAAAAGGGGCGGAAACCCCTCCTCGTGCCGACGGACATCTACAGACCCGCGGCCATCGCGCAGCTCGCAAAAATCGGCAGCCAGATCGCGATCGAGAGCTACGCGCCGGCGGAGGGGGCCGGTCCGGTCGAATCTGCCGCGACGCCCGGGCGTATGCCATGAAAAAGGGGTTCGACACCCTCGTCGTCGACACCGCGGGCCGGCTGCACATCGATGAAGAGATGGTGCAGGAGCTTGTGCGCCAGAAGAAGATGCTCAACCCGAGAGAGACCCTCCTCGTCGTCGACGCCATGACAGGGCAGGACGCGGTGAACATGGCGAAGGCTTTCGATGAGAAGGTTGCGATTGACGGCGTCATCCTCACCAAGCTCGACGGCGACGCAAGGGGAGGCGCGGCGCTCTCCATCCGGGCCTCGACGGGCAAGTACATCAAGTTCATCGGCACAGGCGAGAAGCTCGACGCCCTTGAGGCCTTCCACCCGGACAGGATGGCTTCCCGCATCCTCGGCATGGGCGACGTGGTCTCCCTGGTTGAGAAGGCCCAGGAGGTCTTCGACGAGAAGAAGGCAAAGGAATTCGAGCGCAAGCTGAGAAAGGACGAGTTTACCCTCGAGGACTTCAAAGAGCAGATCAAGCAGGTCAAGAAACTGGGGAGCATAGAGTCCGTCATCGGCATGATCCCGGGGCTAAGCAAGATGAAAGGGGCGATAGATTTCTCGGAAGCCGAAAAGGAGATCAAGCGCACGGAGGCTATCATCAACTCCATGACGCCGAAGGAGAAGCTCTATCCCCACCTCATCGACGGCTCGCGCAGGATGAGGATAGCGAAGGGGAGCGGTCACCGCGTCCAGGACGTGAACGAGCTCCTGAAGCGGTACCTGGAAACAAAGAAAATGATCAAGAGATTTACCAAGGGAGGCGTGAAGGGTCTTCCCAAGCACTTATTCGGATGAGGAGGCAAGATTGGCTGTAAAATTCAGACTTTCGCGCAAAGGATCGAAGAAGAGGCCCTTTTATCGGATTGTAGTGGCAGATGAGAGATGTCCGAGGGACGGAAGGTTCATCGAGATGGTAGGCACGTACAATTGCCTGGCCGACCCTTTCGAGGTGAGCCTCGACAAAGATAAAATCACTGCCTGGTATCAGAAAGGCGCAAGGCCGACGAAGACGGTTGAGAAGCTTTTCAAGCGGGAAGGGGTTTTGAGCGAAGCGCCCCATTAATTGACCCTCCGGAGGTGGAGCTGTGCTGAAAGAACTGATCGAGTACATCGCGAAGGCATTGGTGGATAGCCCTGATCAGGTAAAGGTTTCCGAAATCGAAGGGGAAAGGACGTCGGTTATCGAGCTCAGCGTAGCCAAGGACGATTTGGGAAAGGTCATAGGAAAGCAAGGCCGGACTGCGAGGGCCATGAGGACGATACTGAGCGCAGCTTCGACTAAGGCAAAAAAGAGGGCCGTCCTCGAAATAATCGAGTGATGAGGTTCATTCCGGTAGGGCGGGTCGTATCGGCCCATGGAGTAAAAGGAGAGGTAAAATTCCGGTACTACAACGAAGACGCGGCGGCTTCCTTGCAGTATCCCTCATTTTTTGCTGAAGAGAACGGCGCGAAGCGAGAGCTGAAGCCTTTGCGCGTTCGCCCCCTGGCAGGTTCTTTCCTCATAAAATTGGAAGGGCTGGAGACCGCCGACGAGGTGCGCTTCCTCCTCGAAAGGGAGCTTTTCGTGAGAGAGGACGATCTGGCGCCCCTGGGAGAGGACGAGTACTACGACTACCAGCTTATCGGTCTCGTTGCAGTCACGGAGAAGGACCGGCTGCTCGGGAAGGTGGTGGAAGTGATGCACACGAAGGCGAACGACATCCTGGTAGTCAGGGGCGCCGCAGAAGCGCTCGTGCCGATGACAGGGGACCATATCGTGCAGATCAGCATGAAAGAAGGGGCTCGTGCGCATCAGAGAGGACGGGCTCGTTGAATGATTTTCACTATCCTGACCCTGTTCCCGGGAATATTTGAATCCCCCCTCGACGAGAGTCTCATAAGAAAGGCGCGGGAGAAAGGCCTCCTAGAATTCAACATCGTCAACATAAGGGACTTTGCCGCCGATATCCACCGGACATGCGACGATGCTCCTTTCGGCGGCGGGGCCGGCATGGTGATGAAGGCAGAGCCCGTCCGGCATGCGACGGCGCACGTCAGAAAGGAGCTCCCGGAAGCGCGTTTTGTCCTCCTCACGCCCGATGGGAAGCGCTTCGATCAGGAATCGGCCGCCCGGTTTGCTCTTCTCCCCCATCTGGCCCTGCTCTGCGGGCGCTACGAGGGCGTCGATGAACGCGTGCGCGCCCTGGTAGACGAGGAGATCTCGATCGGCGACTATATCCTATCGGGCGGCGAGACGGCGGCCCTCGTGGTTGTCGATGCCGTTTCCCGGCTGGTCCCCGGCGTTCTCGGCAATGAGGCGTCTCCCGTGGACGAGAGCTTCGCGCAAGGGCTGCTCGAATACCCCCAGTATACGCGCCCCCGGGAATTTATGGGGATGGAGGCGCCGGAGGCGCTCCTGTCGGGGAACCATGAAGAGATCCGCAAGTGGAGAAGGAAGGAGTCGATCAGGAGGACTATCTTGCGGAGGCCCGACCTGATGGAGCGTTTTCGGCCCACACGGGAGGACGAGGTCATGATTCGGGAGGTCATGGAGGAGTTGGAATAGGCATGGGCGCCGTCTATCTCGCCATCATCCATTATCCCGTCCTCGATAAGCAGGGCCAGATCGTCTCGACGAGCATCACCAACCTGGAACTGCACGATGCGGCGAGAAGTTGCATGACATTCGGCGTAAGATTATGCTATATTGTGACTCCTCTCGAAAAACAGAGGGGCATAGCGCAGCAGCTTGTCGACCACTGGAAGACGGGCTACGGGCGGCAGTACAATCCGCACAGGGCGCAGGCCCTCGAGCGGATTTGCATAAAAAAAGCCGTCAGCGACGTGATCTCGGATTTCCGGGGGCGTAAGCCGGTATTGATCGGCACGTCGTCGAAGAAAAGAGACGGCGCGATCGGCTACGGTCAATTAGGAAAATGGATCAAGGCCGACCCCGGGCCCTTCCTGCTGCTTTTCGGCACCGGCTGGGGTCTGCCCCCTGACGTAGTAAGAAGCTGCGAGAGAACATTGTTGCCGATCGACGGCCAGGGTGAATATAACCACCTGCCGCTGCGCGTCGCCATCGGCATTATTCTTGACAGACTGTTCGGCGCGAGAGGAGAAGAAGATGAACGAAACGATTGACCTGATTGAAAAAGAACATATGAGGCTTGACCTCATCGACGTGGCCGTCGGCGACAGCGTCAAGGTTTTCACCAAGATCTACGAGGGCGACAAGGAACGGGTGCAGGTGTTCGAAGGCGTAGTCATCGGAAAGAGAGGCGGCAACACCAGGGCCACCTTCACCGTCCGGAAGGTCTCTTACGGCGTGGGGATCGAGAAGACCTTTCCAAAGCATTCCCCCCTGATAGAGCATATCGAGGTGACTAGCAGGGCTAAGGTGCGCAGGGGCAAGCTCTATTACCTCAGGGGCCTGAAGGGGAAAGCGGCAAAGCTGAAGGAAAAAAGGGATTAGCGTGCCGCCCTGCCCGCTTGTAAAAGGTTGGGGGGACACCCCTATCAGCAAGCTTGGAGGAGGGACACCCCTATCAGCAAGCTTGGAGGAGGGACACCCTTCCGAGCACAAAAAGGCGAGAGGAGTGTCCCTCCAACCGCACCGTGGCGAGAGGAGTGTCCCTCCAACCGCACCGTGGCGAGAGGAGTGTCCCCCTTCCAATAAAGGTTGGGGGGACACCCCTCCGAAAGACAAGGGGCGAGAGGAGTGTCCCCCTTCCAATTTTATAGCGGGTCTCGATGAGGCCGGGCGCGGGCCGCTGGCAGGTCCGGTGGTCTCCGCGTGCGTCGTGTGGGACGGTCTGCCCGTCTCGAGGGAAAAGGTCAACGATTCAAAACTGCTCAGCGAAAAGCAAAGAGAGCATCTCTTCGGATGGATCCTGGAGCACGCGTACAAGGTGGGCGTGGGGCAGGCAAGCCCCCGGGAGATCGAGCGGCTCAACATCCATAACGCCTCGCTCCTCTCCATGCAAAGAGCGGTGAGAAAGGCTGCGTTCCAGCCGCGCATCTTGCTTGTAGACGGGCTTTTCCCCCTGAAGGGGACGGCCCGATCAAAGCCGGTCGTCAAAGGCGACCGCAAGTGTTTCTTCATCGCCTGCGCATCCATCGTGGCGAAGGTCGTAAGGGACAGGCTGATGGTCGTTTACGGCGCCGTCTATCCTGACTACAACTGGAGGCAGAACAAGGGCTATCCCACAGAGGAGCACAGGCTCGCCATCGAGAGGTTCGGCCTGTCGCCCTTCCACAGGAAGACCTTTAGAGGCGTCAAGGAGTATGTGCGGTGAGCAGCCGGGAAGAGGGCGCCCGCGGCGAAGATGCCGCAATCAAGACTTTGAAGCGCAATGGGTACAGGATAGTCGAGAGGAACTACAGGAACAAGCTGGGGGAGATAGACGTCGTCGCAGAAGAGGGAGACTGCCTCGTTTTTGTCGAAGTGAAGAAGAGGAACACGCCGTTTTTCGGCGAGGCGGTCTGCGCCGTAGACGAGAATAAAAAGCGCCGGCTCGTGAGGGCCGCGCTCTTTTATCTGAAGGAGCATCGCTGTTGGAACAGGAGGGCCCGCTTCGACGTGATCGGCATCGACGACGAGCGGATCAAGCTCGTCAAGAACGCTTTTCTGGTAGAAGAACATGGATGAACGAATTCTCGAGCTCCTTTCCGCGGTCGCCGGCGGCGCAGTCTCTGTCGAGGCGGCTTTCGAGGAGCTGAAGGACGCGCCCTTCCAGGACCTGACGCACACCAAGATCGACCTTCACCGGCAACTCCGGAAAGGCGTACAGGAAGTCATTTTCGGCGAAGGCAAGACCTTCGAGCAGATTGCGGAGATCGCCAGGGCCATGATGGAAAAAAGGATCGACGTGCTCGCCACGAGGATCGATCAGGAGAAGGGCGCCAGGCTTGCCGTTTCCTTTCCGGAAGGCGCCTATCACGGGGCCGCCCGTTGCTTCACGATTAAAAAGGACAAGACCGTGAGGGGGAAAGGGACAATCCTTGTCGCCTCCGCAGGGACGAGCGATATTCCCGTTGCCGAAGAGGCATACGCTACCTCCGTCTTCTTCGGCAATCCGACGGAGAGGCTTTACGATGTGGGCGTCGCCGGCATTCACCGCCTTTTCCGGAACATGGACGTCCTCAGGAAAGCCCGGATCGTAATCGTGGCCGCAGGCATGGAAGGCGCCCTCCCCTCCATTGTGGCGGGGCTCGTGGCCGCGCCAGTCATCGCGGTCCCGACGAGCATCGGCTACGGCGCGAGCTTCGGCGGCATTTCAGCCCTCCTCGCTATGCTCAACTCCTGTTCGACCGTCGCCACTTTCAACATCGACAACGGTTTCGGCGCGGCCTATTTCGCGACCCTGATAAATCGCCTATGAATATCCTCTATCTGGACCCCGTCCTTGGCATAAGCGGCGACATGACGATCAGCGCCCTGATCGACGCGGGATGCCCCCTGTCCGTCTTGACGGACCTGCTGGGGCGGCTCCCGGTGAGCGTGCCTTCCATGTCGACCGAAGAAAAGCGCCACGGCGCCATCGCCGGCAGGCGCCTTATTATCGGTCCGAGCGACATCCGCCTGTCCGTCACGCAAATGCGGCAGATGATAGAACGGCTCGACGCCGAGGAGCGCGTCAAGGCGGACGCGGCTGCCATCCTTGACATCATCGTCAACGCCGAGTCGAAGGTGCACGGCGTGCCCAAGGAGGACATACACTTCCACGAGCTCTCCCATATCGATACCATTATCGACGTGCTCTGCGCAGCCAGGGCAATTGCCTACTTCAAGATAGACAAAGTGTTCTGCGGACCCGTGCCGGTCGGCAGGGGCTTCGTAAAGACGGCTCACGGCATCATGCCCAACCCGCCTCCCGCGACCACCGAGCCTCCTTTCCGGCTTCAAGGTGGTCTTTCTCGACGAAGAGCTCGAGCTGACCACGCCGACAGGGGCGGCCATCGTCAGGCACTACGCGAAAAGCCAGACCGCGCCGGCCTTCAGGATCGTACGCCACGGCTGCGGGTTCGGCGCCTACGAGACGGCGAGGCCGAACGCGCTGCGCGTCTTCATAGGCGAGATGGACGCGCCCGACTTCGATGAAGAGATATGGGTCATGGAAGCCGACATGGACGATATGGAAAGCGAGTATATCGGGGCTGCGGCCGAGAGGATCCGCCTCGAAGGGGCGCTCGACGTGCTCTGCTTCCCTGTGCAGATGAAAAAGGGGCGCCCGGGTATGCGCCTTTCGATCCTTTCCCCGTCATCCCGCATCTCTGCGATCAGCGATGCGGTCTTTCGGGAGACGTCGACCTTCGGTTTGCGGCTGAGGCCGGAGTTCAGGACAATCCTTGCGCGATCTGAAGAGGTGCGTCCCACTTCGTTCGGCCCGGTAAGAGTGAAAAAAGGGTATGACAGGTCCGGAAAGCTAGTGAAGACCCATATTGAGTTCGAAGAGGTAAAACGGATTGCCGACGAGCGGGGCATGCCGTACCGCAGCCTACTGGACGCTCTTAAGAAAGAACTTTAAGTCCTTGAAGAGACCCGGCTTTATCGCGCGGTCTATCCTTCCGAGCATATCGGCCTTCATGTACTTCAACTGGGCAAGCCACACGTGGTCGTCCACCTCAACGTAGAGGCGCCTGTCGGCAAATCTCACCGGTCTGGTGTGCTCCGCCAGCTTCTGCCCCATGATTGCCTGCCATTCGGAGAAGACCCGGTAGGCCTCTACGTCGCCTTTGAAGTCCTGCTCGCGGAGGACTTTTTGCAGGATCTGGCTTAAGACGGTGAAAGACATGGGACTTAAGTCTCTCTCCTCGGGAACAGGGGCGCTATCTTGTCGATAGGCGAAAGGTCGGCCGCAAGATAGAACGATTTTTCCTCCTCAAAGGCGGCCTTCTCGATGTCTCTGTTGATCCCCAGCGCCTTCCATGCCCTGGCGGTCTTCGACGGCATGAAGGGATAGAGGAGGAGCGTGGCGATCCTGACTCCGTTCCAGACATTGTAGAGCACGGTGGAAAGCCGGGCCGGGTCCTCCCTGGCGAGCTTCCACGGCGCTTCCGCGTCTATGTACCTGTTGAGGAGGGCGGTAAGCTCAAAGACCGCGTTGAGCGCCTTGTAAAAACCGAAGTCGTTCATCTCTTTCCGGTACTCGGCGATCAGGTTCTCCGTACGCTCTCTCAGCGCCGCATCAGTGCCGCCCGGCTCTCCCGGGGCGGTCAGGGTCCCGGCCAGGAACTTCCCGATCATGTTTGCGCTCCTCGAGACCAGGTTGCCGTAATCGTTCGCGAGGTCCCCGTTGATGCGCGCTACGACTGCTTCTTTCGAAAAATCGGCATCCATGCCAAAGGGCGCCTCCCGGAAGAGAAAGAACCTGAACTCATCGACGCCGTACGTGGATGCCACCTCGAAGGGGTCGACCACGTTGCCCAGAGATTTGGACATCTTCTGGCCTTCGACTGTCCACCAGCCGTGGGCAAAGATGCGCTTCGGCAGGCTGAGGCCCGCGGCCATGAGGAAAGAGGGCCAATAGACTGCATGGAACCTGAGAATGTCTTTGCCGATGAGGTGCGCGTCAGCCGGCCAGAAACGCTCGAACCTGTCTGAGTCGCTCAAAAAACCGGCGCCGGTCAGGTAATTTGCCAGGGCGTCGAACCAGACATAAACGACATGAGCCGGGTTGCCGGGAACCGGGATACCCCAGTTGAAAGTGGTCCTGGTGATGGAGAGATCGCGCAGGCCCGCTTTCACGAAGCTTGCCGCCTCATTGTAGCGCACCTCCGGCATGACAAAGGTCCTGTGCTCTTCGAGATAGCGGAGCAGGCGCTCTCCGTAGCGGGACATCCTGAAGAAATACGTCTCTTCCTTGAGCCGTTCCACGGCCCGGCCGCAATCGGGGCATTTGCCGTTTTTTAGCTGCAGCTCGGTAAAATAACTTTCGCAGGGGATGCAGTACCAGTCCTCGTATTCCCCGAGATAGACGTCGCCTTTCTCGTAAAGCTTTTGAAAGAGGCTCTGTACGGTCTTTTTATGGGCCTCGTCCGTCGTTCTGATGAACCCCGTGTTTGTGATATTGAGGAGCTTCCAGAGATCGACGAAGGCGGGCAGCATCCGATCCGCCAGTTCCTGGGGCGCGACGCCCTGCTCAAGGGCGCTTTTTTGGGCCTTCTGTCCGTGCTCGTCGACCCCGGTGAGGAAAAAGACCTCACAGCCGCAGATCCTCTTGTAGCGCGCCATCACGTCGGCGGCGCAGGTAGTGTAGGCATGGCCTATGTGGGGCACGTCGTTGATGTAGTAGATAGGCGTGGTAATGTAATAATGCTCGCTCACTTAAGTCTCTCCGCTCTTCACCGGCTTCACGTCTTTGACGGGGAACGTCGCCTCTTTACCGTCGGCGGTCTCGACCGTGACGGTCCCGGTCAGCACGTTGTTCTTTATCACCTTGGCCTCGCCCGCCGGCGTCGTTGCCCGTTTGCCCACCTTCGGGAAGTCTTTCTTCAGGTCCACGTACATGCCGTATTCATAGCCCAGGCAGCACATGAGCCTCCCGCACACGCCTGAGATCTTGGACGGGTTGAGGAGGAGGTTCTGCTCCTTCATCATTTTCACGGAGACTATGGAAAAGCTGTTCAGAAAACGTTTGCAGCAGACTACGTTCCCGCAGTTTCCCATGCCGCCGATGATCCTGGCCTCGTCCCTGACGCCGACCTGCCGCATCTCGATCCGCACCCTGAACTCTTTCGCCAGTTCCTTGACCAGCTCACGGAAATCGACCCTCTCCTCGGAAAAGAAATAGAAGAGCAGCTTGGTGGACCTGAGCAGATATTCCGCCCGCAGGAGCTTCATGGGCAGCTTCAGCTCCTCGATCTTCCGCTTGCACAGATCGAAGGCGCAGTCCTCTTTCCCCTTCAGGGCCTGGTAGTCGGCAACCTCTTCGGGCGAGGCTTTCCTCGCCACTTTCCTCAGGCCCTCTTTCGCGGTCTCCGCCGGTTCCGTTGCGATGATCCCAAGGCATTCACCCTTGTCGAGGCTGCACACCACCCGGTCGCCCGTTTTCAGGCCCTCCTGGGCCTCCAGCTCGACCGCCCCTGTCGGACAGCCAAATTTTACCCAGCATGACTTCATGCCGGCCTCACGAGGCGGAGCATCAGCGTTTCCATTGCCAGGCGCCTGTTTATGTTGTAGCGAAGGGCGCGCATCATCTCCTGGATCTTTTTTATGGACGATTCCGCCCACGCAGCGCCCCCGGCTGCGGCGGCGCTCACGATCCCAACCAGGTCTTCATTGAGCAAGCCCGATGGGTCGCCGCCGCGGCAAAGCCGCCAGACATCCCCGAAGAAGGAGAGGAGGAAGGAGAGGTATTCCATCTCTTGATCCTTAGCCGTCATCCTTTCCGCCAGGAGGCTCGCCTGTACGGACGCCCGTTTTCGCCCTGCAAGCAGCTCCGCGATCATTAGCCTCATGCGCCGGTGTTCTTCTTCCATCCAGAAAAGCCCTGACGCGATGCTGCCATTGCTTACGGCGGCAAGGACGTGCGCTTTTTGCCCGTCCATATTGAGCGATCGCTCGAAATACCGTTGGACTTCTTGCGTTGAAAGGGGGCCGAACCCGAGACGCATGCAGCGTGACCTCACGGTGAGCGGCATCTCCTGCTCCCTCGAAGAGACGAGCAGAAAAAGGTTGGAGGGCGGAGGCTCCTCCAGCGTTTTCAGGAGGGCATTTGCCGCATCGTGCGTCATAAGCTCCGCATTGTCGATGAGGACCGCCCTTACCGGCGCCTCAAAGGGGGGCTCGTAGACCTCTTTGATGACGGCGCGCAGTTGGTCAATCTTGATCGACGTCTCGCCGGTCACGAGCGTGAAGTCGGGATGAACGCCGGAATCGAGGCGCCGGCATTGGCGGCACACGCAACAGGCGGCGCCCTTCGTGCAAAAGAGGTTCTTCACCAGCTCCGCGGCTATAGTCCGTTTTCCCACGCCGCCCGGTCCGGCGAAAAGCAGCGCGTGGGGGAGTTTCCCCTTTTGGACGAGCGACGCAAGCGCCTGCTTCTGACGCATGTGGCCGACGGCGCTAAACTCCATGACTTTCCAGCAGCCTCTCCACCCTTTCCCTTATCGCCATGTGGGTCGCTCCGATATCCACCTTACCGTTGACCACAAAAAACCTTTTTGCATCCTCTTCCACCAGCTTGAGGTAGCCTCGCTTGATCTGTTCGTGAAAGGCGGCCTCCTCCTGCTCGAACCTGTCCGACTGATAGCCGTCGAGCACTTTCCTTCTTAATCCGACGTCCACGTCGCAGTCGAGAAGGATGGTGAGGTTCGGCGTAACGCCTTTAGTGACGAGGCGATTGAGGGTTGCGATGATCCCCAGGTCTACGCCCCTGCCGTATCCCTGGTAGGCATAGGTGGCGTCGACGAACCTGTCGCAGATCACGACCGCCCCTCTGCTCAGGGCGGGCATAATCACTTCTTCTATGTGCTGCGACCTGACGGCCATGAATATGAGCAGTTCGGAGAGAGAAAGCACGTTGAGGTCTTTCTGAAGCAGGACCCTCCGCAACGCCTCGCCGAGCGCCGTGCCGCCAGGCTCCCGCGTCCTCACTACCTGGTAGCCCTTTTCCTGCAGGTATTTGCAAAGAAGCCCAACCTGCGTCGTCTTTCCACTCCCTTCGATCCCTTCGAACGTCACGAGCATGAGTCGCACCGCCTATTTGGAAACCCTTGTGATGTACTCCCCCGTCCTGGTGTCGATTTTTATCACTTCCCCTTCTTCCAGAAAAAGGGGCACCTGGAGCACGTAGCCGGATTCCAGCTCCGCGGGTTTCGTCGCATTCTGGGCGGTGTCCCCCTTCATCCCGGGTTCCGTTTTCACGACCGTCAGGTCGACGAAATTGGGGAGGTCCACCCCGATGGCCTTTCCCTTGTAAAAAGAGACATTTATTGTCAGCCCTTCCTTCAGGTAGTTCCTCGCATCCCCGAGGTTCTCCTCTTCGACGAATAGCTGGTCGTACGTGTTCACGTCCATGAAGTAGTAGTTTACCCCCTCTTTGTACATGTACTGCATCGCCTTCTCTTCCATTTCGGGGATCTCGACCTTGTCTCCCGACCTGAACGTCCTGTCGAGCACATTTCCCGTCACCAGGCTCTTGAGCCTCGTCCTGACGAAGGCGCCGCCCTTTCCCGGTTTGACGTGCTGAAAATCGACTATCGAAAAAGGTTCGTTATCTAGAAGCACTTTCAAGCCCTTCCTGAATTCGCTCGTCGCTGCCATCATTGCAAGCCCCCCTGTATCTCGAGCAGATCTTTTCGCAAACGGGTCAGGACCTCTCCCCCATTCTCTTTCACGAGCACCATGTCCTCCAGGCGCACACCGCCCACATGAGGGAGATAAATGCCGGGCTCAACGGTAACGACCATATGCTCTTCCAGGAGTCCTTCCCCCTTGTTCGTGACGGCCGGCGGCTCATGGACTGCGATCCCCACGCCGTGGCCGGTCCCGTGGCCGAAGAACTCGACATAGCCCTTCTCCTCGATGAAGCCCCGCACGATCATATCCAACTCCCTCACCGGCAGACCGGACTTCACCGCGTCGATCCCTTTCCGCTGCGCGCCGCGCACAACGTCATGTATCTCCTGCAGCTGCGCCGTCGTTTGTCCCAAAGAGACGGTGCACGTTTCATCGGAACAATACCCGTCTACCCGGCAGCCGAAATCTATTATCACCACTTCGCCCGCCTCCAGGACTTTGTCGGTCGGCCGTCCGTGAGGCAGACCGGCCCTCGGTCCCGATGCGACAATGGTCTCGAATGACGCGCTTTCCGCGCCGAGGCGCCGCATCGCGCACTCCAGGTCGCTAGCTATCTCCCTTTCCGTCCTTCCCGGCGCGATCCTGTCAAAGACGGCCGTAAAAGCATCCGTCGCTATGCGTATAGCCTTTTGGATCGCCAGAATCTCTTCCGGTTCCTTGCACTGTCTCAGAGAATCGATATCATTCGAGAGGGGCACAAACTCGACGGATGGGCTTCCGTCCCTCCACGACCGGTAGGTCTCGAAACTCGTGTGATAGCTGTCGAAGCCCGTTCTCGCAACGCCGTACCTGCGGAAAAGGCTGTCCAAAGTCCCGTCCTTTCCTTTTGTCTCAAGCACGACGCAGCCAACGGCTGAGTCCCTGGCGTAGGTGATGTATCTGCTGTCCACCATGAGGACGACATCGCCCCTGGTGACAAGCGCCGTCCCTTCGGAGCCCCGAAAGCCGGTGAGGTAGAAGATATTGTCCATGCCTTTGATGATGCAGGCGTGGAGCCCCTGCCGTTCCAGAATCTCAACCGCTCTGCTTACCCGCTTCTCTCTCATCGCGCTTTTCTTCGATCTTTCTTAATATCCGGCAGAGCAGCCTGAGCCTCTCTGCGTCCGGCCTTTCTTCGGAAAGAAAGGATAGTCTTTTCCTGTACAGGTGGTTTTCGCCGTCCCTCAGCAAAAGCTGCTCGTAGACTTCCCTCGCCTTGTCGAAGTGCCCCTGACGCATATATATCTCGGCCAGGGTCGAAGAAAGTATCCTCAATTTTTCCCCGGCCGCACTGCAGCATTGAGTCCGCAGGCCGCCCGATTACGCCAATCGATCGTCTTTTTGCCCATATTTGCCTGATAATATAGCACAAAAAGCGCCCGGCCGCAAAAAATCCATTGGCTCAAACGGTCATCGTCAGATGGTCCGGTCAGGGTCCGTCATAACCGTGCTATACTATAAGCGATTATTCGACGCTGTAAGCGAAAGGGAAGCCGTCTCGCACGGAAAATCGCCGGCATCGTTAGTTCAGGGCAAGAGATTATGAATTGGGTCCGCCTCTGTAATCTGTCTTTCGCCGCAGATTTCTGGCTCGCTCTGCTGAGCATCGTCATAATCAACATCATCCTTTCCGGCGACAATGCGGTCATTATAGCACTGGCCGTACGCTCCCTCTCAGGCAGGCAGAGGCTTCAGGGAGTTATCCTGGGCATCGGGATGGCCGTGCTGCTGCGGGTCGTGCTTACCTTTTTTTGCGTGAAGCTCCTCCAGATAAGCTGCCTGAAGCTTGTCGGCGGATTGCTGATCGCATGGATCGCGGTAAAACTCTTCATCGCAGGGACGGATCACGAGGAAAACCGTAAAGAGGTCAATACGCTGGGGAAAGCCGTCGTGGCGATAGTGATCGCCGACCTCGTGATGAGCACGGATAATGTCCTTGCCGTCGCCGGCGCCTGCAAGGGCAACATGGCCTTGCTTATTTTCGGCCTGGGAAGCAGCATCCCCCTTGTGGCATTCGGCAGCGACGTCCTTTCGCGGCTGATGGGGAGATATCCGATCATCGTAGCCTTGGGCGCTGCGGTGCTGGGGAGGGTCGCCGGCGATTTGATCGTCGGCGACCCGCTCATAGAGAGGACCTTTCACCCGAGCGTCTACGTCGGTTACGGCGTGCAGATCTTCTTCATCCTGGGCGTCGTCGCGGCTGGAAAGATAATGATGAAGAGGAAGGCGGCCAAACCGGCAGCGGACCCCTAAAATAAACCGACGGAAAGCAAGGCCCTTATCTTAGCGCCCCGGGGCGCCCTTGGTTAGCGGACCTGCCGCGCCTCGCCCCAGGGCAAGCGCATTTGGAAAGCTCCGCATGAGTCAGTCCGAAAGGGGCGGGTGTGGGTTGGCGACTCGTGCATTGCGAAGGACTGCTTAGAAAAGCTCGCGACGCTTCCGGCGAGGTAGAGAGCCCCCTGGAGCGAGCGGTAAGCGAGCGTTAGGGGGATGGGGGGACGCATCCGTCCGGAAAAAGGAGCGATTGCTTTTCTCGGAGCGAAGCCTGGCACGAGGAGCCAATTCACGCCCGATAACGACGACAAGATTCCAAATGCGCTTGCCCTGAGCTTGCCATGCCGCCGGGAACGTGGTATCTGATAATGTTATAGACTGGGGCAAACCAATTCGATCTTAACGCGGAGGCAAGCCATGATCGATATCGTGCGAACAAGGCGGAGCATCAGGAAGTACGAAAAGGGGCCCATCGACCCGCAATCCGTCGAATTGATGAAAGAGGCCCTGCTCCGGTGTCCCTCCTCCCGCGGCAGGAATCCCTGGACGTTCATATTCATCGACGATAGGGATACGCTCGCAAGGTTGTCGGAGACGAGAGAAGGCGCCGGGTTCCTCAGGGACGCCGCCCTCGGCATTGTCGTCTGCGGAGACGAGTCGGCGTCCGATGTCTGGATCGAGGATTGCTCAATTGCGGCAATAGTTGTCCAACTCACTGCCCACTCGCTCGGGCTTGGAAGCTGCTGGATCCAGATCAGAAACAGGTCTCATTCGGCGGAAAAAACCGCTGAAGAGCATGTGCGTGAAACCCTTGACATACCGGACGCCATCCGCGTGGGCTGCATCGTCAGCATAGGGCGCCCGGCCGAAGTCAAGGCCCCCAGGACCGCCGGAGAGCTCGATTACGGGAAGATACACTATAATCGATACCGGGGTAATGCGCCCTAAAGCAAAGAAAGACCAAAAGCTCCGTGATAGTCCTGTTTTAGGACAGCGCCGTCCCGGCATCGCCCAGTCCGACGCCGTTCCAGATTTTCTAATAAATATCTTAGAACGACCCTTGTCAACCACTTTTCCGAAAATTACATTGATTTAGATGTCGTATTACTTGACAGATGGGGCGAAACAAGTTACGATTTGATGTGGGCGTATATCATCGCCACCGGTTCTAAAAATTAAAGGAGGAGGTAAGGAATGAAAAGAGGATTGTATGTGGTTGCGCTTCTGTTTTTCGCGTTGTTCATGGTCGGTCAGGTCATGGCCCAAGGGAGCGCGGTTGGCTACGACAAGGCGGCCTTCCAGAAGTCCATGGACGCGGCCAAGGAAATGCAGTTAGAAGGCACGGTCGTAAGCCACGATCCCATGTGCCACTGCGTCGTGGTGAAGACGGCGAAGGGGGAGCTGACCCTTCTGGATGACTATGCCAAGTTCATGCAGGAATACGATCAGGCAAAGGGTCTCAAGGTCGGCGCCAAGGTGAAAGGCGTTTTCAAGACAGTGAGCCATATCCATTATCTCACATCCATCAGCTACGAATAGGAAGTAATTTCAGATCGCGGGGTCGACAAAGCATGCAAAGAAGGGAGGGCGTCCTCCCTTTTTTGCATGCGTCGGCGTAATTTGGCAAGAGTCCGCCCACGTAAAAACTTTCACAAATAGTTTGACACGTCATTTTCTCCTATGCTATATTCCAGCCGGGGGGATGATCGAGCATTTTCAATGAGAATCTGCCAGGTTCTCAGCGCTTTCACCCCTTGGGCAAGCCGGAACGACTCTTTTACTTGAAATCCTGATTGTCCTTCCGTCGTGTCGCTGCAGTGAAGCTCGTGCTGTGTTTCACAATATTTTATAGAGGGAGGGAATCATTGCAATGGAAGCGGAAAAACTAGGAAATCCGGCGCCCATCGGTCTGGCGGGCTTCGGGATGACGACGATCCTCTTGAATATCCATAACACCGGTTTGTTTCCCCTTGGCTCCATGGTTCTTGCGATGGGATTATGCTATGGGGGGGTTGCCCAGATCATCGCAGGGATCCTGGAGTTCAAGAGAGGCAACACCTTCGGCCTGACTGCCTTCGTCTCTTACGGCTTCTTCTGGCTGAGCCTTGTCTTTATCATTGTCTTCAAGGACATCCCCGCAGTCCCGGCCGGGTTTATGGGTTGGTATCTCTTCCTTTGGGGGGTCTTCACCTTTTTCATGTGGTTCGGCGCCTGGGGAAAGAACAGGGTGATCCAGTATGTATTTCTCAGCCTCACCGTGCTTTACGGCCTCCTCGCCGCCGCAGAGTGGACGGGCAGCAGCGCCCTGGGCATCATCGCCGGCTGGGAAGGCATCACTTGCGGCGCCGCCGCCCTTTACCTTGCCATGGCGGAGATGCTCAACGAGACCCACGGCAGAAACGTGCTGCCCATAGGCTAGGCGTAGATATTCAACGGAGAGGAGAGCGCTTCATTTGCACTCGCGGCTCGTCCCTCGGCGCCTTTTCGGCGGCTTTCCATTCTTCTGGTCTGTCCCAGGCCTTCGTCCGTATGAAGGCCCGTGCCGCAGTAGAATGCGAAATCGACGAGCGCGTTGAAGAGGCCGATCTCCTGCTCGGTCCGCCCCTTCTCCATCTCCAGGCAGACCCACCCTTCGGCCCCGGCTTCCGTTGATGCGGCTGCGCAGGAGATCTTGAAATCGGTCACGCGCAGGCGCCGTACGACCTCTTCCGTCGGGGGGAGGCGCTGGGGCGAAAAGGCGTCCCAGATTTCACGGTACCGGGCAAAGATCGCCCCGGTCACAGGAAAGGGGACGCGCTCTCCCCGGACCTCGACAATTGTGGGCGAGGCAAACCGCAGGGCGGCAACCCGCCTGGCGCGGTCCGCGTCCGCAAGAAGCTTTTCGTAGTCGGCCTCTCTCACCTCATCGTCCGCGCCGGATGCGAGCGTCGCTTCCCCGGCGCGCGCCATCTCTCTTACCATGGGCATGAGCGCCCCCTGCGACAGCTCTGTGGCGCGCACGCGGATGCCGCCTGTCTTTAGCTTGTGGGCAAAAGAAAACGTGTAGGGTTTTATGGCGCGGTCCCGGCACCTGTTCCGGACCGCGTCCCTGAGGGAGAAAAAGGCTTCGCTACTCGTGTAGATGACGGCGGACAGGGGCATTATCTTCCAGGATCCCGGCGACGGTCTCCCTCACGGCTTTCATTTTTTCCGGAGAAAACGGTTGTATGCTTGCGAATTTCTCGTTGAGCGTCTCTCTGGGGATAAACTGCTGGAGGAAAAAGCGGCGGGCCGGCCAGAGCTCTCGGGCCGTCCGGCAGGCGTCCTCTTCGTGGTGCAGAAAAGGCACAAGGGTCATCCTGAATTCGTAGTCCACTCGCCCCTCCAGGATAAACTCAATGCTCTCCCTGATCTTTTTCCTGTCAACCCTGCATCCGCACCATCTCTCGTAGGCGTCGAGCGGCCCCTTCACATCCATGGCTATATAGTCGATCAGTCCCGCGTCGACAAGCCCCTTGACCACCTCCGGCCGTGAGCCGTTCGTGTCGAGCTTTACCTTGAATCCCCGATTCTTCAGGGTCTCGACGGCGGCGAACAGGCCCTTGTGTATGGTGGGCTCTCCCCCGCTGACCACCGCCCGGTCGATCCATTCACGGAACTTTCCCAACCGCCCGAGAATATAGTCAAAAGGTATGTCCTCCATCGACCGATGAAAGAGCACGAGGCTCCTGTTGTGGCAAAAAGGGCACCGGAAATTGCAGCCTCCTGAAAAGAGCACCGATGCAAGGCGGGTCTTCCAGTCGATGAAGCTCGTCTCTATGAAGCCCTTGACAGGAAAATCAGGCAGAACGGACAACAGTTAGCACCTCTTCCATTCTGGGAACATCGCCCCGCCATTCCCCTATGCCGTTTTCCATCGTGTCTTCCACAAGCACCGTAGGCAGCGACATGACGCTGTAGAAGCTTGCCTCGGCCAGCCCGTCCGCCGTCCCCACGTTGTAGGCGACGACGTTCACGTCCCTCGCCATCAATCCGTCTTTCAGCTGTTTCGCCAACGGGCACTTCGGGCAATCGTCTTTGTAGAAAATCTTTACCGTTCCCATCCTTTTCTCTCCTTTACGGTAAATCTGGAGGGGTGTCCCCCCAACCGATTTCGATGGCGAGAGGAGTGTCCCCCCAACCCTTCCCTTGAAAAATCAGACAGCCTTTCTTTGGTGCTCGCCCGAGAAGAACTCGCCGTTGCGGTAGCGGTCTTTCAGCTCTCCCAGCTTGCCTTTGTTCCAGCTCGACACCTTGGTAAAATAACCGGTAATCCTCGTGATGCCGTCCACCTCGTGGGAGCGGCAGTGAGGGCACGCGTCGGACAGCCCCCGGGATGTCCGGTTGCATGCGTTGCATATGGTGAACTCCGGCGAAAACGCGATCTGATCGCTCGAGGTAAGTCTGAAGGTCTTTGAGACGAAATCGGCGACCGCCTCTTTCGACGGCATCGACTCCCCGATCCAGACGTGAGAAATTGAACCGGCCTCTATCAAGGGGTGAAAGAGGCCCTCGTTGGTCACCCTTTCGATGGGATTCATCGGCGTCGAAACGTTCAGGTGCGTGGAGTTCGTATAGTAAACCTCGCCGGAAGAGATATCGCCTTTGACGGTTTTTCCCGAAGAGGGAGAGAAATAATGGAGGTCGAGCTTTGCGAACCGGTAGCTCGTGCTCTCCGCAGGGGTCTGCTCCAGAACGAGCCTCATGTTCTCCTGTCTCTTCATCTTATCCGCCAGGAGCTTCAGGTGCGCAATGATCTTCAGGCCGAACTTGAGGGCCTTCTTCGACTCGTGCATCTCCTCGCCCGCGTGGATCTGCACCATCTCGTTGAGGCCAACCATTCCCACCAGATGGGAAGCCCTGTTCATCCTGAGGTACGGCATGCCGTCGCGGTTCATGGTGAGGAGCGACAGGGGTCCGTCTTCTCCCGTCGAGAGAAGCCTCTCTATGAAATTTCGCTTCTCTTTGTGGGCCTTCACGGCAAGCAGGAACCTCTCCGTGAGCAGGTTGAAAAGACGCGCGTCGCCGCCGGACGCCTGGTGGGCGATGCGCGGAAGATTCAAAGATACGTTCTGCAGGGCGGAATAGCGCATCCGCCACGGTTCTCTCGCATCGAGGAGATCGAACTCGTCCAGCTTGAAGCTCAACCGGCAGCACTCCGATATCTTGGCTGTTTCGCCCCTGTCGAAAACGAAGTAGGTATTCCCCTTGTCCGCGGCGACGTCTGAGATATGGTCCAGAAAGTCGTCATGGCCCTCGGTCCTGAAGAATTTTTCCGTGATGTGGACGAGCGGCTTCGGGAAGAAGAAAGGACGCCCGGCGCCGTCCCCGTCCTTGAAGACCTCGAACAGCTTCCAGACGAAGCGCTGCGCCTCCTTCTCGTACTCGCCGTAAGTTTTGCCCGTGAAGACGCCGCCCGGTCCTATGGCCGGGACCCCGGCAAAGTGCTTCGGGATCTCCCAGTAGAGGTTGATGTCCGTGAAGATCGCCTGGCCGCCTCTGGCCACCGCCTGCTGCGAAAACTCGAAAATGAGCATCTGGGCGAGCTGCTGCACCTCGTTGTCGCTCATCCCCTCCAGGTAGGGCGCAAAAAAGATGTTGATGGCGTCCCAGCCTATGGCGCCGGCGAAATTGCTCTGAAGGGCTGCGGCAAACTTCACCAGGTGGGCGAGGAGCACTTCCGCGTGCTTCGCGGGTTTCGCCATGGAAAGCGAGTGGGGAAGATTGAGGCCGAATTTCTTGATGTACTCGAGGGACTGGCCGCTGCAGTAAGGTCTGTCTATGAAGCCGAGATCGTGGAGGTGGATGTCGCCGTTCATATGCGCGTCGGCCACATCCTGGGAAAAGACCGAGAGGAGGGCGTACTCCTTTTTTATCCTTTCGGCTAACGTGAGATTGGTCGCTTCCGGCCCGTGGGGGACGTTCGCATTTTCCTTGTTCTGATGGAGGATAAGGTTGTCCACGTCGTAGATCGGCATGCCGAGCCGCGTATGCATCCTCCGGGCATTCTCCAGGCCCTTCTCGACGAGTTTTGCGTTGACGAGCTCCCTGATCAGCGGGGCCGTCGCCATCTTGATGCCCGACTTCATGATCAGGTCCTCGACGCCGCTGCTGATGGAGAGCGCCGTATCCCGGTCGATCATCGTCTCCCTCATGAGGGCGTCGACTATCCTTGCGCGGTCCCACTCGGAAATGGTCTCTTCAGAAGTGCGTACGAAAAGGTTCAGGTCGGTCGTCTCCATGGTCTCTCCCTTTGCGTTTCTCCCTCGTTATCGTAACTGTCCAGAAGTACTAAGAATACTATATATTGTGCTCCTTGTCGATGCCGCCACCATATATAGTGGCGCGCAGGTACATTCTCATCCTTAACGAGGGCATTGTCAAGAAAAATTTTCTGCTGCCTCTTCTTTTTTTTCTATCCGTCCCCCCCTCCCCCATCTCCCATCTCCCCTCCCCCATCTCCCATCTCCCCTCCCCCATCTCCCATCTCCCCTCCCCCATCCCCCATCTTAACTTTTTTCTGGCGCCATCGATAAAAATAGCATATGCATGCCGGACCATTAAGGGACGAACTGCTCGCGAAGGCAGATTCGATGAAGGTTCTGCCAAGCCTCAACACCGTTGTCGCCGAGGCGCTCCGGGTGATGAACGACAAGGACTCGTCCGTCAATCAGCTCTCCGGCGTGGTCAGATATGATCAGGCCTTTTCTTCGAAGATCATCGGCATCGCAAATTCCGCCTACTACAGCAGGGGCTGGAGCATCACCAACATCGAGAGGGCCATGTTGACCATAGGCTTCGACGAGGTAAGGAACATCCTCACGTGTCTCGTCTTTCTCAAGGAGATATTGGGCGGATGGAAGCTGAGCCAGGCGGACCTCGCGGCCCTCTGGACCCATTCTCTTTCCGTAACCTGTGCGGTGAAAATCCTGGCCTGCAGGACCATGACCGCGGATCCGGAGGAGGCTTTTACCGCGTCGATCCTCCACGACCTGGGCAAGGCGATCTTCTACGCCTACGGCGAGCCGTACCGGAAGATCATCGAGGAGGCGCGGGCGACGGGGAGGGACATTTGCGCCCTCGAGCGGGAGACCTTCGGCGTCGATCATCAGGAGGTCGGCTATCGCATGGCGGTAAGGGGGAGGTTCCCGGAAAAGTTCTCAACGGTCATTCGATCGCACCATGGGAAATCGGAGGCAAGGGAGCCGCTCCCCGATCTCGTGAGGGTTGCCGACAGGTTCGTGGAGAACCCGGATGCCGATCTCGGGGCTGACGGCATGGTCCTTCGGAGGGAGAAGGACCTGATAACCAGCGAAACCAAGAGGATTAGCGAGCTCCTGGGGGTGGTCGATGCAAGAAGGTAATCTTCCGGCCGAGTCGCTGCTCTTTCAGTGGAATTTTTTTGAAAGGGCCATCAGCAACTATTCCATCATCATAAAGATGTTCCAGCACATGGAGGGCGAGACGGACCTCCTGGCCCACATGCCGAGGATATTCGTCGAGGAGACGATCTTCGACGCTTGCGAGCTGGTCATGAGGGGTGAGGGCGAGGGGTCTTTCTTCGGCATCAACGGCGCGTTGAAGAGCGTGAGCGGAGACGATCTCGAACAGCTCAATGGGCCGATCTTCTCTCCCGCCATCCTGCACCGTGTGTTCGGCTACGGGACCCTCTTTGTCTACCCCCTCAAGCGGAGCATCCATGTCTTCGGCTACCTTCTCCTGGGGAAAAAGCAGTCGGTCGCCCTCGATGCGAGCATCCTGAGAGACCTGGAGCTTCTTTGCGAGATCCTGAACCGCTTCATACTGCTCAACATGGGGATCAACGGATTAAAAGAGGCGGAGACCGTCAAGATGCGCCGGCTCGATGCCCGCCTCGCAACGACCAGGACGCTTCTCGAGAATATTATCGATCAGTTCCCCTACTCCCTCTTTCTCCTCGACAGGAACGGGGTCGTCTGTTTTGGCAACAAGAAAGCAAGGCTGGAGTTCATGGAGGCGGGGGAGGCAACGGGGGAGAAGATCGAGGAGGTAGTCGGCGGCATCGAGAAAGGCTTTCTGGAAAAAGATTTCATGCTCCAGGGGGAATTGCATCACCGGCGCGGAGACGATTACAAACTCTACAGCCTGGAGAGCTACCCCATAAAGGACGACAAGGGAAGGGTTGTTTTCAAGAGCCTCGTGCTCAAGGACGTGATCGACGAGAGGGTAGAGGCAGAGGAGAGCACGTACAGGAGCAGGATGGAGACCATAGGGAAGCTCGCCGGAGGAGTCGCCCACGATTTCAATAACGTGTTGACCGGCATCCTTGGCTACGCCTCCCTCGTGAAGAGGATGGCGCCCGAGGAGGGGCAGCTCGGCAGGTACGCGGAGACCATCGAAAGCTCTGCCAAGAGGGCGGCCGCGCTGACGAAACACCTCCTCAATTTTTCGAGGAGGCAAAGGGCAGGGACTATAGATGTCATAGATCTGAACGGTCTGCTCGGCGATGTATTGTTCCTCGTGCGGGAAAGCTTCAGGACCGTCGCTATAGAACAGCAATTCGACGAGTTTTTGCCGCCGGTCAAGGGCGACCCGGGGCAACTGCAGCATACCTTTCTCAATTTGTGCATCAACGCGAAGGACGCCATGGGTGAGGGCGGCACTTTGACGATAAGGACCGGAAGGGAGACCTCGGCCGGGGGGCAGCAGTTTGCCGTCGTCAAGATTCACGATACGGGTCCGGCTATCGATGAGGAAGTGAAAAATAAGGTCTTCGAGCCCTTCTATACGACGAAAACGGAGGGCCGGAAGCTGGGCATGGGACTCTATCTGGTCCAGAAGGCGGTCAGGAGCCACGGCGGATTCATCGAGCTGGAAAGCGCGAAGGGGCAGGGAACCACCTTCACCCTCTATTTTCCCTGCGCGAAGGGTGAAAAGGAGTCGCCTCCCCCAGCCGAGGCGCCCGCGAAGGCCGTCGGAAAAAGGACCGTCCTCGTGGCGGACGACGAGGAGGCGGCGAGGGGATTCCTCGCACGGGCGCTTTCCCAGGAAGGTGCTGAGGTGCTGCAGGCGGAGAATGGGGCCGAAGCCCTCGCCATCTTTGAAGGAAGGGCGGAATCGATAGACCTGGTGGTCCTCGATATGATAATGCCTGGCATGAAGGGAGAGGAGGCGCTGGAAAGACTGAGGGACCGGCGCCATTCCGTGAAGGTCGTTATATCGAGCGGTTTCATGAGTGAAGAGCAGCGGGAAAAGCTGAAGGAACTCGGGGTCCAGGGCTTTCTCGACAAGCCTTACGGCGAGATGGAGGCGGTCGGCATGGTCAGGTCCATGTTCGCCGACTCCGGGGACGACCGCACGGGACTCGACTCGACAAGATAGGCAAGGAAACCCACGAGGAGATACGGACGATGAGGCGCGACATCAGGGCGCTCTTCATGAGCGGCTATACAAGCGACGTAGTCCGCCTTCTCATCCCATCAGGCATCCTCCCTCCTCAATATGGCCGCCCCTTCTTCAGGCAGGACGGAAACCGTGTAAAATTCGTCTTCCCGCTTGTATTTCGATTCTGTGCGCGGGAGGACCTCCAGATGCCAATGAAAATAGTCGTTCATGTGGGGACCTTCCGGTTCGCCAAGCTGCCAGGCCGCCGTGTTCGGAGAGGTATGGAACACTATGGAGTAGGAGCTTCTCAGACGTTCAATGCGCTTCATGGCGTCGAGGAAGACTCCTACAAAGTCTTCTTTTATGCGCTCATCCATCGAGGACTCAAAGCTGGGGCTATGACGCCGCGGAATGATCCAGATTTCGAACGATAAGCGGGACGCAAAGGGGCAGATAACCAGGAAGCGCTCCGTCGCAACGACGACCCGCCTGTTCTGTCTCGTCTCCTGGCTCACTATGTCGCACATGAGGCACCGCTCTTTTTGCACGTAGTGATTCCTGGAATTGGCGAGCTCGAGGGAGAGCTGCTGAGGCACAATGGGCGTTGCAAGCACGTGCGAGTGCGGGTGAAAGATGCGCGACCCCGTGATTTCCCCGTGGTTCTTGAAGACCTGGACGTACTTTAAGCGCTTGTCTCTCTTCAGATCGACGATGCGTTCCGCATACATCTCGACGATGCGCGATACGTCGAAGAACTCAAAAGTCGAAAAGGTCTTTGTGTGAGACCTGTCCTCTACGATGATCTCGTGCGCCCCGAGGGTCCCCATCTTGTCATAAAACCCCTCGGCCCTCTTAGCATCGCTCGCTTCTATCTCAAATACCGGGTTGATCGCGGGAAAGGAGCGCGCAAGCCATTGGCCCTGCCAGTCCCGTATCTCTCTTATCGAATGGGGCGTCAAGCGCTCGTTGCCCGGGCAGAAAGGACAAACGCCGGTTTCGCCCGTCTCGCCTTTCGTTACTCCGGCAACCACCCAGCTGCCCGTCAAAGGGTCCTTTCTGAACTCCCCCATAGATTAAAAATAAACACGTTTCGCCGCCGTTGTCAAAACCCTGAGGAGGCGCCGCTCGGAAGCGGTTGGGGGGACACTCCTCTCGCCTCTTGTCTTTCGGAGGGGTGTCCCCCCTCAAGATTTATCGAGGGGGGCGACGGCAAGCCCCCTATAATTGCCTGTTTTTGACAATGCATCCCGCCGGGTTTAGAATATTGCGCACTCATGCAGCGATTCAAATTGAATGCCGCCTATAAGCCCGCGGGCGACCAGCCGCAGGCGATCGAAAAACTGGCCGCGAATGTACTGGCAGGCGTGCCGGACCAGGTGCTCCTCGGCGTCACCGGGTCGGGCAAGACATTCACCATGGCGAGCGTGGTCGAGCGCGTCCAGCGGCCCACCCTCGTCATGTCCCACAACAAGACGCTGGCGGCCCAGCTCTTCACGGAATTCAAGACCCTTTTCCCGGAGAACGGGGTCCACTTCTTCGTGAGCTACTACGATTACTATCAGCCGGAGGCCTACGTGCCGCCGACGGACACTTACATAGAGAAGGACTCATCCATCAACGAAGAGATCGACAAGCTGCGCCTGTCTGCGACGAACGCCCTCTTCGAAAGGGACGACGTGCTCATCGTCGCGAGCGTCTCATGCATCTACGGCCTCGGCTCTCCGGAGGCTTATTACGGCATGCTCATCTACCTTGAGGCTAATGACCGCATTGAGCGCAAGGCCCTGCTCGACAAGCTCATACAGTGCCAGTACGAGCGGAACGACGTCGACTTCTACCGGGGCAGGTTCAGGCTGAGGGGCGCGAACATCGACGTCTTCCCGGCGTATGAAGCGGAGAGGGCGATCCGGATCGTTCTCGATGACGACGTCGTCTCGGACATCTATGCCGTCGATCCCCTTACCGGCAAGGTCTTGGAGAGGCTGACCAGGTGCACCATATACCCGGCGACCCACTACGTAACCCCGAAAGAACGGCTGGAGGCGGCAGTCTTCACCATCGAGGAAGAGCTTGCCGGCCGGCTCAAGGAGCTGAAAGAGGCAGGGAAGCTACTCGAAGCCCAAAGGCTCGAGGGGAGGACCAGGTACGATTTGGAGATGCTCAGGGAGATCGGCTATTGCCAGGGCATCGAGAACTATTCGAGGCATCTGACAGGACGGCGGCCCGGAGAGGCGCCTCCCACCCTCATGGATTACCTGCCGAAGAATGCCCTGGTCATGATAGATGAGAGCCATGCGACAGTGCCCCAGATCCAGGGCATGTTCAGGGGGGACAGGTCGCGGAAGACGACGCTCGTCGAATACGGTTTCCGCCTCCCGTCGGCCCTCGACAACCGCCCCCTCACCTTTGAGGAGTTTCAGGGGCGCGTCAGGCAGGCCGTCTATGTCTCGGCGACGCCCGCGACCTACGAGCTTACCCGGGCGAAAGGGCGCGTGGTGGAGCAGATCGTCCGTCCCACGGGACTCATCGATCCGACCATCGACGTGAAGCCTGCCCGCAATCAGGTGGATTCGCTCCTCGCGGAGGTGAAGAAGACCATCGCGAAAAAGGAGAGGACCCTCATTACGACGCTCACCAAGCGGTTTGCCGAAGACTTGACGGACTTCCTGATAGATGCGGGCATAAAGGCCAAGTACCTCCATTCGGAGGTCGATACCCTCGAAAGGATCGCCATCGTCCGCGACCTGCGGCTCGGGAAGTTCGACGTCCTCGTGGGCGTCAACCTGCTCCGGGAAGGGCTCGACCTGCCGGAGGTCTCCCTCGTCGCCATCCTCGATGCGGATAAGGAGGGATTCCTGCGCTCCGACACTTCGTTGATCCAGACATGCGGCAGGGCGGCCCGGAACATCAACGGACACGTAGTCATGTTCGCCGACAAGATCACCGATTCGATGAGGCGGACCATAGACGAGACCGCCAGGCGGCGCACGGTGCAGACCGCCTACAACGAGGCCAACGGCATAACGCCTGAAGGCATCAAGAAGTCGATTGTCGATATCCTTTCTTCTATCTACGAGAAGGATTACTATACTGTGGACGCGGACGGGTCCGAGGCGCCGGACGTAGATCCGAAGAAGCTGTCGAAGATGGTGAAAAAGCTGAAAAAAGACATCAACGAGGCGGCAAAGAGATGGGACTTCGAGAGGGCGGCCCATCTAAGGGACAGGCTGACGAAGCTCGAGCAGATGGAGCTGACCGGATAAACCTGGAGGGGGGACACTCCTCTCGCCCCTTGTCTTTCGGAGGGGTGCCCCCCAACCTTTAGCTGGCGAGAGGAGTGTCCCCCCAACCTTGATTTCCGACGACTATATAAACAACCTGCCCGAAGGCCCCGGCGTCTACCTTTTCAAAGACGGGGCAAAGGAGATCCTCTACGTCGGCAAGGCGAGAAGCCTCAAGGACCGGGTCAGGAGCTATTTCAGAAAGGGGAAAAAGGACGGCAAGACCGAGCGGCTGGTGAGGCGCGTCGAAGATATGTCGATCGTGCTGACCAGAAATGAAAAAGAGGCCTTCCTGCTGGAGAACAACCTCATCAAGGAGCACCAGCCGAAGTACAACATGGTGCTGAAGGACGACAAGACATATGTCTCCCTGAGGCTAAGCGTGCAGGACAAGTTCCCGGCCTTGAGCATCACGAGGAAGATCGAAAACGACGGCGCCCTCTATTTCGGGCCCCATCCCCATGCAAAGGACGCAAAGGACCTCCTGAAGGTGGTTCAATCCCTCTATCCCATGAGAAGGTGCAGGGACGCCGCCTTCATGCGCAGGAGCAGGCCGTGCATCCTCGCGGGCCTCTCCAAGTGTCCGGCCCCGTGCGTGGGGGCGATAGATGAAAAGACGTACCGCGCTATTGTGGAGGAAGTGGCGGACTTTCTCCAGGGAAGGAACGAGAAGCTGCTGAGGATGCTCGAAAGGCAGATCGCAGAAGCGGCCCGCTCATGGAATTTCGAGGAGGCCCAGGCCAAGAAACAGAAATTTGGCGCGCTGAAACGGCTCGTCGAGAAGCAGCGGGTCCACGAGCACCTGGGGATAAACAGGGACGCCTGGGGCTTTCTTGCCGAAGAGGGGCGGCTCAAGATGGTTGTCCTCACGTTCAGAAAGGGCGTGCTAATCTCGAAAAGGACTTTCAAACAGCCTTTTGCCCCCGACCTGGACGACGCGCTCTCTTCTTTTTTGTTCCAGTACTACAGCGCCAGACCAATCCCCGACGAAATAATCCTCTCCGAGGAGATCCGGGACAGGCAGGTGCTGGAGCAGGCTTTGCAGGAAAAGAAAAAGGGACGGGTGCGCATCCACGGGCCGTCCGACAGCGGCGCAGCGGACACGATCAGGCTCGCCGTCGAGAACCTTCACGAGGTTGAGACGATAGCGCTCGACGAGGCGTTCAAGAAGATGCTCCGCCTCTCGAGGCCTCCCAAAAGGATCGAGGTCTACGATATTTCTCATACCCACGGGCAAAGCCCGTCTGGCATCATGGTCGTCTTTGAGGACTTCAAGGCAAAAAAAACGGATTACAGAGTATTCCACATACGGGAAGCCGCGACCGAGGACGACGTGGCTATGATGGGCGAAGTGCTGCGCCGGCGCATCGACGACGAGCGCATACGGCCTCTGCCGGACCTGGCGGTGATCGACGGCGGAAAGGCCCAGTTGGCCAAGGCTCATGCCCTGTTCAGGGGAATGACGCCTCCGGTCGATGCGGTGAGCATCGCGAAAGGCGAGAGGCGCAGGAGAATGGAAGACTTTTTCTATCTGCCTTTCAGGAAGAACCCTCTCCTCCTCCCGAAATCCTCGCCCGTGTTCAAAGAGCTTGTGCGCATGAGGGACGAAGCGCACCGCTTCGCCATCGCTTCCCACAAAAAGTGGAAAAGACGGGAAGACCTGACCTCGGCGCTCACCGCCGTCAAGGGCGTTGGGAAGAAGAGAGCCATGGCGCTGCTAGCGGCCTTCCCCTCGGTAGAGGAAATAAAGGGGGCAAGCGTCGAGCAGATCGCCCGCATCAGGGGCCTCAACCGGCGGGTCGCCGAAGAAATACTGAGGACTATGGAAGAATAGGCGCCATATCCATCGGCGACGGCGAGCCTTCGCTTATCCTCATTGTTCGGGTCGCGCCGGCCGCGCTCCCGGTTTGATATTGACATAGCGTAATCCTCATGCTAATTTCTCTCGTCATTGCAGCTTCCCTAATATATCCGCGGCCGGTCCGGCGGCTCGGCATCGAGTTTCGGAGAAGTTTTCGCCGCATCGAAGGCCCGCGGAGTTGCCTGACGGCGCGGGTGGACGGCGGGGACCAACCGACATGAGGCGTAACGATTAGCGAGTCAGGAGGAAAAGCATGAAGCTTCGTCCACACCACATATTCTGCACGGGGTTTCTGACAGAAGCGTTGCCGGAACGGGGAGAGAGCTTTTTGCGGGTCGAGCAAACGGTCAGGGACGTCGTCTGCTCAGACGACGAAACCCCTGTTGAAGCAGCCGAGGGCGTAGACGAACTCTGCCATGTGTGCCCGCACTGCCGGGACGACCGTTGCGAGCATCCGCGAGGAAAGGAAGAAGGCGTCAGGAAATGGGACGGCATCTTGATGAAAAACCTGGGGATATCCTACGGCGAAACGAGAACATCAAGAGAATGGCGTCTCCTTATCCGTGAAAAGGCGCCCCTCGGCTTCTGTCAAACGCGATGTCCGTCCAGATCCGGGTGCACGATCAGCCGCTATTCCTCCGGCTAAAGAACCGGCGATCGCCGCGGTCTTCGCTTCGTCTGCCCCGGCGGCATCGCGGCGCAAGTTGACTTTTAGCTTAGCCTGTGCTAAAAATTGCTCAAAGGCAGATGGTGAGTGTAGCTCAGCGGTAGAGCGCCGGGCTGTGGACCCGGATGCCGAGGGTTCGAACCCCTTCACTCACCCCAGACTATTATTCATCGGAGGCTAAAGGCTGTGGAAAAAGGACAGCTTATGGAGAAAGTCGGAACGGCGGCCAAGGACGGCAAGATATCGTGCCAGAGGGCCCTTGGGCTGGCGCGTGAAATTGGCATCTCTCCCAAGGAGCTTGGCGACCTTCTCAACGAGATGAAGATCAAGATCGATGCCTGTCAGCTCGGCTGCTTCCCAAAATAGAATCGACAATAATGGCGCAAAAAAAAGGGCTTGCTTGCAAGCCCTTTTTTTTGCATTATAGTCGGTCTATGCCTTCGCAATTTCGAACGAGACCTGGCCGTCGTCATACCTGAGGGGCCGGATTGTCACGTCCATGCCGACCTTCACGTCCCCAGGCTTGATGTCCTTCGACAGGCGGGCGAAGAGCTTGAGCCCGCCGTCGAAATCGACTACCCCCATGGTGTAGGGAGGGTCGCCTTCGAAGCCGAAGGGGGCGTAATAGGCGGTAGTAAAGGTCTCGAGCCTGCCCTTCTTCGGCATTTCAAACCAATCCATCTCTTTCGAGAGGCAAGCCGCACAGTCGGCTCTCGGAGGGAAGAACTTGGTCCCACACTTTTTGCAGACCGCGCCCTCAATCTTGCCCTCTGTCAGCAGATCGACGAATTTCCCCGTTTTTGTCACTGCGGTAAAGCTTTTTCTTCCGAATTTTTCGAAGCCCATTTCTCACCTCCCGAATATTGTCACATTGCCGTATAGACCCACGCCGCCGACATTGTGCACGAGACCTACGTCGGGTTCGCCCGGAACCTGCATAGGGCCTGCCTCGCCGCGAAGCTGGAGCACGATTGTCCTCATCTGCGAGCCGCCGGTGGCGCCGATGGGATGGCCCTTTGAGAGGAGACCGCCGTCGACGTTAACGGGTATCCTGCCTTCCTTGTAGGTCGCTTTTTCCCGGATCAATTGCTTGCCTTCTCCCATAGGCGCGAACCCGAGACCCTCATAGGCCATGACCTCGGCGATCGTAAAGCAGTCGTGCACCTCGGCCACCTTGATGTCCTTCACGCTGACGCGGGCCATCTTGTAGGCCTGTTCCGCCGCCTTGTAGCCGACGCTCAGCCCCTTGGCGAAGTCAGGCCTCGCCGCCATGTTGACCGCTTCGGAGGCGGCGCCGATGCCCATGACCCAGACGGGTTTTTTGGAGAGGGCCCTGGCCTTTTCCTTGTTCGCGAGGATAATGCACGAGCTGCCGTCCGCATTGGCGCAGCAGTCGCCTACCCTCAAGGGCCATGCAACGGGACCCGCCATCTTTGCCTCGGGATTGTTCGCATCGAAATCTGCGGCCTTGACCCCTTTCCTGTAGACGGCCCGCTCGTTTGTCGTCCCGTAGGTCGCCGACTTCAGCCTCACATCCCGGAGGTCGTCGTGGGTTAGGCCGTTCTTCGCCATGTACGCCTGGGCATACAGCGCGTAGTAGGCGGGCATCATCGTGCCGAAAGGCGCCTCCCACTGGATGTCGGCGCCCCGCCCCATCCTCTCCTGGGATTCTGCCGAAGTGATCTCGGACATCTTCTGAAAGCCGACTACGACCACCACATCGTGAAGTCCCGATTTGACCATGCCGTAGCCGACCTTTACGCCTGTGCTGCTCGACGAGCAGACAGTCTCGACATAAAACGTAGGCTGGGGAATGAGGCCGAGATATTCCGCGAGCACCCCTGCCGGGGACCTCTGCTTGTCGTACTCGGGGGCCGAGCAGAAGATGGAGGCGTCGACGTCCTTTTGCGTGATGCCCGCATCCTGCATGGCTTCCCTGAAAGCCTCGAAGGCCAGCTCGCGGATGGAGCCTTCGTAGCCCCGCACGAATAAGCTCTGGCCTACCCCGATCACTGCGACGTCCTTTTCCATAAAATCCCTCCTTTTTACCCTATTCTTGTTTTCTGCTCCTGTGCAATTATTGGGCGCCCCTTCCACCGGCAAAGCCGGCGGAGCCTCCCTGCTCGCAAAAGCAAGCATCCCTTCAATGCTGTTTTCTGCTCCTGTTCAATTATTGGGGCTCGAGCGCCCCCTCCACCGGCAAAGCCGGCGGAGCCTCCCTGCTCGCAAAAGCAAGCATCCCTTCAATGCTGTTTTCTGCTCCTGTTCTTTTGATAAAGCGCGACAAAATGGTTGTGTTCCTCGACTGTCCTGGAGAAAACATGGCTTCCGTCGTTTCTCGAAACAAAATAGATCATGTCGCTTTCCCGAGGCCAGAGAGCGGCCATGATCGAGCTTCTTGAAGGACTGCATATCGGCCCCTTCGGCAGCCCCTTGAATTTGTAAGTATTGTACGGCGTCTGGGCTTCGATGTCGGCTTTCTTCAAGTCCCTGTTGAAGCTTTCCCGGCCGTAGATCACGGTCGGGTCCGCGTCGAGGGTCATGCCAAGCCTCATCCTGTTGTGAAAAACGGCCGAAATCGCGCCCTTTTCCTTCTCCAGCTTCGCCTCCTTTTCTATGATCGATGCGAGGGACAAGACCTCGAACGCATCCATGCCCATCTCACGCATCCTTTGCTCGATATCTGCCCCTTCAAAGAACCTGAGCGTCCTTTGAACGATTTTTCCCAGGAATTCATCGACCCCGGTCTCTTTGCTGAAAAAATACGTATCCGGGTCTAGATAGCCCTCCAGCGAATCGGAGGGGATGCCCAGCGACGTAAGGAACTTCCGGTCATGCGCCAGTTGGAGGAACGCTTTCGGGTCCATGATCCCCGATCTCCCGATCGCCTCGCCGATCGTGTAGACGTTGTAGCCCTCTACGATTTTCAGCGCGTAGAGCTTTCTCTCGCCCCTGGCCATCTTCTTCGCAATGGCAAACGTCGACATGCCGGGTGAAAGCTCATATTCCCCGGCCACGATCCTGCCTTTACAAGCCGCCAGAGAGCAGAAGAGAAAAAGGTACCCGGAGAAGACAAGGTCTCTGCTCTTCAGGGCGTGGGCAACGGCGCTCATCTTTGTTCGTTTTTTCACAATAAAGCTCGAACGGGCACCGTCTCTGCCTCTCGGCGTAATGGCGCAGACGAACGGGAGCGCGGCGGCGAAAACAAGGATTGCGATAGCGGCAAGAGGCTTACTTGGGCCCCTGGGCATCGAGATATCCCTGAAGAATGATCTGCGCAGCCATCACGTCGATTGCGCCTTTGCGCTTTTTCCTCTTGACGGACGCCATGTCGAAGATCCTGTGGGCTTCGTCCGTGCTGAACCTTTCGTCCCAGAGATCCACCGGCACGCCCGAGGCTTCCCTGAGGGCCTCCGCGAGGGCCATCATCCGCTGCGCCTTCGGTCCGATTGTTCCGTTCAGGTTTTTCGGCAAACCTACGACGATGAGGGAGACCTCGAACTGCCGCGCCAGTTCCGCGATCGCCGCCGCATCGCCGGCCTGAGATCCGCTCGAAGCGAGAAGCTTCAAACCCTGCGCTATCTTGCAGCCCCCGTCCGACAGGGCGACGCCGATCCTCTTTTCTCCTACGTCGACAGCCAGGATGCGCACGGTAAAGAGTAGCACAGCGGCCACTCGGAGTGCAATAGATAGAGAGCGATAAACAGCCGGCATGAGCGAAGCGGGGTTGAAGGACCTTCAAAAATGGAGCAAACCCGGGACAGACGGGAAGGCAGGCGCAGGAGCGCCTTGGCTCGCTATGGATGGCCTTCCAAGCGGTCCCGTGAACGTGTATAATAGGGAATCTAGGGGCTATCGACGGAATAGACTTAATAGGAGGATAGATAATGAAACTGCTTGGACTCTCGTCCGGAAGGAAAATGCAGAGCTCGGAGGTGTTGCTCCGCGAAGCGCTGATGGGTGCGGAGGAATCGGGCGTGGAAGTCTCCATGATGCGCCTGCACGACCTTGACATTAAGCCGTGTAAAGGTTGCAGGACCTGCACGATGAGTTTCATAGGAGGCGGCGCAGGGGACTGCGTTATCAGAGACGACTTTGCTTTTCTGGACGACCAGCTCCTGGAATGCGACGGAATGATCCTCTCCGCCCCCGTCTATGTGCTCGGTCCTCCCGGCATCGTGAAGGTGATTGCGGACAGGAGAGGTCCTTGTCGGGATGTGGCATGGCTGGCCGAGGCAAGGAAATTGAGAGAGACCCTGCCGAGCCCGCCGGCCAAAGGGCCGGATGAACGGTCTTTCAAGAAGAGGGTAGCCGCGTTCATCAGCGTGGGGGGCGCGACGACCCCGCACTGGCTTTCCCTGGGGCTTCCCCTGATGTATCTCTTTACCTTCCCCTCGAACATGACGGTGATCGATCAGATGCAAATTACCTCCATGAGCCTGCTTGGGAACCCCGTTCTCGACCCCGACGGGCTGGCGAGGGCCAGAAGGCTGGGTCAGAATGTGGCCAAAGCAATGCACCAGCCCACAGAGGACGTGAGATGGATGGGCGACGAAGGAACATGCCCGGTCTGCCACTCCGACCTTCTTACGGTCAAGACCGCAAATCCGGTGGAGTGCCCTATTTGCGGCATCGCGGGGACGCTCAAGGTGGATGGCGACCGTATTTCCGTGGTATTCGGCGAAGAGGAGCAAAAGAGATCTCGCCTGTACATGGCCGGCAAGGTTGAGCACTGTGTGGAAATCAGGGAGAATGTGGGTATGTCCATGCGGAGGCCCGATGCCTTCGACATTCCAAAGAGGATGGAAAAATACGAGTCCTATGGGGTTCCGGTCCTCGCTCCACCGAGAAAGGAAGGGAAGCCGCCGGCAAAAACAGAGCAAAACTAGGGGAGAAACGAGCAGGAAACACGACTAAATCTGTGCGCACACCCAAATTCCGGTGAAGGAGGAGAAATCCATGGCGGCAGACGGGACATACAATATCACATTGACCACGCCGATGGGGCCGCAGCAGGCCAGGCTGACCCTGAAGTCCGACGGCGGCTCTCTGAGCGGCGTCTACGAGAGCGCCATGGGTCTGGAGGAATTCAGCGGAGGCGTCGTTGACGGGAACCGCTGTGAGTGGAGCACCACAGCCAGGACGCCGATGGGTCCGCTGAAACTGAAGGTCTCGGCTGCCGTGGATGGCGACAAGATATCGGGAACTGCGGTCACGTCTTTCGGGACCGCGACGTTTGAAGGCTTGAAGATATAGAAGAGACCCCGCCTAATATATTAAGCACGGCTTTAGATCGATCAGTCGGTCAAGGACGGCAGGGTAATTCAAATCGCAAGGAGGCTAAAATGACCTTTGCCGATCATAAAGGAGTCGAGTCCGAAGCTGCGCAAGGGATGACCAGGGGTCAGAAGTTGTGGGAAAGGATACGCGATCGACGCGATAAAGAGCCTGCGTCAATGGAGCGCGCCAGGTTGCTCACCGCCTCCTTCAAGGAGACGGAAGGTTTGCCGGTCCCTATCAGGAGGGCGAAGGCTTTCGAAAAGATTGTCGCGGAAATTCCCATTTATATAGACGAAGGCCAGCTGTTCGTCGGGGATTTCGGTTCAAAGCCGATGGCGGCAGAGTGGCTGCCCGAGTACTACGTGGATTGGGTGGTCCCGGAGTTCGAAAACGGGCAGTTTCTGCAGCAAGTCACGGAAAACGATGTAGAGACAATGAAGGAGATTTGCGACTATTGGAAGGACAGGGCTCTCAAACCGGCCATTGAGCGCTACCTGGGCGCTGAAAAAATGAAGGAAATCTACGAGATGTGCGACCGGGGGGCCTGGGTTTACAGTTTTTTTCAGGAGATCGAGGGCGACAAGAGCTGGTATTCCCCCGATTTCGAAAAGGCTATTCAAAAAGGGTTGTCCGGCATACTCGATGAGGTGGAAGGGGAGTTGGGAGCGACAGGGGTCCGGGACGACGCATCCCGAGATAAAGCGTATTTTCTCCAGGCCCTGGCCATATCCTTGCGGGCGGGAATTCAGTACGGCAGACGGTATGCGGCCCTGGCGACGGAATTGGCGGCCTCGGCTGAAGGCGACAGAAGAGCGGAACTCCAAAGGATAGCGGAGATTTGCGATTGGGTCCCTTCGAGGCCGGCGCGCACCTTCCATGAGGCGCTGCAAACAATGTGGTTTTGCCAGGTCTTAATGTATTACGATGCCGGCGCAGGGGCGGATGCAACAGCCCCGGGCAGGGTGGACCAGTATCTCTATCCCTATTATAAGCGCGATGTAGAGGAGGGAAGGCTCGCCAGGGAAGAAGCCGTCGAGCTTTTGGAGTGCCTGAGGGTCAAGATGAGCGCAGGCCGGAGGTTCAGGGCTGTGGCCTCTCGCAAAGGCGCGTCGGGTGAGGCGATGTTTATGAACTGCACACTGGGCGGGCAGACCCCGGACGGGAAAGACGCCACGAACGAGCTGTCCTACCTCTGGATAGAGGCGGCAATGAGGACGAGAACGCCTCACCCTACCCTTTCCGTGAGATATCATGAGAACCTTTCGCCGATATTCGCGATGAAGGCCGCCGAGCTTACCCGGCTCGGGCTCGGTTATCCCGCTTGGTTCGGCGATAAAACGTATATCGAGCACTTGTTGCGCAAGGGAGTAGGTCTCGAAGAGGCCCGGGGTTATACGCTCGCCGGCTGCGTCCTGCCGGTCATTCCGCACAAGACGGCCGCTACCCTGCCGGTCATCATGAATATGCCAAAAATCCTCGAGCTTACGCTCTCGGATGGGTTCGACCCTACAGCGAAGAAACAATTCGGCCCGAAGACCGGCAAGTTCGAAGACTTCAAGACATACGACGAGCTGTACGGAAAATTCCAGGAGCAGGTAAGATTCTTCCTCGCCAGATCTACAAAGGGTCTCAATGAAGTCCGCCTATTCCGGTCGGCCGTGCTTCCCCAGGTCTTTGCCTCCTGTCTGTTTGATGATTGCATAAAACGCGGCCAGAACGCCATGGGCGGCGGGTGTGAGCGCCAGCAGGGATCCATGTACATCCTTCCCGTCGGAATAATAGATGTGGTAGACTCGCTCGCGGCAATCAAAAAACGCGTCTACGAAGAGGGTTCGATCGGCAAGCAACAGCTCATGGAAGCCCTGAGCGTCAACTTTGAAGGGAAGGAGGATGTGCGCCGGCTTCTTCTGTCTGCGCCGAAGTACGGCAACGGCGACGAGTACGTCGACGGCATGGCCGCCGATTCGTATGACTGGCTGTGTCGGATGATAAACGGGATAGACGCCTGCTATGGTTCTACTTATGAATGCGCCCCGCACAGCATCTCTTTTCAGGGTCCTTCCGGCCGCCAGGTCGGCGCCCTTCCAAGCGGCAGGTTGGCCGGCCTCGCGTTAGCCGACGGCGGCGTCTCGCCTGCCCAAGGAATGGATGTGAATGGCCCCACGGCGGCCATAAGATCTGCCGGCAGGATAAATCAGGTCCCCATATTCGGGACCCTCTTCAACATTAAATTTCATCCCTCTGCGCTGAAGACCCGGGAAGATCTCCTCAAATTTCTCGCACTCGTCAAGACCTACCTGGTCGACCTCGGCGGAGGGCACATGCAGTTCAATGTCGTAGATAGGAAGATCTTGTTAGACGCTCAAAAGCATCCGGAGCGTCACCGCAACCTGGTTGTCAGAGTGGCGGGTTACAGCGCCTTGTGGGTGGAATTAGACCCGCAGATTCAGGCAGAGATCATACGGCGCACCGAGCACGCGCTGTAGATGAATAGGATGGCGGATGATTATTTTAGACAGTAATGTCTCGAAGGATTAGATTAAAAAGAAGATATCGAACGGCGACAGCCATGAAAAAAAACCTTACCCAGAAAATACTCAGCGACCATCTTGCCGAGGGCGAACTGTCCCCCGGACGGGAGATCGGCCTCCGGATCGACCACACACTGCTCCAGGACGCCACGGGCACACTTGCCATGCCTCGAGTTCGAGGCCCTTGGCCTCCCCGCCGTCAAGACGGCATTGGCGGTCCAGTACGTGGACCACAACATCCTGCACACGGACTTCAAGAACGCCGACGATCACAAGTTCCTCCAGACCGCCTGCGCGCGATACGGCATCCACTTCAGCGGGGCGGGCAACGGCGTATCCCATCAGGTCCATATGGAGCGTTTCGGCTCACCCGGCAAGACCCTGCTCGGCGCCGACAGCCACACGACGAGCGCCGCCGGCGTCTCGATGCTCGGCATCGGCGCGGGAGGGCTGGACGTGGCCCTGGCCATGGCAGGCTTTCCCTATTACCTTCCCTGCCCTCGCGTGCTCGGCGTCAAGCTGCTGGGAAGGCTTCCCGACTGGGTGAGCGCCAAGGATGTGATCCTGGAGATGCTGCGCCGCTTTGGCGTCAAGGGCTGTGTGGGCAAGATCGTGGAGTACTACGGCCCGGGAGCGGCGACTCTTTCCGCCACGGATCGGGAGACCATCGGCAACATGGGCGCTGAACTGGGCGCCACCAGCAGTCTCTTTCCCTCGGACGCTCGGACGCGGGAATATCTTGAGGCGCAGGGCCGAGGCCTCGCCTGGCGCGAGCTTTCCGCCGACGAGGGCGCGCCGTACGACGAGGACTTCACCCTTGACCTCGGGGAGATCGAGCCGCTGATCGCCACGCCCGGCTCGCCCGGCAACGTCGTGCCCGTGCGCGAGGCGGCCGGCGCCAGGGTGGACCAGGTGATAGTGGGCAGCAGCGCCAATTCCTCCTTCCGGGACCTGATGGTCTCGGCTCGTATGCTGGAAGGCAGGCATGTCCATCCCACTACCTCTTTCCATGTGAACCCCGGCAGCCGTCAGGTGCTCGAAAACATCGCCCGGGAGAACGGGATTCTGGCTCTCCTCGGCGCCGGCGCCCGGCTGCATGAGCCCGGCTGCCACGGCTGCATCGGCATGGGCCAGGCCCCGGGGACGGGCGAGATAAGCCTCAGGACCTTCCCGAGGAACTTTCCCGGACGCTCGGGCACAAAGGATGACAAGATTTACCTTTGTTCGCCGGAGACGGCGACCGCCTCCGCCCTCCGGGGCGTGATCACCGATCCCCGCGACCTGGCGGGCGAGCAAACATTCCCGCGCCTCCGGGACCCGAAGCGGTATCTCACGGACGACCGCTCCATCGTCTTCCCCTCCTTGAGCTTGAGGAACACCGTGGTCGTGCGCGGTCCGAACATCAAACCCCTGCCCGAGCTTACCGCCCTTCCTGACGCACTCGCAGCCGAGGTGGTGCTGCAGGTGGGGGACAACATCTCCACCGATGCGATCATGCCGGCGGGAAGCCAGGTGCTCCCTCTCCGTTCAAACATTGAGGCCATCAGCGAGCATGTCTTCGAGCAGATCCGTGCCGGTTTCGCCTCTGCCTGCCGGGCCCGGGCGACGTCGTGGTTGTAGGCGGTCATAATTATGGCCAGGGGTCGAGCCGCGAGCATGCGGCGCTGGCGCCGCGGCGCCTGGGCGTGCGCGCCAAGATTGTAAAGAGTTTCGCCCGCATCCACGAATCCAATCTCTGCAACTTTGGCATCCTGCCGCTCACGTTCAAGGACCCCGGCGACTACGACCGGCTAAGGGAAGGAACGAAGGTTCTGTTTCCCGATGTGCGAAAACGAATCGAGCGGGGCGACAGGGAGATCCCGGTCGAAGCCGGAGGAAGGACCATCATGACCCTGCTCGACGTGTCGGAGCGCCAGCGAGAGCACCTCCTGGCGGGCGGGACCCTGAATTTTGTGAAAAGTGAATTGCATGAGTGAGGATAACCATGGATGGCGCAACGAAAGTAATCACGTCCGAAGGACAGAAGAAAACGGCGGCAGTCGTTAGGCTGAAGAACATCGGTCTGCGGGGCGTCATGGTAGCGGACACATCGCCAAGGCCATCCGGCTCATCGCTTCCGACCCTAACCTTTGCAGAGCGAAGCGGTCTGTGAGGCGCCCGTATGGGGAGGGGGCTTGATCGAAAGACCGAAAGAGGCTACAATGCCTTCATGGAGCATAACATCGCGAAATCAGGAGAGGATCATGAAAAAGCGGGATGACTCGGGGACGATGAACAGGAGGGATTTCCTGAAAGCAGGGGTGGCGGGCGCGGGCGCCGCTCTGGCCTTTGGAGGTTTGGCGGGCCTCGTCCGTGCCGAGCCGGCCGGGACCCTCGCATACCGCACCCTGGGAAGGACCGGGCTCAAGGTCACGACCCTCAGCTTCGGCGCCATGCTGACGCCCGAGTATGAAGTCATACGCGCCGGCCTCGATATGGGCATCAATTACGTGGATACCGCCCGCCGCTATCTGAACGGAAGAAGCGAATCGATCGTGGGCAGGGCGATCAAGGGCATCCGGGACAAGGTGTATGTGGCTACAAAGACGAAGCCCGATTCGAACACCGCGGACGCCATAGTCAAGGACGTGGAGACCAGTCTCGAGGGTCTCGGGACGGACCATATCGACGTCATCCAGCTCCACAACGTGGACGACCCGAAGCGGGCCTTTATCCCTGAAGTGCGCGAAGCATACCTCAAGCTCAGGAAGCAGGGGAAGGTCCGGTTTTTCGGGGTGACGACCCACACCAACCAGGCGGGGGTGATCGACGCGCTCGTGGACGACCCGGAGAAGTTCTTCGATACGGTGCTCGTGGCGTACAACATGAAATCGGACCCCGCGCTGAAACAGGCTATCGCCAGGGCCAAAGCGGCCGGCATCGGCGTGGTCGCGATGAAGATCCAGGCAGCCGCCCGAGGCAGGGACGTTGTCCCGTCCATAAGTCCCGAACAGGCCGCCGCCGCATTGAAGTGGGTGCTCCAGGACGCGAACGTGACCAACGCGATCGCGGGGATGAAGACCCTGGAGCACGTGAACCAGATGTTCCCTGTGATGGGGATGAAGATGACGAGCGCCGATGCGCGCATCGTAGAAAGGTATGCGGCGGCCATCGATAGGAGCTACTGCAGGCTCTGCGCGAAGTGCGAGCCTACGTGTCCCAAAGGCGTGAAGATCAGCGTGGTGAACCGGGCCCTCATGTATGCCCAGGCTTACGGAGAATATGCGCTCGGGAAGGAAACCTTCGGCGAGGCGGCTCGCGCCCGCCTCTGCTCCGCCTGCGCGGAATGCACTGCCCGCTGCGTCAACGGCATCGACATTGCCGGGAAGATGCGCCAGGCGGGGAGTCTCTTCGCATGATGCGCGTTATTTCCGTTCTGGTCGCGCTTTTGTCCCTTGCCTGTCCGTTGTACGCCGCGGAAGAGGCAGTCGATGCATTGCTCCCGGCGAACTTCGCGCCGGGATGGGCCATGGAAGGCAGGCCGGCAACCTATACCCCGCAGACCCTCTACAAATATATCGACGGAGAGGCGGAGCTTTATCTGCCCTACGGGTTTGCGAAGGCCGCGACGGCGCTGTATGTGCGGCAGGACGGCAAGGACTACGGGGTCGCGGCGACCGTCTTCCGGATGGGATCGCTGCTCGATGCCTTCGGCATCTTCGCGTCGTACCGCGATCAGGCCGCAAAGCAGACAAACATAGGCGCCGAAGGGTTCGCCGATGAGTCGCAGGTAATGTTTTACCAGGACCGCTACTTCGTGCGGGTCGAGGCCTCGGGCACATTCCCGGGCGACGCCGGCGGCACTCTTCAGTCTGCCGCAGAGGCGATCTCCCGCAGCCTCCCGGCCGGCCGCGCGAAGCCCCGGGAGCTGGAATTCCTCAAAGTCCCCGGCGTGGTCCCCCTAACCGAGCGGTATTACGCCGCAGGTCTCCTCGGCCACAACTTCTTCGGAAGGGGAATGACCGCGGAGGCGACGATCGAGAAGGAACCGGCAAAATCTGTCGTCATCTTCTGCGCATCCGTCGAGGCCGCGAAGCGGATCTTCGACGATTATGGGAAGTATCTGAAGGAGGCCGGGGCCGCGACCGATATCAGACCCGAGAAGAACGGCGCTTCTTTGCGCGCCGTTGACCCCTCTATAAGGGCGTGGTTCTGCTGCGCTCCGGCAAATATGTGGCAGGCGTCGTCGGCCTTAAGCAACCCCGCGCCGGGGACCCCCTCGCGGCGCTTCTGCTCGCGCGAATGTCGAAGGGGTGACGGGTCAGGACTCCGCCGTTTCCCAATCGCTCGATCGGGTGTCGCTCGGCAAGCGCGGCGATCAAGATGGAGGGCGACAATGGAAGATGTGAAGCGTATTCTTGTGATAAGCAGGTCTACAAACGAGTGCAAAAAGGCGATCCACTACGGTATTTCTCTTGCGAGAACATACGGGGCTCGTCTCTCGATACTCCACGCGATGTACGACCCCTTCTTCCTCAAGGGCGGTTCTCTCCCCATTCCCCTCCTCCGGGGCTTGGAGGAAGAGTATCGGGCCATGATGCAGAGGGTCAAAGACGACCTCGACACGATGATAAAGAAGGAAAAAGCCGAAGGGATGGCGATCAAGGAGATAGTGAAAGATGCCGAACCGGTCCATGAAATCCTGAAGACCGTTGAGGCGGAGAAAATAGACCTGCTCATTATGGCCGCCCATGATGAAACCAGGGTCGAGCACATTGTCTACGGCCGGATCAATCACGAGCTTGTGAGAAGACTGCCCTGCTCGGTCTTCCTTGTGAAGGGAGAATGAAGAAAGAAGCACGCCGGATGCGCGGGGGGCGCGCGAAATTAACCCGGCCGCGAAGAACGTCCCCATTGCCGTTTTTCTTTTTCCGGCCGTGGCGATTTTTGATGGATGGCGCGAAATCGCGTTCGGCCCGCACCGGAGTGTACATTGTGCGTACATGAGGATGCGGGGCGAGCGCGATGACAAAGCCAGGCGCAAAAAGCGCCCGGCCGCCGGCAGTTGCCTACCCCGGCTTCCTCGCCTCCACCAACCCGTCCATCTCCCTTCCCGCACGGATAAGGGAGACGCCGACAAAGCCCGCCTTTTCCAATCCCTCCCTGATCTCCCCGAACGTGTATGTACCTCCCCCGGTCGTGCCGATCAGCATGTTGACGGCAAAAAGGGCGCCGGCAAGAGGCGAAGTGCGCGATTCGTCCATGATGTGATCGCGGATGAGTATGCTCCCGCCAGCGTCGAGGGCGCGAAAAACCTTCCGGTAAAGCTCCAGGTTCTGGGCGGGGCTGTTTTGGTGGATGATTGCTGAAAGGAGGGCGAGATCGCACCCGGAAGGGAGCTCGTCAACGTAGAAGTCTCCGGCCGCAAGCGTCGCTCTGCCGCTCAGACCCGCCGCTTGCAGTCTTTCTCCGGCCATGGGGATAACGGGGGCAAGATCGAAAACGACCGCCGTCAACTGCGCATTTGCCTGAAGAAAGGCGATAGTGTAAGTCCCCGACCCCCCGCCGATATCGAGAAGGCGGCTGAAGCGGCCCGCATCGAAGGCCCGGCCGATCTCCATCGAGAGGCTTACGCCTATCGCGTGCATGGCCCCGATAAAAGCCCGGAGGTTAGCCGCGCCTTTTCCCCCTCCCGGCCGTTCCGATGCTTTCCCCGTCCGCACCACGTCGGTCAGGCGGCTCCACTTCTGCCATAACTCATTGAAATGGAGAAGCATGGGCAAAATGGTCTCGGGATGCCCGGAAGAGAGCATCTTTCCCTGTTCCGTCAGGCTGAAAACGTTTGCCTCTTTCTTGAGGAACCCCAGAGAGGCGAGAGCATCGAGCAGCCGCTCCATGGCGCGGCTGTCGCAGCCCAGGTCTTTTGACAGGCCGGCAGCGGACGCTTCCGCCCGGTCGAGGCATGTGAAAACATCCAGCTCGGCGCCGGTCAGAATTATCCGGCTTTGCCAGAAGGCCATTACTTTCCCCATAATCTCTTCCCTGCGCCCTTCCATGCTTTCACCTCCCGAAGATTGCGAAGAGTCCGCCGTCCATAGTATAACGAGAGGTCTCAATGCAGGCAATACGGGACGTCGCGGGGGCAATCCGTTCACGATTATGAACGCGGGGTCGCTTCATTACGATGCCCGGATACTTCCCGTTTCCGGGAAAACATCGCTTTTTCTGCGGCAAAGAAGGGGCCGATGGAGAAATAAGAATTGACATGAGCCTTTCATTATAGTTATATAATTACGACTCTAGCGCGATTAATTGCGTAATCTGACACACTTCGGAGGTATTTCTATGGCGACGATCAAGACGATAGGTGTTGTTGGCGCGGGTACGATGGGCAACGGCATTGCGCAGGTTGCCGCACAGGCCGGTTACGATGTCATTATGAGCGATATTGAGGACAGGTTTGTACAGAACGGCTTGAAGAACATCGACAAGATTCTTTCAAGAAACGTGGAAAAGGGCAGAATGACCGCGGACGACAAGAACGCGGTCATCGGCAGGATCAAAGGCACGACGAAGACAGAGGACATGAAGGATGCGGACCTAGTCGTAGAGGTCATCCTCGAGGTAATGGACCTCAAGAAAAAGGTATTCAAGCAGCTCGACGAGATCACGAAAAAAGACGCGATCCTCGCTACCAACACGTCGTCCATGTCCATCACGGAGATCGCCTCCGCCACCGCGAGGCCCGACAAGGTCGTCGGCATGCACTTCTTCAACCCGGTGCCCCTCATGAGGCTGGTCGAAGTGATCAGGGGCATCAAGACGAGCGACGAGACCGTGGCAACCACCATGGAGTTATCGAAAAAACTGGGAAAAGAGCCTGTTGAAGTGAAGGTCGACGTTCCCGGTTTCCTCGCGAACAGGCTCATGATCGCCGTTGCCATCGAAGCCGTAAGACTGTACGAGGAGGGCATGGCCTCCAAAGAGGACATCGACAAGGCGGCAAAGCTCGGTCTAAACTATCCCATGGGCCCCTTCGAGCTGATGGACCTCACGGGCATCGACATCAACTACCACGTGATGGACTACTTCCACAAAGAGCTGCCGAAAGAGCTGAAATGGGACCCGCCCCTATCGATCAAGAACATGGTGAAAGCCGGCGTGCTCGGCAGGAAGACGGGCGCGGGATGGTACGACTACAACAAATAGCGAAGGGGGCTTCTATGGCGTATGAAGCGCTGCTGCTGGAAAAAGAGGAAGGCGTCGCGATCGTCAAGCTGAACAGGCCCCCCGTCAATTCGCTCACCGTCGGAGCATACCGGGAAATCTACGACGCCTTTTGCGAGCTCGAAAAAGACGATTCGGTGCGGGCCGTTATTTTCACCGCAGTCGGCGAGAAAGTCTTCACCGCGGGCCTTGACGTAAAAGAAGTAGCGGGGAAGTCGGTATCGGAGTATTACGCCTTTGGAAGGATCGCCAGAGGCTGCGTCGATAAGATTGCGGGCATCGGCAAACCCACGATTGCCGCGGTCTTCGGCTTCGTGCTCGGCGGCGCCCTCGAGCTTGCCCTCGCCTGCGATCTGAGGATTGCCTCGGCCGATGCAAAGATGGGCTGCCCCGAGGTCAACCTCGGCATTATTCCCGGCTCCGGCGGCACCCAGAGACTGCCGAGGCTTATCGGGGTCGGGAAAGCAAAAGAACTCCTGTTCACGGGCGATACCGTGAGCGCAGATGAAGCTTGCCGGATAGGCCTCGTCAACAAGGTCGTGCCGAGAGAGGCCTTGCTGGACGAGGCGAAGGCCTGGGCGAAGAAGCTGGCGGCCAAGCCGAGGGTGGCCCTCAGCGTGCTGAAGAGGGCCGTCGACAACGGCATAAACATGGATATCAGCTGCGGGGATCACGTTCGAGAATGAATGCTTTGTCGCTACTTACCTGTCGGAGGACGGGAGAGAAGGCTTTCAGGCCTTTATAGAGAAAAGAAAACCGGTCTTCAAGGGCAGATAGCCCCTTCCTTATTTAGGTTGGGGGGACACTCCTCAAAATCGGAGTGGGGACACCCCTCCGAAGGTGAAACGGCGAGAGGAGTGTCCCCACAACCGTTATCGAGAGGGGTGTCCCCCCTCCAGATTTATCGAGGGGGCAACGGTAAGCCGAAGGCAATAGACCTACATCAAGGAGGGTTTCATGTCGAGAAACGCAGTAATATTGGGAGGCGGTCAGGGCAAGTGGGGCGTAAGGGAAGCCCACATCATGGACCTGTTCCAGGAAGCGGGCAAGGCTTGTCTCGATGATATACCGGGGCTCAAACCCCTGGATATAGACGGGATCATTGTGGCCACGTCGTATGCCGGCAGGTGCTCTTTCCAGGTAAACACGGCGCCCGTCGTCGCGGAGAGGCTCGGGTTGAAGCCGACGTCCATCTGTACGCGCTGCGACACGCTTTGCGCGGGCGGGAGCACGGCCATCATTCTCGCGAAAGGACTCGTCGAGTCGGGAAATGCGGATATCGTCATGGCGATCGGAGGCGAAAAGCTGTACACGCCCCAGAAATGGGAGGTCTTCTACAGCGAGCTCGCATCCGTCGACCACGACTGGGAAGCTACCCACGGCATGGGCCTGCCGCCGCCATTCTTCTCATTGACCGCACAGGAGCACATGATTCACTACGGGACAAAGAAGGAAGACCTTGCGGCCGTCTCCGTGGCCAACTATAATTACGCCTCCGATAACCCGGTGGCGCAGATGCAGAAGAGGCTGACCCTGGAAGAGGCGATGAGCGCGCCTTCGGTCGTCCCGCCCCTGACGCTTTACGATTGCTGCCCTATTACGGACGGCGCGGCGGCGTGCATCATCACCACCGATGAAATAGCGAAGAAGTACACGAACAGACCCCTCGTCTACCTGAGGGGCTGCGCGCAGGCGTCCCTCTCGAGCCTTTCAGTGAACTTCCCGGGCGAGCACCTTGCCGACTGGAAGCACACGAGGGTAGCCGCGGAGAAGGCATACAAGAGGGCCAAGGTCTCCCCGAGCGACGTGAAGGTAGCCCAGACGCACGACTGCTTTACCATTTCGGAAGTTATCGAAGTGGAGGAGCTCGGTTTCTGCAAGAAAGGCGAGGGAGGACAATTCTGCGCCTCAAAGCAGATCGAGATAGACGGCAAGGTCCCCGTCAACACGGACGGCGGTCTCCTGGCCGTCGGCCATCCCTTCGGCGGAACGGGCATCAGGCAGGGCATCGAGATCATGAAGCAGCTCCAGGGCAGGGCGCGCCATCAGGTGAAAGGCGCGGACATCGGTCTCACCCACAACCTGAGCGGGGCGAACGCCGAGCACACCATAGTCATATACGGATTGGAACCAGTAAAATAAGGAGGTCTACGATGTCCGCAACAGGAGTCCCAATACTTGAGAACCTTTATCCCGTCACAATGGATCTTTGGCCCGTGGAGGCCAAAGAGTTCAATATGGTGTGGCCTTTTTACGAGAACCTGAAGCAGGGGAGATTCACGACGACGAAGTGCAAGGACTGCGGTCATGTCGCCTTCCCTCCCAGGGGCGTCATCTGCCCGGCCTGCTACTCGCAGAGCCTGGAGTACATAGACCTGCCCAAGAAGGGCAGAGTCGTCGTCCTCTCCGAAGAGGTGAAGGGCGTGCCCTTAGGCTATGAATCGCCCCTGATCCATGCGGTCATCCAGTTTGACGGTCCGGTCAAGAGGATGATAAGCAAGATCGTCAACTGCCCGGCGGGCGCCCTGCAGCGCGGCGACGAGGTGGAGCTTGTCGTGTTCGATGTCCCTGCTATGCCCATCGAAAAGGGAAGAGCAGGCACGATCATGGCGGAACGCGTCTTTTTCGCGTTTCAGCCCGTAAAGAAGTAGGGCAACGAAGAAAGACGCGCTTACGAAAGGCCCATCGGGCCCCGGCGGCCGCGATGGGCCTTTGTTTGATTTCCTACCGCCGCCTTGCGCGCGGCGCTTTCTAGTGAAATGTGTAGATGAGAAGGATCGCGGAGGCGCGTCTCGAGTCTCGCCGGGGCCATAAAACCACACGATGGAGGTGTCGATATGTCGCAGGAAGGAAGACTCGCGTTGGTAACGGGCGCTTCGATGCCTCACGGCATCGGGAGGGCCGCGGCCCTCGCGCTCGCGCGGGACGGAGCAAACGTCGCAGTCACGGGCTTCAACAACATGAACGGCGTCAGGTCCGTGGCCGAGGAGATCAGGGCCATGGGGCGCAAGACCCTGGCAGTGAGAATGAACGGAAGGGACTATGAGGATGTCAAGAGGGCCTTTGCAACCATTAAGAGCGAGCTCGGACCGGTCAACATCCTCGTTAACAACGCCGCCCAGATGCGCCACATGGTGACCATCGCCAAGACCACCATAGAGGAATGGGACGCAGAGATCAAGCTCTGCCTCAACTCCGCTTTTTACTGCATCAAGGAAGCCTGGCCGGACATGTGCGCCAACAAGTTCGGCCGCATCGTCAACATGACTTCGGTTGCCGGCGTCATGGGCGGCTCGGGCCAGTCGAGCTACGGCGCGGCGAAAGCGGGTCTCATCGGCCTGGCGAAGTCGGCCGCCCTGGAGGGCGCCCGCTTCAACATCACTGTCAACTGCGTGCTTGTGGGGACCGCAAATACCGAGGCGTACTATGAGCCGATCGCGCCGGAGATCCGTGAGAGGTTCGAGAAGAGGATAGCCCTTCGCAGGCCCGCTGAACCCGAGGAGATCGGCGAAGCCATCGCATATGCCGTGTCCGACAACGCGAAGTACATGACAGGGGCGGTCGTCAATATGCTGGGCGGCATGGACCTGTTCGTCTTCTGAAAGGCCGGCCTGAAAGACGGCCGTACGCGCGACATAGCCAAAACGCTCGGTTCGTGAATCTTAGGGAACGGGCATGACGAAGATGCTGATCGGAATCGATGTGGGAGGCACCTATACCGACGGCGTCCTTTTTTCCGAAGGGTCTGTCGTCATGAGCGTCAAGCGCCCCACGGACGAGGGAGATCTGAAGGGAACGCTCATTACCGTTCTCGATGAGCTCCTCGCCGCAAGCAACGCTCACAGCATCCAAAGGGTCGTCCTGAGCACCACCCTTGTCGCGAACCTTCTGGCCGCCGAACGGGGGGAGCGCACCGCGCTCTTGCTTCTGCCCGGCAGCGGGCTGCCCTTTTCGGCTTACCGGATGAGTCCCGACGCCTATTTCCTGAAGGGCGCCATAGACTTCCGGGGCAGGCAGATCGAAGCGCCGGACGAAAAAGAGATCGAAGGGGTCTTGCAGGAGATTGACCGGCTGGCCATTCGTCGGGTGGCTGTGGCAGGTAAGTTTTCCAACCGCAACGACCGGCATGAAATGCTCGTCAGGAACTTGATCCGGGCCCGTTATCCCCACATCGATGCGTGCACGAGCAACGAGACATCCGGACGCCTTAATTTCCCCCGCCGCGCAGCGACCTGCTATTATACGGCCATGACGCTCAAGGAATGGAACGCCTTTGCCGATGCGATCGAGAAGGCCCTGGCGGTGAGACTTCCCGGTTGCGATCTCCACATACTAAAAGCGGACGGCGGGACAATGCCGCTCGAAGCGAGCCGCAGAAGACCTTGCGAGACTATCTTTTCCGGGCCTGCCGCTAGCACGATGGGAGGCGCGGCCTTGAGCCGGGAACCTCTCAATTCCGTGGTGGCAGACATCGGAGGCACCACTTCCGACATTTCGCTGCTTATCGAGGGACAACCTCTCTACGCGTCGAAAGGGGCCTTAATCGGAGGGCGCCTGACCCACATCCGGTCCTTTGCCGTCAACTCCATAGCCATGGGCGGAGACAGCGTCGTTTCCGAAGAGTCCGGAGGGCTTAAGGTGGGGCCGGAACGCTTAGGACCGGCAGCCTGTCTTGGCGGGGAAGCGCCGACTGTGACCGATGCGCTCAACGTCCTGCTCAAGTTGCACATCGGGGATGAAGGCGCCTCCGGATCGAGGCTTGAGCCGGTTGCCGCGAGTCTGGGCCGGCCTCTTCCGGCGCTTTGCCGCAGCGTCGCGGACCGGGTCGTAGAGACATTGCTCAAGAGCATTCGCGACATGTTTCGCCGGTGGGAGGATGAGCCTGCCTACAAGGTGTGGGAGGTAGCAAGCCGCAAGAAGTTCGCCCTTCACCGGTTGATCGGCATCGGCGCCGCGGCGCCGGCTATCGTCCCGATGCTCGCCAAGGAGTCGGGGTCGAGCATTTTCTGCACCACCATTCGCCTGTGGCAAACGCCCTGGGCGCGGCGCTGGCCAGGCCCACACTGGAAGTGCAGGTCCACGTAGACACCCAGAACAGGGTGTACACCGTTTCACCGGGGGGCTTCAGCGGCCCTATCGAGGACCGTAATTATCAGATCGAGGACGCAAGGCAGCTGGCGCGCCGTTTTCTCAAGGAGATCGGCAGCGAGAGGGGTCTTTCAGCCTACGCCGACGAGGCCCAGGTCTACCTTGAGGAGCAATTCAACATCATCCGGGGCCGGGGCCCGGTCGGGAAGCTCTTTGACGTGGGCATCCAGATCGCGCCGGGGTTTGTGCACGGTTATGAGGGGGCCGCGCAATGAAGCCGACGGGCGTGCTCTTTTTCCCGGCCTTCGACTGGGCCATCAGTCCCACCCATCCCGAAAGGGAAGAGAGGCTGCTCTACACCCGCGACCAGATCTTCGAAGAGGGGATCATGGACATGCCCGAGGTCAGGGAGTATCATCCCCGCCTCGCCACGGCCAAGGAGATATCCCGCGTCCATTTTTGCGTCCCCGACGTGCAGAGCCGCGTCGAGCAGGCCCATCTGGTCGCGGCCGGCTCGACCCTGGTGATGGCCGATGCCTTTATGCGGGGAGAGGTGAAGAACGCCTTTGCCATCATAAGACCTCCGGGCCATCATGCCATGACCGTCTGCCACGGAAACAGGGGTTTTTGCGACATAAACAACGAGGCCGTCATGGTGGAGCACCTGCGCCGGACATACGGCGTAAAGCGGATCGCCATCGTCGATACGGACGTCCATCACGGGGACGGCACGCAGGAAATATTCTGGCACGACCCGGACGTGCTCTTTATTTCTTTCCATCAGGACGGGCGCACCCTCTACCCGGGGTCCGGCTTTACCGAAGAGCTGGGCGGCCCGACGGCCTACGGGACAACGATCAACGTCCCCCTGGCGCCGGGGACGACGGACGAGGGGATCCATTATATTCTCGATAATCTCGCGCTGCCGCTCCTCGAAGAGTTCAAGCCCGACGTGGTAATCAATTCGGCGGGTCAGGATAATCACTACAGCGACCCCCTGGCGAGCATGAGGTTCACCGCCAGGGGCTATGCGGTCCTCAGCCGGAAGCTGCGGCCCGACATAGCGGTCCTGGAAGGGGGATATTCGATCGAGACGGCCCTGCCTTACATCAACATGGGGATCATCATGGCCATGGCCGGGATCGACTTTTCAAACCTGCGCGAGCCTGATTACGACCCGGACCGGTTCAGGGAATCCCCGGAAAACATGGAGTACGTCAAGGCCCTTGCGGCAAAGCAACTGGCCGCCTTCCGCGGCCGCGAGGCCGTCGTGGAGGGGATTCGCAAGAAAGGGCGCGCCTTTGAGACGGGGTCGCGCGATATATTCTACGACACGGACTACATCCACGAAAGGCAGCGCGTCGCTTTCATGATCTGCCCCGATTGCTGCGGCTTCCGGACGATAGAGTCGTCGGCCGCCCAGCGCGGCGGCCGGCGCTATACGGTCTTTTGCGTCTCCCTGCCTGCGGCCTGCTGCGAGGTCTGCAGCGATGAGGCCCGCCGTGCTTACGGGAACATAAGAGACGGGGAGGGCTACGACTACGCCTATCTGCAGGACCGCGCCGCCGATGAATTTCGCGCACTCGACGTCAAGACCGGCCGGGAGACCGTCCTTTGATCGGCCCGCCGGCGGAGGGTAAGGCGGCCTGAAAACTTTGTCCTTGACAGACAGGCTCGAGGCTGCTATACTGATCAAGTCTGCGATTGACCGGCAAGCCAAAAGGTTTTTTTAAGGTTTCTTAAAGACCTCTTGACATTTTCTTAAAAGAGCTTATAATAACAACTCGCAGTAAGTTTGATTG
>CAVTDX010000110.1:0-7117 GCA_963733345.1 uncultured delta proteobacterium
ACTATTGCAGGATACGGCGACGTTGTCCTCGATGTGAAGGTCGAAGAAGCCTGTCCCTACAACCTCATCCCCACGTCAAGCACGACGACGGCCCTCGCCCTCGGCGACGCCATGGCGGTGGTCCTCATGAAGGAGCGGAATTTCACCAGAGACGATCTTGCCATGCTGCATCCGGGAGGGACCATCGGCAGGCGCCTGCTTTTGAGGGTCGAGGACCTGATGCATACGGGAGACGCCGTCCCGAGGGTCTACGAGGACATGCTCATGAAGCACGTCATCATGGAGGTCACGTCGAAGAGGCTCGGCGTCGCCGGCGTCTTCAGCAGGAATGAAGAGCTGACCGGCGTAGGTGACCGACGGCGATTTGCGCAGGGCCCTCGAAAAATACGACAATATGCTGGAAAAACGGGCCCGGGACGTGATGGCGGGGAACCCCAAGGGGATCGAGAAGGGGGCGCTGGCCGTGGCGGCGCTGCACACGATGGAGGAGTTCTCGATCACGTCGCTCTTCGTCTTTGAGGCCCACGATAGGGTGCATCCTATAGGGATTATCCACATCCACGATCTCCTGAAAGCGAAGATCGTATAGTACGTCATACCTTCCTCAAAAAAACATTTGTTCGGCCTATTGACAAAAAAGCATTATAGCAATTATATTATTTTTAGCAATCGGCATAGGCGATTGCTAAATTCCTTTAAAATCATGAAAGGAGCGTGATAAAATGAAGGTGAAACCGTTACAAGACAGACTCGTAGTCAAGAGGATCGAGGAGGAGGAGAAAACGAAAGGGGGCATTATCATCCCTGACGCAGCTAAGGAAAAACCCCAGGAAGGGCGCGTGATCGCCGTAGGAGAGGGAAAGGTCCTCGAGAACGGTCAGAGGTCTCCGGTGTCGGTAAAGGTCGGCGATAAGATTCTCTTCGGCAAGTATTCAGGGACGGAGATAAAGATCGACGGCGACGAGCACCTGATCATGAGGGAAGATGACGTCCTTGCCGTCATCGAAGATTAATACAAGGAGGAGTATAGATGGCTAAAGAGATTCTGTACGATCAGAAGGCAAGGGAAGCGCTCCTGAAAGGGGTGAACGCTCTTGCCGACGTGGTGAAGGTTACCCTAGGCCCCAAGGGGAGGAATGTCATTCTCGAAAAGTCTTTCGGTTCCCCGACGGTCACTAAAGACGGCGTCACGGTCGCGAAAGAAGTTGAGTGCGAGGACAAGTTCGAGAACATGGGCGCCCAGATGGTAAAGGAGGTGGCAAGCAAGACCTCCGACGTGGCGGGCGACGGAACGACGACCGCAACCGTCCTGGCCCAGGCGATCTACAAGGAAGGCGCCAAGCTCGTGGCGGCAGGCCACAACCCTATGGAACTGAAACGGGGCATCGAGAAGGCTGTCGAGGTGGTGATCGACGGGCTGAAGAAGCTTTCCAAGACGACGCAGGACCAGAAAGAGATAGCCCAGGTAGGGACCATATCTGCGAACAACGATGAGACGATCGGCAACATCATCGCGGAAGCCATGGGCAAAGTGGGAAAAGAAGGCGTTATTACGGTAGAAGAGGCGAAAAGCATGGAGACGACCCTCGACATCGTGGAGGGCATGCAGTTCGACAAAGGATATATTTCTCCCTACTTTGTAACGAACCCGGATAAGATGGAGACGGTCCTTGACGAGCCGGTCATCCTCATCAACGAGAAAAAGGTCAGCGTAATGAAAGATCTCCTTCCCATTCTGGAGCAGGTCGCCAAGATGGGCAAATCGCTTCTGATCATCGCAGAGGACGTGGAAGGCGAAGCCCTGGCCACGCTCGTGGTGAATAAGCTGAGAGGCACCCTGAAAGTGGCGGCGGTCAAGGCGCCGGGCTTCGGCGACAGAAGGAAAGCCATGCTCGAAGACATCGCCATCCTGACCGGCGGCCAGGTAATATCCGAAGAGCTCGGCATCAAGCTCGAGAGCATCAGCCTGAAAGACCTCGGCAACGCCAAGCGCGTGGTCATCGACAAGGACAATACGACGATCGTCGACGGCGCGGGCAACAGGAAAGACATCGAAGGCCGGGTAAAACAGATCAGGACGCAGATCGAAGAAACGACCTCCGACTATGACAGGGAAAAGCTCCAGGAGAGGCTCGCGAAGCTCGTGGGCGGCGTCGCGGTCATCAATGTGGGCGCAGCCACGGAAACAGAGATGAAAGAGAAGAAAGCCAGGGTAGAGGACGCCCTCAACGCCACAAAGGCGGCGGTTGAAGAAGGCGTGATCCCCGGCGGCGGCGTAGCGTTCCTGCGCACGATTCCAAGCCTGGATTCCTTGAAGCTCGAAGGCGAGCGGGAGTTCGGCGTTAAGATCGTGAAGAAGGCCCTGGAAGAGCCTATTCGATGGATCGCCCAGAACGCCGGTTACGACGGCTCGATAGTGATCGAGAAAGTGAAGAACGGCAAGGGCAGCTACGGGTTCGACGCGGCAAAAGAAGAGTACGTCGACGACATGATGGCCGCGGGCATCATCGATCCGACCAAAGTGGCCCGGACAGCGCTCCAGAACGCCGCTTCCGTTGCGTCCCTCCTGCTTACGACGGACGCGATGATCGCGGAGAAGCCGAAGGAAAAACCGAACTATCCTCCGATGCCTCCGGGCGGCGGCATGGAAGGCATGTACTAGGAAATACGGAAAGGTCGCAAGATGCACGATAAGGGGGGCCGAAAGGCCCCCCTTATCGTGGGCGGCCGGGTAAATTTCGCGCATAGCTTTGTCATCGCGTTCGCCCCGCGTCCTCATGTACCAAAATGTACACTCCGGTGCGGGTCGAACGCGATTTCGCGCTCTGCATCAAAATTTCCTCCGGCCGCGTACAGTGATTAAGACGCAGGTCATTAGGGAGAACAAAAAACCGGCGGCAGTCATCATGGACTACAAAGAATACGTGCGACTGAAGGAAATAGAACGAGACCGGAAGGACTACTACTCCGCCGCAAGAACTAAGGCCGCCAACAAGAAGTGGATGAGCCACGAAGAGTTGAAAAAAGAACTCGGGTTATGACTGATTAGCGCTTGTTTGCCAGTCGCTCTTCCGTTTCGCGTTCCGCGCCTTTCCCTTTTCGACTTTCAACTTCGCTCATTCCCCTCCCTTTCGAATTTCCCCTTTCAACTTCCGCGTCCTTTAGAAAAGCGCACCGAGCAGAGCATCTGTCTCATCGGCGTCGCGAGTCCGATCAAGAAATTTCCTCCGGCCGGGAAAAAGGCGTACCAGAATGCCATGTCTCGGGCGCTTCCGGTGGTCTTCTGAAAAATGAAAAGTGTAAGAGCGGATTCCTAGGTGGAAGGGAGTGTCATCCCGTAGGCATAGAAAGTACGCAAGGCCCGGATGAACCGCATGAAAACGCATGGATTGGTGGGGACGGGGGCGGCGCACACGCAGGGAGAAAATCGAGTGTTCCGGCAAGTGGACCGAGGCCCGCATAGCATTGGGTGGGCAAGGCCAGGGGAAGTCCCCTTCTCTGTTTGTCCTGGGAGAGGATAGCCGCCCCCACGAGTGCTTCCTCCTACCTTCGTTTCCCCTTGAATTGCTCCCTTTCAAGTGCCAATTGATAGTGAGGCACGGAGGACTTTACGGTTTGTTTCTACAATGGGAACAGATCACTGGCTCCGATGGGTCGGTACTGCTCCCCACCGTAAGATGGATTAATCGGCCGCAGACAGAACAGAAACGCCGCCTTCCTAATGATCCCACGTTTGTTATCGTATACGATTCTAACCCCGGAGACGGCTTCATGAACGCGGCTCCCCCTGCGCTTAGTCCAAAGATGGCGGGTGAGGTGGTAACGGCCGAAGTGGTATTTGATGTCGCTATCTTAAGACGTTCCACTTCGCCACGAAGCTTCGCAATTTCGAGGGTCTTAACTGTAACGTCAGATTCCAGAGCGCGGGTTTTTATGGCGTCCTTTTCCAAAGCCTCCTTGTCGGTGATGGCTTCTCGCAACTCGGTCTCCTTTTCATGGAGCAGATTGTAGGCCATTTCAATGTTTTCGACTCCTGGAACAATGTCATTCCATTCTTGGGTTGAGTTCGCTACGTCAAGCTCTAAAAGGCGAAGGAGGTTAGTAATTTCCTCTTGCTTAGCGCCGGAAAGCAACCGCTCGGAAATATTCTTCGTCTTCTGTCTCGCCAGAGAAAGATTTCGAACAGCAGAGCGGCCTTTTTTCGTAAGGACGGTATTGCCAAGATATTCCTTGAACGAGTCCCAGAAGACCGCGCCTGCAATCGCAAAAACAAAGGAGGCAAAGATATTTAATGAGACTGAAACCGCCCTGTCGGTACCCTTCTCGTTTGCATAATAAAGGGCGACAAAAGCAATTAAGGCCGGCACTATGACGGATACACGGAAAAAAACTGCTAACGAGGTTACCCAGCTGTCTAAACATCCTTCCAGCTTCAGCTTAACAGTGGTCCAAAAGTGAGCAGAGTCGTCAGCCTTATCGTGACTCATGTTAGCTACTTTACCCCCTTACTTCCCCTCCGTACACTTCTCGAAAAACGCGAGGGTGTTTGAAAACTTAGCTGCCAAATCAGGTGTGATGGGTTGGCTTTCTAAAAACAGCCTTAATAATTGTTCCTTTACTTCGCCTTTGCTCTTCGTGCCAAGACCGGCGGCTCCCCCCTCCCCCGTGACCCACGGGCTCGACCAGTCGACACACAGCGTTTCGATAAGACCGACATTTTTTACATTCACCTTATATCGACGGACGGCTTTGGAAAAACCACTAAGGTCCGACTGGAAAAGAGCAGAAGGGGTGAAAATGATGCCCGCCCAATCCACTGCTTCATACCAAGATGCAACTTCATCAACGGCTGGTCCTATTAATACATTTTCCGAGGCGGAAAACCTTCCATAACTCGTCGCTCCTCGCAGAAGTAGCCCTTCTTCCAAGAACTCAGTCAACATTATTTTCGTCATAAAAGTATGAAAGTTTAGGGTTGCAAAAAGGCTCACCATAGGTTCTCAACGCAATAGTATCGGAAATGCCCGTTACTGCGGCCTCCAACCCTGTAAACGCTGACTCAATCTCCCCACCCTCGTCTACCAGAATTTCTTTTATAATCCGTGATGTATCTATTAATTCCTTCAGGGTAGAGACAGCATCGCTTCTTCGTTGCCATATGCCTTTCCATCCGAGGACGTCAAGGAGCGTGACGGCTCCTTCCCGCATGGTGGCCGTGTTTTGCTCGAAAATGAGGTCCCCCTTTTTCATGTCTTCCTCTTTAAGCTATTTTTACCACACCTAAGAAAAATATTAGAGAATTGAGAATGAATAAAGAAGCAGGTAGGCCAAGGCAGCATATCGGAAAACAGAGACACGGGAGCTTGTCACTCCCCGGCAATCCCCTTAACTGACCGGAAGGTAGACCAGGGCGCGGGAGAAGTCCCCCTTCTCTGCTTTCTGGAGAGGGCGTCCATCCTCATGAGTGCTTGCTGAAATAAACGAGTGACTAGGCGCTCTGGTAGTGATACAATTGTGACGGAAACCGTGAAGCACCTACTCTGGGGACGGATTAGGAGGGGTCATGGCTAATCGAGCAGGTCCACAGCCGGACATTCAGTATTGCCCCGTATGCAAGGGCACGCTTATAAACGTTCCGAGAGAAAAGATGGTATCCAAGGGTTACAAGCGAAGGGACGGAGCGGTCTCCAAGGATACTCACACGTATGACTGTCTCGGGCAGTGCAAGAACCGATTTGAGATCAACCAGGCGCGGTAATTGGAAAACTGGCTAATGATAAGATACACGGCCACGAATCCGGCGAGGTTCGAGAAGTTGTGACGGGGATAACAAGCTAGCCCGACCCCTGGCCCTATGGGGTGAATATGAGCAGGATCGACAAGCAAGCAAAACGGGGGACATCCCCGATCTATCTCGACGAAGAACAGGCGGAGCAGTCAAATATCATTTATCTGCGCGGGGATCGTCGACGCCGAATTGTATTCGGATGGTACGGCGGCAAGTTTTCACACCTTGACTGGTTGATCCCGTTGCTGCCGGAATGTCATCACTACTGCGAACCCTTTGCCGGTTCCGCTGCCGTCTTGCTTAATCGCGAACCTTCACCCGTAGAAACCTATAATGACATTGACGGCGACGTGGCGAATTTTTTTCGAGTATTGCGCGACCGGCACGAGGAGCTGATCCGCGCTATAGCCCTGACCCCTTTTTCTCGCGAGGAATACCACCGCGCTATCTATGCTTCAATGCAGGGAATCAGCGAAGTTGAGCGGGCAAGGCGTTTCTATATCCGGGCCCGCCAGACAAGAACCGGCCTTGCTCAAACCGCTTCCCTTGGGCGCTGGGCAAATTGCAAAGACACAAGTCGGGCCGGAATGTCCGGTGTTGTTTCGCGCTGGCTGGGCGGAATCGCCGCGTTAGATGATATAGCACAGCGACTCATTCGGGTGCAGATTGAGAACCGCCCCGCTGTGGACACAATAAGACTTTACGACAGCCCCAGCACTCTTTTTTACTGTGACCCGCCCTATCTGCACGCAACACGTGGCGACGCCAACGCATACGGTTTTGAGATGGATGAAGCCCAACACGGCGAGTTTGCGGAAGTCGTAAGCAAGTGTCGCGGCAAGGTCGCCGTTTCAGGATATGAGCATCCTGTAATGGACAAGCTTTTCCCCGCCCCCCATTGGTTTAAGACGTGCGCGCTCGATAAGACCATCCACTCTACCAAAGGAACCAGAAAAGAAGTCCTCTGGACAAATTACAAACCTACAAAAGCAGGAGGGGGCCTTTTCGCATGACACCCACCCTAACGCCCGACCAAATTTTGCAGGGAATCTATGACCGCGCCGCTGCAACCCTCAAAAAAACCGTTATCACAGACAAGGCGACCCGTGACCGTGTGGACTATGTTTGCCGTTGCATGAGCAACCGCGCCGGTGTCCGCTTACTTATGTCCTGCCTGTTAGGGAAACTCGATAATCCGGAGGTTGATCCACGCAAGCCCTATACTGAAATTGGCGGGCCTGATAGTTTTTCCGGCCGTACTTACGACGAACATTACCTTACCCAATTTATCAACAAGCACCGTTTGCCCTGTAATCCCACGACTGCCTT
>CAVTDX010000111.1:0-32144 GCA_963733345.1 uncultured delta proteobacterium
GTGCGCTTCTCCCGGGCCGTTTACCTCGCACCCCATGATCGCGACGTTGAGAGGGGTGTCTACGTGGGTAATCTCTTTTTCAAATTCCTCGACCACTTCTTCTAAGTTTACCCGGCACCTGCCGCAGGTGGGGCAGGAGATAATGTTGACGCCACGCTTCCTAAGGCCCAGGCACCTGAGGATGTGATAGGCCGCGGTCACCTCGTAGACGGGGCTGCCCGTCAGGGACACCCGTATTGTGTCGCCTATGCCCTCGTTCAGGAGTATGCCGATGCCGACGGACGATTTTATCGCGCCCGAGAAGACCGGCCCTGCTTCGGTGATGCCGACGTGGAGAGGGCAATCGGAGAGGGCGGAGAATTTTCTATAGGCTTCCAGAGTTTGCAAGGTGTCGGAGGCCTTGAGGGAGACTTTGACGGCCCGGCACCCCTCGTCCTCGAAGAGCTTTACGCAGTCGAGAGCGCTCTCCACCATGGAGTTTGCGTCCGGCTTGCGGTACTTCTTGAGGATCCTCTTTTCCAGGGAGCCGATGTTGATGCCTATCCTTACGGGCGTTTGCGACTGCCTCGCAAAGCCGGCCACTTCCTTTAACTTCTTTATGTTGTTGATCGTCCCCGGGTTGATCCGGATGCAGTCTATACCCGATTCGATAGCCTTCAAGGCGATGCGATGGTTGAAGTGGACGTCCCCTATGATCGGCATATCGACTTCGCTCTTGAGAAAGGGGATTATCTTGCAGGTTTCTTCCTGGGGGAGAGCGATCCTTATCAGCTCGCAGCCCGCTCTTTTCACGTTCCGCAATTGAGTCAGGGTCTCCTGCACGTTCTGCGGGTCCGTCTTGAGCATCGATTGGACGCTGATGGGATTGTCGCCGCCGATCTTGACGCCGCCGACGCTGATTGCCCTTGTCTTTTTTCTCTCCATGATTTTGTCGCCCCGGCGAGGGACCTTACTTTAGCCTGACGGCCCTTGAGCCGCCTGTCCCTCGGTTGTCGGATCGCGGCGTGCGCAACGTGTTGCCGCAACGTGGCCGCGCAAGGAAGACCAGCGTCAACCCCGCAAGAACGGCGCGCCTTAGGATTCGGACATGTAACCTTTTGGATTTGCAGAGCACGCTCGGCCAAAACCGAACGGCCCTCACAAACCTCAGTTTACGCCATAATTGGAAGAAAGACAACAGCATTCGCAAAAGAAACGTGTCACGCCATCACCGAACTCCTGACGCCCAGGGAGGCGGCTTTCGTTCCTTAAGGGTTAGTGCGATCACGGATGCGAGGCGGCGAGCGGGGTTGCATAAAGCCCCTGCGTACCCTATACTGAAAGGATGAGACGGACCTCGAAGACCCTGCCCAATTTCCTCGCACTTTGGCTTCCGGTGATCCTGTGGCTTTGCTTTGTTTTCTTTATGTCGACCGGGACGTTCTCGGCAGAGAACACGTTCTCGGTCATAGGCCCGGTGCTCGGCTTCCTTTTTCCGCGACTCAGCCCCGAGCAGATAGCCTGGATTCACGGAATCATCAGGAAGAGCGCGCACGTATTTGAATACTTTGTGCTCGGTTTGCTTCTCCTTCGGGCCTTTCGCACCGGTTCGGGAGGAGGATGGAAGTGGCGATGGTCTTTCTTTGCCTTGATGGGCGTCGTGCTCTACGCCCTTGGGGACGAATTCCACCAGTCCTTTGTTCCGACCCGCACGGCATCGATGACGGACGTAGGCATAGACGCGACGGGGGGACTGCTTGCGCAATGTGTAGCCATTGTCTGGCATCGATGCCTCAATCGCCGAGGGGTAAAGCAGCGCGCCCGGCAGGATCGTTCCCGCCTTTCGCTTCCGGCCGGGCTCGGCGTCGAGGCAGGGGGCAATGGTCGTCCTCTCCTTTGCCCGGTCAAGGAAGACTGCGATGGGTCGGACCCGGGCGCTCGTCCGTCGCCTTAGCCGCGTCCCCGATGATCTGCGCCGACAGGCGCGCCATGGCCTTGCTCATCATGCGGGCGAAGCCTTCGGGCGACCGGTCGGCAATCGGCTCGGTCGCGCGGTATTGCTTCTGGAAGACGACCCTTGAAGCGGCGCCGGGCGCGCCCTGATCGACAAGCGTCGCCGAAAGGCCCAAAATCGCTTTCCATTCATTCCCTTCTCTCGATTCCAGAAAGTCTTCGACGGCGCCGTCGATCCGGAATCTTGCGCTCTCCCCTTCAGAATAGGAAAAGACCGCGCGAAAAGACCCGGAGGAACGAAAATCCCTGACGAGGCAATCGGTCGTCAAGTCTGCCGGGTTATTCCTCCAACGGTGGTAGTAATAGGCCGCGAGCCTGTATGCTTTCGGCCTGTAGATCATGGCAGAGGTGTTGTAAGCCTGGGCGACCGAAAACCGCTCGATCTTTATCGCCGCGCCCAGCGGCGCGGCCCGCGGCGCCGGGGCAGGGTAGTCGAGGGCGTAATACTCGACATTAGGCGGGGCTGTGCTTCCGGGAAGACAGCCCGCCGGAAGAAACAGACAGACAAGCGTTGCGAAGCCGCAGAGGGCCCTCGCCATTCCGCCCGGCATACTATTCTCCTTTGGGAGGACGGCTGAAGATGAGCGCCGAAGGGTCGGCGTTTATCCGGTCGATAAGCGCTTCCAAGGTATCTGCCGTCCGTCTCAGCGTTTGCGCCGTCGCCTCGACCTCTGTCAGCGTCGCGTCCACCTTTGGCCCGGCCCTCTCCACGATACGGTTTACGTTGTCCGCGGCGTTCGCTATTTTCATCCGTTCCAGGTCCGATTTTACCTCGCCGATCACAGCCCTCGCTTCCCCCACGGCCTCCCCGGCCTCTGCGATCACCTTATCGATCGATTCGCCGGAGACCAAGTGGTCGATCTTTTCCGACGCATCGGCCAGCTTCGCCGCCGCAGTATCGGCGTCCCGCATGATGCGCCTCGTGTGGTCGCTGTTGACGAGACTGTCGATCGATTTTGCCGTCTTAATCAATTGCGTGGAAATTCCCGCCAGGTCGATCTCTCTCAAGCGCTTCAGCGCCTCGTTGACGCTGCTCTCGATCTGAATGATATCCGACTGGGTGGAAGGTATGACCGGGTAGGGCGGCCGGAACCCGGCCGGCTTCGGCGCCTGCTCGCCCGGCTTCTTCCGGTCAAGCTCCACGTAGACGATGCCGGTGAGGCCCGCCAGCGACAGCTTTGCCGCGACGCCTTCTACGTTGAATCCCTTCACCTCGATCTTCATGACTACCTCGATCAGGCGCTGGTCGGGCGCAACCCCTATTTGTTGCACCGTGCCTATATCGACGCCACGGTACTTGACGGACGAATCCTTCTGGAGCCCCTGGACGGACTCGTCGAAGTACGTGACGTACATGGCGCCCTTTTGAAAATACCTTGACGCGCCAAGCCATATGACGGCCGCAGCGCCCAGCATCACGCCGATAGTGACAAAAAGACCGACCAAAAAATAGAGCCGGCTCTGCGCCATTTGCGCCCCTTGCCTCCTTGAGTTTCGCCCTACTGCTCGATCTCCCGGTGAAAAAAATGTCTCACCCGAAGGTCCGGCGGCTTATCCCTGAGCGTTCCCGGGTCTCCTTGCGCAATGATGCCTCTCTCCGCCCTGTCCAGCATCACTACCCTTCCTGCAAGGCTGAAAATCGACTCCAGCTCGTGACTCACGATCACCATGGTCGTCCCCATCCCACGGTTGATCCTCTTCACCAGAAGGTCGAGCCCTGCCGAGGTTACGGGGTCGAGGCCGGCGAAGGGTTCGTCGAGAAAAAGCACGTCCGGATCGAGAGCCATGGCCCTGGCGATGCCTGCCCTCTTCCTCATGCCCCCGGACAACTCGCTCGGGAAATGGGCCTCGTAATCTTCAAGCCCTACCAGGGCCAGCTTCATGCAGACAACAGCCTCTATGCAAGATGCGGGCAAGTCCGTGAATTCCGACAGGGGGAGGGCGACATTCTCCGCCAGCGTCATCGAGCTGAGGAGGCCGCTTGATTGGAAAAGCATGCCTGTCCGCTTCCTTACCGTCCTTAGCTCCTGCGCCGACGCGGTCGTGATATCGACGCCGTTGATCTCCACGCGACCCGATGAAGGCTTGGAAAGACCCACCATGTGGCGCAGGAGCGTCGATTTGCCCGAGCCGCTTCTGCCCGCGACGACAACGATCTCGCCCCGAAACACCTCCATGGTCACTTCCTTCAAGATGACGTCGTCCCCGTAGCGCACCGTAAGGTCTTTAACTTTGATCGCCGGGGTCTCGCCAGTCCGCTGATTCACGGCGTTTCGTTCACCTGATGTAATTGAGCGCCACGGCGAATACGGAGTCGGTCACGATGATGAGAAACAACCCCGCGACCACTGCGGAAGTAGTGGCGTTTCCTACCGCTTCGGCCCCTCCCCGCACGCTGAAACCCCGCTGGCATCCCATCCCGGCGACAAGAACCCCAAATACGAGCGATTTCACGGCCGCGGCGACGACGTCGAAGACGGTGAGCGCCCATGCCGTCAGGGAGGTGTAGGTTCCGATAGTCAGGCCGAGACCGAATACGCCCACTGCCATGCCCCCTACGATGGCAAAAAGGTCCGAGAAGAACGTGAGGAGGGGCACGACCGCGGCGGCGGCCAACACCTTGGGGAGCGCGAGGAACCTGATGGGGTTGAACCCCATGGTCGCGAGGGCGTCCACCTCCTCGTTCACCCTCATGGCGCCTATCTCCGCGGCAATTGCGGACCCTGACCTGCCCGCGACGAGGATCGCCGTGATAATGGGCCCCAGCTCCCTGACCATGGCGATGGCCACGAGAGATGCGACGTACATGTTGGCCCCGAACTGCTTTAGCTGCAAGGACGACATGAAAGCGATGATGAGGCCCATAAGAAAGCTGATGAGCGCGAGTATGGGCAGACCGTCGACGCCGATCTTTTTCATTGAAACCAAGACGTCTTGCCATCTCACCAACGTGGGATGGAGCAGGCAGCGGAGCGCTTCCGCGAGCATAGCGCCTCCGAAGGCCATGCACTGGCTGAAGTCGCCGAGGAACGTCACGCTCCCCTTGCCGACCTCTTCAAAGAGACTCGCTGGAAGGCGCGCTACGAACGGCTGCGGCCCCGGCCGGATGGCCCTGGGGCCGAGAAGATCGATGATGCTCTGGACGCCCGGCGACACGTTGAAGCGCTCGAAAGGTATCGACCGGCCTCGCGCCTCCTCCTCCATGCGCAGCAGGAAGAGGCCGCCTGCGCTGTCGATGCCCTCGAGCCCCTTGAGGTCCACCGTCAGGCTTTTCAATAGCGGCCGCTCCAGGATCCTATGCGCCTGCGCCATGACGTAGTGCAGGTTCTCAAGGGACAGGCGGCCGGATAGAGAAAGCCGTGCTTCCTCCTCCCCTCCAATGTCTATCGACACCCCTTTGCCCTCGCCTTCGTTACGCCGTCGCGCCATTCCTTTAGGCCTTCGTTCGGCCCGACCGTTCATTCATCTCCTGTATGGCAAAGGCAAGTCCTTCAGCAAATCCCTGGAGGGTGCAGTGGGTGGCATAGTCCATGCCCTCTTCGAACTCCTCGATCATCCTGCGCGTCTTCTCCAGTTTTTGCTCGAACGACTGCCGAAGCTCTTCCAGCGGTTCCATGAGCTTCTCCCTTTTTTGTTTTTCAAACCGTCTTATAGCATACACATCCGGGTCTGCGTATGCAATTTCTGTTTTATGAAAGCGACAAGAGAAAAGGGAAAGCGACAGACAGAAAGGAGAAAAGGGAATTGCGCCTCACAGGTCCAGCTGTCTGAACTCCGATTCGAATTTGTCGGTAAATTTCCTGAGCACCCTGTTTTCAAGCTGTCTCACCCGCTCCCTGGAGATCTTGAATTGCGCGCCTATCCCCTGGAGCGTCAGCGGCTCTTCAATCATGATCCGGTGCTCGAAGATGAATAGCTCCTTATCGCTGAGCATCTCCTTGAATTCCGCGATCTTTCTAGCGAGGATCTCTTTTTTCTCCCTGGCGGCCACCACTTCTTCGATGTTGTCTTCCGCTTTGAGCATATCCATAAAAGTTTCCTCTCCTTCCTCGTAGATAGGGTGCTCAAGGGAGATGTCCATGTAGGAGAGGCGTTTTTCCATGTCCTCAACCTCGGAGACCTTCACTTTGAGGCTGTCCGCTATGACGTTCGGCTCGGGGAACGCGCCCGCGGCCTCGAGCCTCTTTTTCTCCTTCTTGAGCCGGTAGAAGAGCCTCCTCTGGCTCTGCGTCGTCCCCACCTTCACGATGCTCCACGAATCCATGATGTATTTCAGGATGTACGCGCGGATCCAAAAGGAGGAATAGGTCGAGAACCTTGTGCCTTTGTACGGGTTATACTTCTTGACGGCGTGGACCAGTCCTACGTTTCCTTCCTGGATAAGATCGAGAACGTTCAGGTAGGCGTTGTAGTATTCGAGGGCAATCTTCACGACGAGCCGCAGGTTGGCCGTGATCAGCTTCTGCGAGGCCTCGTTGTCTTTGTAACGATGCGCCCTTTCCGCGACTTCCAGCTCTTCTTCCCTGGAAAGGACCGCGTGCTTCGATATTTCGGAGAGATATTTTCTTAGCGGGTCGAAAGGCGCCGACCCAGTGTTGCCTTCTTCTCTCGCATGTTCCTTGTTTTCGAATAAAAACGGGTCTCGCAGCAAATTATGCCTCCCAATGATGTGATTATTCTGCTTCCCGCATTTTTCTCGCTCCCCCTTGGGCAGAGATTATCGTTCGAAGGTTATTGTTGTCTGGGTCAATTGACTACAAGAATTGTGCCATTGAGGAAAGTTAGGCGGCTAAACGCTATTTCCCCAATTATATCAGCAACGTCGCAAAGACCGGCCTGGGGAAAAGCAACATTTCGCGTCTCATTGGATAAGAAAGATGTCTTTCGACGGGATAATTGTCTTCCGAATCAAGACGCCCGGTCCGAAGGGCGGGAGGCGTGCGCCCATCACGACCACGCCATGCTCACCCGCAAGTTTTTCGTCAGATTTCTGGAAATCTTGCTTTGGAGTTGCCTGATGCTCTCTCTTGACGTGTGGAAGCGCTCGCCGATTTCGCGCAAGGTGATAGGCTCTTCGGCCATGATGCGATGCTCCAGAATGAAGCGCTCCTTCTCGTTGAGCAGCTTCTTGAACTCCGTCAGCTTGCGCTGAAACATCTCCTTTTTCTCCTTTTCCGCCACAGTTTCCTCTATGTCCTCGCCCGTGCCGATCGTATCCATCACGTCCTCGCCGCCCCCGTAGAGCGTGTCTTCGAGCGATACGTCTCCATTATAGAGTCTCTTTTCCATGTCCTCTACGTCTCCCGGAGTCACGTCGAGGTTTTCGGCAAGCAGCTCCGCGGAGGGGTCTATGCCCGCTTTTTCAAGCTTTTCCTTCTCCCTGTTCAGGCTGTAGAAGAGCTTCCGCTGGCTGTCCTTGGTGCCTATCTTGACGATGCTCCAGGAGTCCATGAGATACTTGAGGATATACGCGCGAATCCAAAAAGAAGCATAGGTAGAGAAACGCGTCCCCCTCTCCGGGTCGTACTTTTGCACCGCCCGCAGGAGACCTACGTTCCCTTCCTGGATAAGGTCGAGGATATTAAGGTGGTAACTGAAGTAGTCGAGTGCAATCTTGACAACGAGCCTGAGGTTGGCGACCACGAGAGCCTGCTCCGCCTCCTTGTCGTGACGCGTCCATATCCGCTCCGCTATCTCTCGCTCCGCTTCCTTCGAAAGCACCGTATGTTTTGAGATCTCGTACAAATACAGCCTGAATGGATCAGGGGCCTGCGCAGTTTCAGCGGCGGCGTTCTCCATCGAACCAAGGTTCATCGTAGACTCCTCCTTTCGAGGTCAAATCAAAGTAGGTTGTGACAGTGAGGGAAGTAGTAACAAAAAGCATGCCAGCATGCAACCGCTGCGCATGTCTGACGTTTTTGCCCTATCTATGCCGGTTTAGGAACAAGGGGGGAAGCTCTCGCGTCCCTTCGGAACGCACAAATCTGTCCAGAAAACAAGACTGTGTCCAGAAAACAAGACAGGGGCGCGCCATTCACGCCGTTACGGAAGGATCAGGCTGCGAACCGACAGACAAGTTGTGCTCTTTGAGCAACACATAAAGCCGTGCGCGAGACAGCCCGGAAATGCGGCACGCTTCTTTGATGCTTCCTTTCGTCTGGAGCAGAAGGTCATGGAGGTACCGGCGCTCCGCCGCGGCCCTGCATTCGGCCAGCGTACTGAGGGGAGACAACTCCTGCGCCGCGGGGGCCCCTTCCATTTTTACGGACGAACGGGCTACCTTCACCCGTAAGTCGAGAGGCAGATGTTTCGGGAAGAGCGTTGGCTCGTGATAGGCATCGCTGATGGCGCGCTCTATCGCGTTCACCAGCTCCCGTACGTTGCCCGGCCACTCGTGGGCCATGAGGGCGTCGAAGAATTCCGGAGAAAACCCCTTCGTCCCTATCTGATACCGTTCGCATACCCTTGCCATATGGTGCATGGCCAGCTCTTTGATATCGTTTTTCCTTGCGGAGAGGGGCGGCAGCTCGATAGTGAGGGTCCGCACGCGAAAGAGCAGGTCCGACCGGAACGTCCCGTCCTGCACCATCTTATCCAGGTCCCTGTTGGTGGCCGCGATGAGTCTGAAGTTGCTCTCGCTCTCGCGCTTTGCTCCCACGGGACGGAAGCGATGCTCCTGCAGCACCCGCAGGAACGCCTTCTGCATCGTGAGGGGAAGCTCGCCGATCTCATCCAGGAACAACGTCCCGCCGTCAGCCTGCTTCACAAGGCCGGTCTGGGTTCTGTCGGCCCCGGTAAACGAGCCTTTTTCATGCCCGAAGAGCACGCTCTCCACCAGCGTCGCAGGAAGGGCCGTGCAGTCGACAACGACGAAGTTCTCGTCAGCGCGGCCGCTGTTCTCATGGATGGCCCTCGCGAATACCTCTTTGCCCGTGCCCGTCTCGCCGGTAAGGAGGACATTTACCTCGCTGTGGGCCGCCTGGGCGAGCAGGTCGAGACACACCTTCATGGTCTGGCTCTTCCCTATGACGCCGTTCAGCTTCAGCGCGGCCAGGGGTTTGCGCGCATTCTTCTGCTCTCTGTACTGCAAGGCCCGCACAAAGGGCAGCAACATTTCTTTGGTCGAGGAGGATTTTTGGATATAATCCCAGGCGCCGTTCTTGATCGCGGAGCTCCGCGCCGTCGGGGTCGCCGCTGCCGGTAATGATGATTACTTCGGGATGAGACGGAAGCTCGCGGATCCTGGGCAAGAGGTCGAGCCCGTTGCCATCCGGCATTTTTATGTCCAGGAAAATCACGTCGAAGGCCTCCGAGGACGCCTTCTTGAAACCTGTCTCCACCGTCGTCGCGGAAGAGACGGAATGCCCCATATCCTCAACCACACAGGAGAGCATCTCGCAGATCAACTCGTCATCGTCGACGATCAGGACCCGTGCCATGAGCGCTGTTTACCTCCGGCTATCGGCGCACCGCCCCCCTTAATGGCCGCGTGAAACACTTGCGAGCGCGCCGCCGTCCCCTCTTGCGGAAGGATCGGCATCCAATCCCCTTGCGTTCCTACATTGTAACCGATTTCTGCGCGAGTTGGAAGGGATGAACACGCGCCATCGAGTGCAGGACCGGAAACACAACTTCTCTGTTGCCCAAACGGACCGATGAGCAGTAGACTTGTTCTCACGTGATGTTGAGACCCCTTCTCCGGACCGGCCGATTTAAAGGCTGCTTCCTCGCTGCCGCATGCCTCTCGATGGCGGCGTGCGCCGTCGTCGACTCCCTTACCACATAACCAAGGATGCGGTGAAAACCGCGGTCTACGTGGTGGAGGGAAGCTATGAGCTCGCCGCCGGCGCGACAAAAGCGACTTACCGTATCGGGAAATTTACTTTCAAGGTGGTGAAGGCCCCCCTTGAGTGGCCCCTCACCAGCAGAATCGAGACGATCGACGGGCTTCCCCCGAAGGAGGCCGTCAGGCAGGGGCGCGTAAGGACCGCGCCTTACGTTGTCAAGGGAAAGACGTACTATCCCATGTCAATCGAGGAGGCGCGGAGCTATCGTGCAACAGGCGCCGCTTCCTGGTACGGATATGAGACTTCCCGCAATAACCAGGGCCATATGACGGCCAACGGGGAGGCTTTCGATCCGGAAGGCTTGACGGCCGCACACAAGTACCTGCCCCTTCCGACCCACGTGAAAGTCACCAATCTCGAGAATGGTCGTTCCGTCATCCTCAGGGTAAACGACCGAGGGCCTTTCCCAAGCGATCGCAACCCGTCGTCGGGCGAGCGCATCCTTGACGTCAGCGCCAGGGCGGCAAGACTGCTGAGATTTTATAATAAGGGACTCGCGACGGTGCAGATCGAGGTCATACAGCTCAGACAAGAGTAACCTAAGACGTAATGAACGCAGCTTGTTTGCCCTGATTTTTCCGAGAGTCAACCAGCGTACATGCGCCCGATTGCTTGACAGACCTCCAAACGCCCGTAATACTTGGAACAGGAACGGTTCCGAATTAATCAGACCAAAGGATTAGTGAAAGAGATCGGCCGGGTCTCCCGAGTTCCGGCGGACATGCCCGACAACGGCGTTCCCCTGCGCAAAAGCGCGCCGACGCATCAGTAGGCCCAGTACGGTCCGGCGCCGAGGCTCGACGTGGTCCCTTCGATGCCGATGTAGACGTTCCTACCGAGGAAGAAGGGGACCCCCCAGTCGAACTGACCGTCGGGACCCGGCGCTGCAAGGTCGGAAAAGACGTTGTTCGAAGAGGACGCGAGGCTGTTGTAGTTGCCTATCTGGAACTCTACCTCGCCCGAGGGTCCTGAAGGATACCCCGTATTCGTAGCCGAGAGGGTGAGGAGGGACGGGGGGTTGAACCACTCGTCCCCATCGACCGTGGGGATCTGGCTCGATGGAAAGAAGAGGCCGTTCGAGCCCGTGTCGAGAAAGCCGCTCAAGGACGCGCCGCTGAAGCTCGTGGCGAAGTTTCCGTAGTTGAAGTCGGCCGGGTTGTTGTCGGCCCCGTACGCGGTGACCCCTGAAGGGGCGTTGTTCGTCCTGGTGCCTATCCCGAGGATGAGCCAGCCGCTCACCGACGGCGATCCTCCGGGGGGAACGCTCGGAAATTGCAGCAGGACGCCGTTGTTGTCAGTCTGAAGGGCTGCAACGGGGTTCTCGACCTGACTCGAGGTCTGCACGGCGGTCGAGGTGCATGTCGATCCGCTGCACGTAAAGTACTCCCCGTTCTGGGCGCTGGTTGCGCACGCGTCGCCGCAGTCCCGGGCGAAGAAGCCTATGCCTATGCTCCCGTTGTACAAGGCGTCGCTCGGACTCGCAAGGAGCGGCTCTGCCGGACACGCCTGGCCGGAGTTAAAAGACGCAGGCCCGCCCACCTGAATGGGGACCAGGACGGGCTGCTCGCCGCCCAGTTTCACGCTCGCCATCTCTACGGGTCCCCAGACGGCCGATCCGTCCCCGTATTGGGTGCACTCATAGAGATCATCCCCATCGATCTGCACCGCGCTCAGGGCGGCGGCAAGCGAGGAATTCAGCGCCTGGCTGAAAATGCGGAGCCCGTAATCCCCCGAGTCGAGGAGGATGTTGCCGACGGTCTGGCAGTTTGCGTTGCCGGCGTCGCAGATAGTTACACTTATAATCGGCTCGTTGGGATACTGAGAAGAGCTGCCCGCGCTCACCGGGAGCACGTTGGGGCCGGTTGCCTGAGGAAGAGAGGCGCCGTTGGGAAGGCTGATGGCTGGGCTTGGTGCGGACGATCCGCCCGATGACGGCGAGCCTCCTCCTCCGCCTCCTCCTCCGCCTCCGCAGCCGGCGACTGCTCCTGCAAGCGCCAGGAAAAGAAGCAGGACCTTACTTGATCTCATCGAGAGTCACCCCGGCCGGGATCAAATCGGGCGCATAAGCCCGGCCTTGCAAGGCCCGCACGCGCCCCCATTTTTCGATGACCGCCCCATTCGCTTTCAAAGAGAGACGCCTAACGCCCGGCTGGCGCGGCGCATTCCGCAGCGCTTCCTGGTATGGGCCGGCGTAGGCGCCGAGAAGGGCCTTCAGATCGGGATGCCTTATCCCGGTCCAGGCGACGGCGAAGACGATGCCGGCCGGCGAGACGTATTCCCGCACGGCGGTTCCGCCGAAATCAATCTCTTCGATAGTGTAAAGGCTCCCGACGATTGTACCGCCCCGTGCGGCCGAGAGGGCGGCCATATCCGACTCGATTGAATCGGCGCCGCCGCCCAGCGCAGCCCGGCAAGGCCGTGCCGCGACGAGGACAGCCGCAGAAAACGCCAGAAAGAGCAGGAAACGGCAGAACACTCTCTTCTTCTTCATGATCGGTCTCCCGGAGCATAGGAAAATCTCGGACAAACACAGATTTCTTAGCAAACGACGTGCCGGAAAGCGGCACGGTCCCATCGCCTGCCGACTACTTGTATTCTATATGAGTCTGGATGAGACGACAACCGGAAATTGTCGAAACCCGACGAGACCGGGCGACGATTGCGTCGAATTATAGCACGCGCACCGCGGCGCCTTCCTGTTGTTGATAGTCAAGGGCCTTAGCCAGGGTTGCGCCTGTTCCGGGGGTCCTGAAGGGGCCCGAGCGACCCGTGCCGCGTCCGGCATATTGCCGCATCCCTTGTAACCTTTTGACAGGGACCGACGACTTGTTTTTCAGAGAAGCGTGGCCATGGATTGCGCGCTGCCGACTGCATCGATGAATCGGCCTATGAGGAGCGCATGAGGCTCTATATGATCTTAAAAACAGCCGCAGGCGCCCTCAATGAGCGCCGTCATCGCCGCGGTGGTCGTCTCCGCCAGCGTCGGCGTGATCTTCGGCTTCTATCCCGCCTGGAAGGGATCGCGCCTCGACCCCATCGACGCCCTTCGCTATGAATGAGGCGCACCATCGCGTCTCCGAAATCTCAAGCGCCGAGAGCGGCAAAACCGCCTTGACTACGCCCTTGTCCCGCCTTAAATTGTATGATGACGCCAGAGTACGTAATTGTGCCGATTGCGGCTGTCGGGGTCTCCGTCCTTACCTTCCTGTCAGGTTTCGGCCTGGGCACGCTCCTCATGCCCGTGTTCGCCCTTTTCTTTCCGGCGCCCGTCGCTATCTCCCTCACCGCCATCGTCCATTTTCTCAATAACTTCTTCGAAATGGCCTTCCTCTACCGGTACGTGCGGGTAAAAACGGCCCTGCTCTTCGGTCTGCCGGCTGCAGCCGGGGCATTTGGCGGCGCAAACCTTCTCGGCGTGGTTTCCGGGGTCCGTCCCCTTGCAGCCTATAACTTATGGAGCATCAATGCCGAGGTCACGGCGGTGAAGCTTTTGGTGGCCCTCCTGATCCTTGTTTTCGCAGCCTTTGAGGCCGCGCCCCCTCTCAGGAGCATTTCCTTCGACAGGCGTTATGTCCCGCTGGGCGGCCTTGTCAGCGGTTTCTTCGGAGGATTGTCCGGCCACCAGGGCGCGACCCGGGCAGCCTTTCTTATCAGGATAGGTCTCTCAAAGGAGTCCTACATTGCTACAGGGATAGCGGCCGCCATTCTTATTGACCTGTCCCGCCTTTCCGTCTACATGCGCCGCTTCGCCTTGGCGACGCCCGGCGGGCGTCTTTCCCTGCTCGCAGCGGCCTGCGGAGCGGCGCTGCTGGGAACGATAATAGGGAGTCGTTTGATAGGGAAAGCGACCTTGAGGCTCGTAAGAATGCTCGCAGCGGCGCTCCTCGCCGTTGTGGCGCTGGGGCTTGGCGCAGGACTCCTATAGTGCAGCGCCTCTTTCTCGATGAAACGCGAAGCAAAAAAGGAGGCAGTAAGCCATGGAAAAAACTGTGATAGGACGGCGGCAATTGTTAAGAACATCGGCTCTTCTCCTCGCCTCGTTCGGATCGGTTTGCGCGGGCAGCGCTGCCTTTTCCGGTCAGACCGGGAAAAAAGAGATGGAAGAAGTGAACCCGCCCGAAGACCTGATGCGGGAACACGGGGTCCTCCGCCGGATCCTCCTCATCTACCGCCATTTTATCCAAGAACTTGATGCAGGCGCAGGTATCCCGTGGGGCAGGCTGGACGACGCCGCAGCGATTATCCGCTCCTTCGTGGAGGACTACCACGAAAAACTTGAGGAGCAGTACGTCTTCCCTGCCATGCGCAAAGCAGGGAAGCTGATCGACCTCGTGGACGTTCTGCTGGAGCAGCACAAGGCGGGTCGAAGGCTTACGGACATGACCATGGAGATCGCGAAAAGGCAGGGAAGCGACCAAACGGATCGGAAACGCCTCCGCACGTCCCTGAGCCAGTTCATCGGGATGTACGAACCCCATGCGGCGAGAGAGGATACCGTTCTCTTTCCCCAATTGCACATCGTCTGGCGGGGCAAAGAGTTCGGGAAGATGGGGGACGTGTTCGAGAGCGATGAAGACCGGCTCTTCGGCGCAAGAGGGTTCGAGAAGGTGGTCGAGCGGGTGACGGGCGTCGAAAAGGAGATGGGGATCCACGAGCTGCGTCAGTTCACGCCGAAAGTCTGAACGGACGTTCGACAGGGCGAGCCTGCACCATCCAAAAAATGATTTTGCACTAAGTCTGACAAGAGAATTGTCGAATGGCTTTGTATTGACTTTAATTCCGTATTAATTATAATATTACGGCGATGGGCGGTTAGCTCAGTAGGTTAGAGCGCTGGTCTCACATACCAGAGGTCGTAGGTTCGAATCCTATACTGCCCACCACTTCCCAAACCAGAGGAGAATATGTCCGGACACAGCAAGTGGAGCACCATCAAGCATAAGAAGGGCGCCGCTGATGCTCGACGGGGAAAGATTTTCACGAAGCTGATCAAGGAAATTACCACGGCGGCGCGCATAGGCGGCGGAGACGTTGAAGCCAATCCGAGGCTCCGCGTTGCGGTCCTGAAGGCAAAAACGGAGAACATGACGAAAGAGAACATCGAGCGGGCCATAAAGCGCGGCGCGAGCGCCCAGGACGGCGGCGAGATGTACGAGGAATATACCTACGAAGGGTACGGACCGGGAGGGGTTGCCATACTCGTCGAGACGCTCACGGACAACAAGAACCGGACGACCGCCGAGGTCCGTCACATCTTCTCGCGCTTCAACGGAAACCTGGGCGAGGCGGGCAGTGTGGCTTCGATCTTCAACAAAAAGGGATATATCTCCTTTGACAAGCAGAAGGTCGATGAGGACAAGCTCATGGAGATCGCCCTCGAGGCCGGCGCCGAGGACGTGAGGGAAGATGAGGAGACTCTCGATGTCCTTACCGACGCCTCACAGTTCGAGACCGTAAAGAAGGTCTTTGACGAGCACAAGATGAAATATCTGGAAGCCCAGATCGACCTGGTTCCGCAGACTTCGGTGAAACTAGAAGGCAAGAGCGCGGAGACCATGCTCAAACTGATGGAGAGCCTGGAAGATTCCGACGACGTGCAGAACGTGCATGCGAACTTCGACATCTCCATGCAGGAGATGGAGCGGCTGAGCCAGTAAGCGGCTCCGGCCCGTCCAAGACTGCGCCGCCCGCGCCATCGGACGGTAAGGCGGCGCGCTCATGACCCGGCGCCTTAGGATCGGCGGCGCCCTTAGTCATATCCCCTCATAGTTAAACGCCGAAGAAAGAAGGATTAAGCGTGAGCGGGCTCTCCTTGCCCGGTGTGTCCGCATTGTTTACAGATCGCCGAAAATCCTGCCGAAACCGGCGGACTGCGATTCATGCCGCAAAAAGGTTGACGCAACAACTGGAAAAGTCTCGCGGCGGGCTTGCGCTTCCGGCATGCGCCTGAAGCTCGCGCGGTATGTGTAAAATCTATTGACATTGCCTCCCGCCTTACCTGCTTTTCCCGGCGAAAAAGGATTGCCGCCGCCGACGCCCCCGGGCCGACTCTTAAGCCGGACTTCCTGCCATGCGCTTCATTCCCGGTATGTGCGCCTGTAAAGGGTCAAGACACTTCGCGGCCGCCGGGACCCTTTTTCCGAATGGCGCGCTTACTCGGTAAAAGAGCAAATATGTCAGTTATTTCCACTACTTGAATGGCCGGAGCCGGTAGGCGTCCGGATGGTAAGCGGACGCGGCATGCTTATTGTAGCGATGGCAATTCGAGCGTAAAGTGAGTCCGTCAAAGATAGGCCGCCTTACGCATCTCTTTCTGTCCTGGAAGCAAAAACGGTCGCGATGATGCAGCCGTACGCGGGGCGCGCGGCTTCGGGGAAGGTCCGCACCCTCGTGGAAGACCGGGACGCGCAAGGAAAGTGCGCGGCAACGGGAAGCATGAAGTCAGGGGCGTTCGCCCGATGGCGGAAGCTTATCTTAACGCCCTTCGCGTTAGGGACGCAGCATGTGGAGCTGATCATGCAGGCAGAATCTTCAAGTTTGGCGGCAGTTCAGAGGAACGGCAGCGAGAACGAGTTGGCGCTGCAAGGCTTCGCGAGGCAGAAGTCGCTTCTCCTTGCAGGCGATCTCGGCTCGATCCTGGCGACAGGCCTCATTCTGTTCCTGATTGGCGCCTGGACCGTCGCAGCCGGACCGTCCAGGCTGAAGATGCTCGTGGTTTGGTTGATCTGCTATCCGGCCGCTCTCTACGTCTTTGACATGTACAACGTCGAACGCTCGCTACACCGAGGAGACGTGATCAAGCGATGCTTCCTGGCCATACTGCTTGGCGGGTTCGTTTCGGTCCTCATCGCTGCGGCAATCGCGGAACATTCGATCATCAGGAGCGGGTCCCTCCAGGTGACCCTGTTGTGGGTCCTCTTCGCGGGCTGCCGCTACGCGTACTCGACGTTTTCCCAAACGCCCCTCGCGAAGAAACCCGTCCTGATCGTAGGCGCGGGAGATACGGGCCAGGCCATCTACAATCTCCTAAGCTCCCCGGCTTCGCCTTATACGGTAAAAGGGTTCGTGGACGACGACGCGGCGTCGGCGGTAGGCAGCCGCCAAAAGATAGTAGGGGCTACCGATCGCGTGGCAGAAGCCGCCGGCGATGTCGGGGCAGCCGCCGTGATACTCGCCATCCCGAAAGACCGCTCTCCCATGCTTACCCGGAGCGTCCTCCAGGCGCGGCTGCAGGGGGCCGTGATCGAAGAGATGGCAGACGTGTACGAGCGCCTCACCCGCAGGGTCCCCGTGGCGCACATCCAGGACGAGTGGCTCCTGTCCGCCGCAGGGTTCAATATCCTCTATAAAGGTTACATCCGCGAGGTCAAACGCTTTCTCGATCTTTCGATGGCCGGCTTCCTGCTGCTCCTTGCCGCTCCTGTGATAGCGCTTGTCGCGCTCCTGATCCATTTCGATTCGGCCGGCCCTGTCTTCTACACCCAGGAAAGGGTGGGGAAAAACGGCAAGGCATTCAAAGTGTACAAGTTTCGCTCCATGAGAGTAGACGCCGAGAGCCGGGGGGGCGCCCAATGGGCAGCCGGCGACGATCCCAGGGTGACCGGGGTTGGGAAATGGCTGCGCCTGTACCGCATTGACGAGCTGCCCCAGTTATGGAACGTGGTCCGGGGAGACATGAGCCTTGTGGGCCCCAGGCCGGAGCGGCCGGAGTTTGTCCGTCTTCTGGAACAGAGGATCCCCTACTACAGCCTCCGGCACTACGTGACGCCGGGGATTACGGGTTGGGCGCAGGTTAGTTTCAGGTATGGAGCATCGGCAGAAGACGCTATGACCAAGCTTGAGGCGGACGTCTACTACATAAAGAACATGTCCCTTCTCCTCGACCTCAAAATACTTCTCAAAACCATAGGGGTGGTGTTCCTTGCACAAGGGTCGCGCTAAGCTCGAAGACATGCCGACGGCGCCGGAGCGCGAGGCGCCCGTGATGCAGCTCGTGAAAAAGACCCCCAGTCCTATCGTGGTGACGGTCGACCTGGAGGACTGGTTCCAGGTGGAAAACGCGAGGTCTGCATACCCGGTCGCCACGTGGGACTCGTGCGACCTCCGGGTCGGTCTTTACACGAGGATTCTCCTCGACATCTTCGACTATTACGATATCCGCTGCACATTTTTTGTGCTCGGCTGGCTGGCCGAAAGGTGCAAAAGCGTCGTCCGGGAGATCCAGGCCAGGGGCCACGAGCTGGCGTCCCATGGTTATGGTCACCAGCTCACCTACGAGCTCTCCAGGGAAAGACTCCGCGAAGACCTTTACAGGAGCAAGAGTCTCCTCGAAGACATCACGGGTATGCGCGTCCTCGGCTACCGCGCCCCCAGCTTCTCTATCACCGACAGGGTCCTTGAGACGCTGCGAGAGCTCGATTACGTCTATGACTCCAGCTACAACAATGCGGCCGTCAACAAGCGCTACGGAAAGATCGAGGGACAATGGCACAAATCGTCGGCAGGCCGCATGATGGCGCGAAACGGGATTATCGAGCTGCCCGTCAGCAACCTGAGCGTCGATCGGTTCACTCTGCCCTGGGGGGGAGGGGGATACTTCAGGTTCTGGCCCTTTTTCCTTTTTAAATGGGGGGTCGAGCGCATCCTTAGCGCCCAGGGGAGCTACCTTTTCTATTTTCACCCCTGGGAGATCGACTCCGTGCAGCCAAAGATCAAAAATATCGGCATTACAAAAAGGTTCCGCCACCGCCTCAACCTCGTCAACACCTTCCACCGAATCAATCTTCTTTTCTCCACGTTTAAACAGTGCCGGTTCATACCCTGCGCTTCCTTTCTCGAAAAAGGATAAGGAACGAGATTCAGGCCGACCGGTGTAAAGATAGGCGACAGGCGTCGCGAGATTCCCGGCCTTCATATTGTCGCGACAAAGGCCGGCGCCGCGACGCTTTTTTTCAGCGAAAGGACCGCGTAAGGCCAAGGCAATCTGCTGCCCTTGCGGTCAAGAAGACCCGTTTCCCGCTGCCCATTTGTCTTTTCCGACCCCTCTGATTTGTAAAGAGATCGAACAGTGTAAATGAAACCGACAGACAGGGTCTTACAGCCTGGTTTTCAGCAGGACCTACCACCTGAGTGATACCGGATACTTAGAGCGGGTCGGGCAGCGCCTTCGACGAGCCGGGCGCCTGGCACGCTTATTGTAGCTCACCAGGTCGGGCGTGAAGAAGCTGAAGTGAAGAGCGTTCATCTTACGCGCCATTCGTACGCTTGCACTCAAAGGAAATCGGAAAGGACGGATCTGCGGTCCGTCGGAGACGCCCAAGGGCCGGATGCGGCTCGTACGCAGTTGCCCCGGTCTGAAGGAAGCATGGAAGACTCAAGCCTCACGCAGTGCGAGCCATTTCCAATGGCGGTAGCCTGCCCCAGGCTAATTCATTTCAAAATTGGTCCCAACAGGAGGAGCGACAGATGAAAGTAATGGTGACGGGTTCGTGCGGCTACATCGGATCGGTCCTGGCGCCCATGCTTGAAAAAGAGGGTTACGACGTACTCGGGCTGGACAGCAATCTCTATGAAGAGTGCATTTTCGGGGATGTCTTGCCTAAGGCGCCCGATCTGAGGAAGGACATTCGCGACGTAGGGTTTGCGGACCTTCAGGGAGTCGACGCGGTAATCCATCTGGCCGCCCTGTCGAATGATCCGTTGAGCGATCTAAACCCCGAGCTCACGTTCGAGATCAATTACAGGGCTTCGGTCCGTCTCGCCAAGCTCGCAAAGGAAGCAGGGACGGCCCGCTTTATTTTTTCCTCGTCGTGCAGCACCTACGGGGCGTCAGGGGAGGAAATGCTGACGGAAACGGCTTCCTTCAACCCGGTCACGCCCTACGGCGAATCGAAGGTGCTCGTTGAGAGAGACGTGGCGGCCCTCGCCGATTTGTCTTTCAGCCCTACCTTTCTGCGGAACGCGACCGTCTACGGTCTCTCCCCCAGCATGCGCTTCGACCTGGTCCTGAACAACCTGGTTGCCTGGGCGTACACCCGAAGTCTGGTCTACATGAAGAGCGACGGGACCCCCTGGCGGCCCATCGTCCACGTTGCAGACGTCGCACGCGCCTTTTTAGCGGTCCTGAAGTCCCCCCGCCAGATGGTCCATAACCAGGCTTTCAATGTCGGAAGCAACGGCGAAAATTACCGGATCAGCGAATTGGCGGACATCGTGAAAGAGACCGTGCCCGATTGCCGCATCGAGTTCGCGAGCGATGCCGGTCCGGATAAACGGTGCTACCGGGCGGATTTTACGAAGTTCGCGGAGGCGTTTCCTGCCTTCCGGCCTCAGCGGACGGCCCGGCAAGGGGCCGTGGAGTCTATGAGGCGTACCGGAAAACGGGGCTCGACCTCGATGATTTCGAGGGGCCCCGCTACAAGCGCATCGAACACATAAAACAACTGCTGGCCGCCGGTCGGCTGGACAGCGCCCTCAGGTGGGTCCGACCGTCGGTCCGAAAACGGACCGAGGCGGATGAGCCCGTCCGGAGCATCACCTTGCCTTGAGAGAGGAAAGATCGGCACAGAAAACCAGGGCAATATCCGCCGCCAAATCAAATAAACGAAAGGGGGCGAAAAGAAGATGATTTTCACTGAAACTAAACTGAAAGGCGCATTCATAATCGATATCGAGCGCAGGGAAGATCCCCGGGGCTTTTTTGCGCGCGCATTTTGCCAGAACGAGTTCAAGGCGCAGGGCCTCAAACCGATTATCGCGCAGGCGAACGTGGCCTTCAATCATCTGAAGGGCACAATGCGCGGCATGCATTTCCAGTTCCCGCCGGCGGCAGAGACAAAGTTTGTGCGCTGCACGCGAGGAGCGATCCTTGACGTCATCGTCGACCTTCGCCCGGAGAGTCCTACCTATCTCGACTACGTCGCGGTCGAGCTGAGTGAAGATAATTATCGGGGTCTCTACGTTCCCGAACGCTTTGCCCATGGGTATCAGGCGCTGCGGGACAAAACGGAAACAAGTTACCAGGTGGGCGAGTTTTATACGCCGGGCGCCGAGAGCGGCCTCTCTTATCGCGACCCCCGTCTTGGTCTCCAGTGGCCGTTGCCGGTATCGGTCATATCGCAGAAGGATCAGGAGTGGAAACTCCTGGGCGAGATCGAGCCGGAGATGCGACGGCGGATGCGCGTACCGGCGGCCGAAAGCGCCGCATGTCGGTCAATAGCTGCATGTTCGTCGAGCCGGGCTTCGAGAGGGGTGGCGGAAGGAGGAGACCGTCCATGATTTTGATCGATTCGGCGCTGAAAGACCGGGAGGAGCACGGGAAGCCTATCCGTGTCGCCATGATGGGCGCAGGATTTATGGGGCAAGGCCTGACGAACCAAATCGTGAACAGCTTCCCCGGCATGCGGATGGCAGCCGTGCAGAACAGGCATCTGGAAAAGGCGTTCCACGTGTACCGGTATTCGGGGGTCGAAGACATTGTCGCGGCGACCACGCAGTCGCAAGTGGAAGATGCGATTCGCGCGGGAAAAGCGGTGGTTACGCAAGACGCCTTTCTCCTGGCCAGGTCCGAACAGATCGATGTGCTGGTCGACGTGACCGGCTCGGTGGAATTCGGGGCGAACGTTATGCTTGAAGCCTTCCGGCATGGGAAAGACGTCGTCCTTGTGAATGCCGAGCTCGACGCCACCATCGGACCCATTTTGCAGGTGTACGCGAAAAAATATGGCGTCATCATGTCGGCGTGCGAAGGGGACGAGCCCGGCGTGGAGTTGAATCTTTACCGCTGGGTCAAAGGGCTTGGGCTCACCCCGCGGGTGCTTGGCAACGTGAAGGGGCTCCAGGACCCGTACCGGAACCCCGCCACCCAGAAGGGTTTCGCCGAGCGGTGGGGCCAAAACCCTGCCCTGGTGACAAGCTTTGCCGACGGCTCGAAGATTAGCTTCGAGCAGACCATCGTGGCGAACGCAACAGGCTTCTGCGTGAAGTCGCGCGGTATGTCCAGGGGCCTTGAGTACCGTGACGAGGTCATGAAGATCGGCGCGCTCTATGACATCGACGAGCTGCGTCAACGCGGCGGCATCGTCGATTACGTGGTCGGCACTCCAATGACGAAGGTCTATTGTCTGGCCGAGCACACGGACCCCAAGCAGCGACATTACCTGAATCTGTACAAGATGGGTGAAGGGCCGCTTTACGCCTTCTTTTCCCCCTATCATCTCGTTCACTTCGAGACGCCGAACGCGATCGCTCGGGTTGTCTTGTTTCGTGATTCGGTTGCCCCGGCCATTGGCGGGCCTGTCGTCGAGGTCTGCGCCGTTGCGAAGCGCGATCTTCAGGCAGGCGAAGTCCTTGACGACTACGGGATGTACATGACCTACGGCGAGGCAGTGAACGCGAGTGAAATGTGCGAAAAACGCTATCTGCCGGAAGGCCTGGCGGAAGGCTGCACCCTCAAGACGGCCAAGAAAAAAGACGAGGTGCTCAGCTATGACGACATCGCGCTGCCGCCCGGCCGTTTGGCGGACAGGCTCCGCGCGGAGCAGTACGAATACTTCCGCGGCGAGACCTGGCTGAAAGAGCTTATCAGGACGTAGGCTCGATTTTCTCGGGTTTTCAGGGTCAAAACGATTTCTTAGGTCTCTTCCTTCATGATGGGGAGACCGGGCGCCGCCAAGCGGCCGTGGCTTTGCCGCTGGAGGGGGCGCTGAGCCTCAATAATTGTTTGCCGAGGAGGAGTTTATTATGGATGGAGTCTTCTCCAATCCCCAACTGTCAGACAAAATCAAGCAATACTGGTGTGACCGCGCAAGCGCCACCGAACCCGCCTCGTTACAAGCTACCACCTACGATGTTTTTCTCAGGGAGCTCGAAATTTCCACAGTGAAAGAGAAGATTGCCGCAGCTTGCCTCCCCCCCGGCGCCGCTGTGGTCGATCTGGGCTGCGGCGACGGCTACTCGACAGCGAGCCTTGCCGCCTCCTTCCCGGCGATCCGTTTCATCGGCGTAGACTGGAGCGCGGAGATGCTGGCCCTCGCCCGGCAGAGAGCGTCGGCTCAAGGCTCGCCGCCGGACATGGTCTCGTTTCGCGTCGGAGACATGCGCAATCTGTCCGCGAGCCTTCAATCCGAGAAATTCGAAGCCTTCCTGACTATGCGCAGCCTAATAAACCTCACGACTTCCGAGGAGCAATACGGCACAATCACGCAGATCGCGGAACGCCTCGCGCCCGGCGGCTACTATTTCGGCATAGAGAATTTTATGCAAGGGCAAAACAATTTTAACCGCATGCGCGTTGCCGTGGGACTTCCGGAAATCCCGGTGCGATGGCACAATCATTTCTTCGAGGAAGAAACATTCATGGCGGAAACCGCGAAATTATTCGATTCCGTGGCAATAGAGAGCTTCTCCAGCTCCTACTACCTTGCAACCCGCGTCATCTACTCCGCCGGGTGTTACCTGGAAGGCGTGGAGCCCGATTATTTTCACCCGATCCACCGGACTGCCGGAAGGCTCCCGGCTTTTGGCGACTTCAGTCCCATCAAGCTTGTCTGCGCACGAAGAAAGCCTTGAAAGGAGAGACTATGCGCATCTTAGTCACCGGACACAAAGGCTATATTGGCGCCGTAATGACGCCCTTGTTGCTCGACGCGGGCCACGAGGCGGTCGGTCTCGACAGCGACCTCTTCCAGGGGTGCGCGTTCGCTCCCGGCTTGCGCGTCATCCCCGAGCTGGGGCTCGATATAAGGGACCTCCGGCGGAGACACCTGGAGGGATTCGACGCGGTCGTCCACCTCGCGGCCCTATCCAACGATTCGTTGAGCAATCTCAACCCGGAGGTCACCTACGACATCAACCACGCAGCCTCGGTCCACCTTGCGCGGCTTGCGAAGGAATCCGGCGTGCAGCGTTTTCTCTTCTCCTCTTCGTGCAGCGTTTATGGCACGCCGGATGGCGACCGCGTCGCCGAAGATGCTCGGCTCGATCCGATACTGCCTTACAGCATAGCCAAGGTCCGCGTCGAGCAGGACGCAGCGAAGCTGGCCGACGACGCTTTTAGCCCTACCTTCCTCAGGAACGCGACGTCATACGGCGTTTCTCCGAGGTTCAACGTCGAGCTTGTACTGAACAATCTCGTCGCATGGGCCTATACGGGGGGCCGGATCTACATCAAGAGCGACGGTTCCGGCTGGCGTCCGACCGTCCACGTGGAAGACATTTCACGCGCGTTCCTGGCCGTTCTGGAAGCGCCGCGCGAGGCGGTCCACAACCAGGCGCTCAACGTGGGCCTCACCGAGGAGAACTACACCATCCGTGAGCTGGCCGAGATCGTCCGAGACGTCGTCCCCGGCGCCCACATCGAGTACGCGAAGGACCCGGTTCCGACCGCGCGGTCGTATCGGGTGGACTTCGAAAAGATCAGGCGTCTGCTGCCCGGGTTCAAGCCACGGTGGAACGCCCGGCTTGGGGCGGCGCAACTCTATGCCGCTTATTGCAACGCCGGTTTCGCGCTCGAGGACTGTGAAGGACCGCGGTTCAACCGGCTTGCCTGGTTGAAGCAGCTGCTGGCCTCCGGCCGGCTGAACGACGCGCTGCGCTGGAACGATGCAGACGGCTCTTCCCGGCCGCATCCGGCAGCATTTATGGGAGCGGAGGGTTGATGGAGAATTCGTCGCGACCGAAGATTTTCTTTTTCGGCAACTTCGGGCAGATCAACTTCGGCAACGAGGCTACTCTTCAAGCGATCCTTTACCATGTTCGCCGCCGCTTGCCGGATGCCGAGATCACCTGCATCTGCACCGATCCCGAGGCCGCGGCGGCAACTTACGGCATCGCGGCAGTTCCAATAAGCAGCGCGGTCGTGAAACCCAGGGCGCTGGGCAATCCACTGGCCAGGTTGGCGCAAAAAGCAGTCATTGGAATACCGAACGAATTTTGCGCGTGGTTCAAGGCCTTTATGACGCTGAAGGGCGCGGATGCCCTCATCGTACCCGGAACGGGGTTGCTCTCGGATGCTTTCGGTCTTTTCAATTGGGGACCATATAATGTGTTCAAATGGTCGTTGGCGGCAAAACTGCGCCGGTGCAAGTTGCTCTTTGTGAGCGTGGGGGCGGGTCCCATATATGGCGCACCCGGCAGGTGGCTCGTCAAATCAGCCCTTTCCATGGCAGACTTTCGATCCTACCGGGACGATGCAACAATGGAATATCTTAAAGGCATCGGAGTCAGGACAGAGAATGACCATGTCTATCCCGATTTGGCTTTCAGTCTGCCCGAGGTTAAGATGCCTCGCGAGGTCCCCCCCGAGGGGCGAAGACGAGTCGTCGGCGTCGGTGTGATGGCGTACGCATGGAGATACGGCTCGGACAACCCCAGCAAAGCGGCCCACCTGGCCTACCTGGAGAACCTTGTGGTCTTCGCCGAGTGGTTGCTGGACCACGAGTATGACGTCAGGCTGCTGATCGGCGATATTTGCGACGCGCCTGTGACGCAAGAATTTAAGGCTCTCATGAAGGCGCGGCCATCGGCGTATGACGAAGGGCGCATCGTCGACGAGCCTGTCTCTTCAGTCGAGCAATTGCTGTCGCAGCTTGCAGCAACCGACGTGGTGGCGGCAACCAGGTTTCACAACGCGTTGTTGGCTTTGATGCTCGACAAACCCGTTATCTGCATTTCATTCCACCAGAAATGCACGTCTTTGATGGTCGCCATGGGCCTATCCCCCTATTGTCTGGACTATAATCACTTCGATAGCGGCGGGCTGATCGAACGATTCGGCGACCTCGAGAAGAATTCGGAAAGGCTGAAGGTTATGGTCAGTCAAAAGACAGAGGGGTTGCGCAAGGCATTGGAGGAGCAATACGCCTCTATCTTAGGCAATTTACTTTCGGACGATCACTCAGAATCGAGGGATCTATATGAACGAAGACAAGTTGCTTGAAGAGCCGTTGATCAGCGTGGTGACGCCGGTCTACAACACGGAACTCTACTTGGCCGAGTGCATAGAGAGCGTGCTGGGCCAAACCTATGCGAACTATGAATATATCATCGTCAACAATTGCAGCACCGACCGCACTCTTGAAATCGCGCAGAGCTATGCAAAGCAAGACGGGCGGATCCGGGTTGTCGACTGCGACGTCTTCGTGAACCACATCGAGAATCATAACCGGGCGCTGCAATTGATGTCCGATAAGAGCAAATACTGCAAAATCGTGCAGGCGGACGACTGGATGTTTCCGGAATGTCTTTTGAAAATGACGGCGCTGGCCGAAGCCGAACCTTCGATCGGGATCGTCAGCGCCTACTCTATCTTCGGCGCCGAGGTCAGCAACCGCGGCTTGCCTTTCCCAGAAATATTGTTTCGGGCCGTGAAGCTTGCCGTTTGCACCTTATGGAAGGGATTTATCTCTTCGGCTCCCCGACCTCGCTCTTATTTCGGGCCGACATCGTGAGACGGCGCGTGCCGTTTTTTTCTGAAAGTTACCAACCGGACATGGAGGCATGCTACGAGATACTGCAAGAGAGTGATTTCGGCTTCGTCCACGAGATCCTCACTTTCATGCGGAAAGACAACAATTCGATATCCTTTAACCGCCGCCGGTTCAATCCCGTTCCTTTAGGCGTCTTTACGGCCTTGCATAAGTATGGCGATCTCTATTTGGACGCCGATGAGTATGCGCTGCGCCGCCGGGGTCTCAAGGACCGATATTTTAAATTCCTGGGGCGCGAATACCTGCGAAATCGCGACCGAACTTTTTGGACTTATCATCGACAAGGGTCGAGAATATCGGATATTCGCTGAGGAAGGGCGAATTAATCAAGTACGCGCTGCTCTTTGTTTTGGGTTGTGCGTGCAATCCCAACGCAACTATTTCCTTAGCTGTAGAACGCTTGAAGAGGGCCAGGCATGATCGTCGGCAAATCCGGAGGGCAATAGAGGCATGACCGAGGTCGTGCTCGAAATGGACCGCGTATCGAAAAAATTCAGGAAGGGAGAGATGTACGACTCCCTGCGGGACCTGATACCCGGATTTTCCCGCAAGGTCTTGAGGGGTCTTGCAGGCAACGGACTCAAGAGAAACGAGTTTTGGGCTTTGAAAGACATCTCGTTCCAGGTTGCCAAAGGAGAGGCCCTCGGGATCATAGGGGCAAACGGCGCCGGAAAGAGCACCATCCTCAAGCTGCTGTGCCGGGTAATGAACCCGACCGAAGGCCGCATAACCTCGCACGGCGTCATGTCTGCCCTCATCGAGGTGGGCGCCGGTTTTCATCCGGACCTCACCGGCCGTGAGAACATTTTTCTCAACGGCACGATCCTCGGGATGAAAAAAGACCGGATCAAGAAGAAGTTCGACGAGATAGTAGAATTCTCGGGTCTGGGAGATTTCATCGATACCCCCGTCAAACGCTACTCCTCCGGCATGTACGCGCGCCTCGGTTTTTCCGTGGCCGCGCACGTTGAACCCGAAATCTTGATCGTCGACGAGGTGCTCAGCGTAGGGGATCACGTCTTTCAGAAAAAATGCGTGGAAAGAATGAAATCTATAGTGAAGGAAGGGGTCGCCGTCGTCTTCGTGTCCCACAACCTTTGGGCGATCATTGAAATGTGCGAGCAATGCATTCTCCTGGATCATGGAAGAATACTGGCGCATGGACCCGCGGCGGAAGTAGTGAGGGAGCATCTCAACCGGGGACAAACCGAAACCGCTCGAACGAATGTAGACGGCATTTCTATTTCCAGGGCGGTCTTTCGCGGCCGCAACGGGCAGGGGCTGCGATTCGAATCCGGTGAAAAGGCAACCCTCGATATCGACATCACGGCCAGTAGGGCTTACGAGCATCTTTCGATCGCCCTTGTGATGCATGACGCCAGCATGTATCCCATTTTCGAGACCTCAACGGAGCTGCTCACCTGTTCCGGCTTTTCCATAAAAGAGGGGCAAACGAAGAGGATCACCTTCGAATTGAATTTACATCTCTGTCAGGGGACATACCATCTGAACTGCTACCTCGGCGAGCACGCCACAAACCGGCTATACGACTCACTCACCCCTGCCGCAACAATATACGTTCAGTCTTGCCGCGATATGCTTGGCATCGCCAATTTGTATCCTAGCGCCGTCGTAGAATAATAAATTTCTGCCGAGGGTTTATGAACGCAGCATTTGGAAGAGCGCTTACCGCTTCTCTCTTGAGAATGAACCGACTCGCGTGGCGCCGCTTACCCAATAGTCTGCTCGCCTCCCGTCCCGTAGTGCAGTACGGCGATCGTCTGCTCGCCCTCGCACGATCGCGGGCCGAGAGGAGGTCGAACTTCGGGACCCTCTTCCTTCGTAATCGGCCGCAGCTCGAACTGATGCGCCGTCTTGTCGCCGGAACTGATGCGCGAGGCGCCGAAGCAAAAATTGCTGTTTTCGGATGCAGCAAAGGCGCCGAGGTTTATTCCATACTGTGGACGCTCCGCTCGGCGCGGCCGGACTTGAGGGTTTCCCTGAACGCCGTGGACATTTCCGGGGATATTTTGGCCTTCGCCGGTAAAGGCGTCTATCCGGCCGTCGAGTCGGGACGCATACGGCTGACCGGCTGCATGAGCCGGAAGGAGATAAGCGAGTTCTTCGACCTGGAAGGCGAGCATCTCAAGATCAAGCCCTGGCTTAAGGAAGGCATCGCCTGGCGCCGCATGAGCGCCGACGACGAGGAGATAGCCGATGTGCTGGGAGGTCAGGACATCGTAACGGCGAACAATTTTCTCTGTCACATGTATCCTGCCGACGCCGAAAGGTGCTTGCGAAACATCGCCCGGTCGGTCAAGCCGGGAGGGCGCCTTTTCATTTCCGGGATAAATCTGGATGTCCGGACAAGGGTCGCTGTCGCGCTGCATTGGGAACCCGTCCTTGAATTATTGGAGGAAATGCACGAGGGAGACCCGTATTTGAGGGAAGACTGGCCTTTTGAATACTGGGGATTGGAGCCTCTCGATAAGAGAAGGCCTGATTGGCGCATGCGTTATGCGTCGGCTTTTCAATTATAGGGGTTCAGCACCCCCTCGACGGGCAAAGCCCGTCGAGCCTCCCCGCTCACAACTGACTACCTGCTATAGGGGTTCAGCACCCCCTCGACGGGCAAAGCCACGACCGCTCGGCGGCGCCTGAGCCTCCCCGCTTAAGCTCGCTTAGCTCGTTGCGGCGCTTGACAAAAAGGGAGGATCTCTTCATCTAAGGAGGAGATGCAAAGATGAAAGTAGTGCTCTTTTGCGGCGGACTTGGAACAAGATTGGGAGAATTGACTGAGGACGTGCCGAAGCCGATGGTTAAGATCGGGTACAGGCCCATACTCTGGCACATCATGAAGTATTACGCCTATTACGGCCACAACGAATTCATTCTCTGTCTCGGCTACAAGGCGGACAGGATAAAGGACTACTTCCTCAACTATAACGAGTGTCTTTCCAACGACTTCACCTTGTTGAACGGCGGCAAAGACCTTCGCCTGGAGAATTGCGACATCGCGGACTGGAAGATCACTTTTGCGGACACGGGCCTGCGGTCGAACATCGGCCAGCGCCTCAAGGCCGTCGAGAAATACCTGGACGGGGACGAGACGTTTCTCGCCAACTATTCCGACGGATTGACAAACCTGAATCTGCCGGACATGATAGATTTCTTTAAGAAGAGCGGTAAGACGGCATGCTGTCTGTGCGTGAAGCCGGCACAGACCTTCCACGTAGTCACCCTCGGGAAAGGCAGCCTCATAAAGGACATCCACTACGTAGCCGATACGGGCATCATAGTCAACGGCGGCTATTTCATATTCAGAAAAGAGATATTCCAATATATCAGGGACAAAGAAGAGTTGGTCGAGGCGCCGTTCAGGAGGCTGATCGAGCAAGATCAGCTCCTCGGATACATGAGCGACGAGAGTTACTGGTGCATGGACACCTTCAAGGAGCATCAGGTGTTGACCGACATGTACAACAACGGCTCGGCGCCCTGGGAAGTGTGGAAGCCCAACGACGACTGCGCGGGCAGAGGCGCAGCAAATGCTTAGATTGACTTTCGGTTCACGAAACGGCTCGCCCAGGAAGGTCCTTTGCCTCGGCGCCCATGCCGACGACATCGAGATCGGGGCCGGCGGCGCCATATTGCGGCTGTGCGAGCAATACGACGACCTCGAAGTCTTCTGGGTCGTTTTCGCCGCCTCAGGGCCGCGAGGGGCCGAGGCAAAAAAGAGCGCATCGGTCTTCCTTAAAAAGGCGTACCGGAAAACGGTCGTCGTGAAATCGTTCCGGGACGGCTTTTTTCCCTTCCAGGGCGCCAGGATAAAGGAATACTTCGAAGACCTGAAGGAGTCTTTTGACCCGGACGTGATCCTTACCCACAACCGGAGCGATCTGCACCAAGACCATCGCTTCATCTCCGAGGCGACTTGGAACACCTTCCGGGACCATTTTATCCTTGAGTACGAGATTGTCAAGTACGACGGAGACCTGGGAAGCCCGAACTTTTTCGTCGGTCTCGACGCAGAGACCTGCCGGAAGAAGATCGGCGCGATTATGACCTGCTTCAAGACCCAAAACAGAAACTCGGCGGGTGCCGCGAAAACCCATTCCGAAGCCGCAACCGTTTTCCGCATGTCGAGCAAAACCGCCGCGCGATTCGGCAAAGGAATGGACCGCCGCGCGTTCGCCGTCTTACCGAAGGGAATGTGGAGAGCCTTGTCCCGGACGTGCTCCCAACGAAGCCGATAGCATTCCTCCGGGCGTAATCCGCAGTCGAGTAGGACCGTGGCAACGTCCCGCAACAGGTAAGGATCGTCAGGCTTGATCGGCTGTTCGTCGCGCGCGGTTGCCCGGATGCCCTCAAGCGCGCGCTCATAGGCTTCCAGGATGCCTTCACCAACCTGTTGCGTGGCCTTCAGGTAACCGGCCTCTTCGGTGGGACTCAAGACCCGCTCCCGCCGCCGTTCACCCGGAAGTAGCGAAATACGCGGCGCGGCCTTCTCTACCTTCCCCCATTCGACTGCAAGACGAAGCATCCGGCGGAGCACCTGCAAGGCGCGGTTGATGCTCGATACCTCATATTCAGCCGCCCGCCACTTTTCCACGAACCCGGAGATTATTTCCGGTGTGATGGCGTCAACCGCCGCGCCCGCCAACGGACCATAGCCGGTCAGGTGCTTCACCTGAATCTGGTAGTAGGCCAGCGTTGCCGGCTTATCCGCGAAGCGCGCCCGGACGTGCGGCATGAAATCGTTCTCGGAAAACTCCGCAACCGTGGGCGCGGGTTTCCGTTCTCGGATTCCAACTTCGCCCTTCGCCAGTGAAGTCTTGTTTGCGGCTTCCATCTGTTCGGCAACGCGCTTGTTCGTTTGCTTGGTGCTCTCCCGGACGGTCTTGCCGTTCCAGTTGAACTTGTACCACCAGATCTTTCCGCGTTTGTAGACCGCCATGCTACGCTCCCACCTTTTCCGGTTCCTCAGCTTCGAGAAGCCGATTCATCCAGTCTTGCCATGCTTCCGCGTCCGCCGTGGTGCCCGCTTCCGCCGCCATGCGGTTCCAGTCCGGTTCCGCATGGACCCGGATGTAATCCCGCTCCGGGTCCTTCGGGACGAAGTAGAACGCCATGAACAGGTCGAACCACCGCGCCACCGCAAACGCCTGTTGCATGGTGCATCCGAAGCGAAGCGCCAAGCGCGCGAAGGTTTCAACGTTCCCGGTCCGCCGCACTTCGTTCATGAAGTCGATAACCGCCGCTTCGCCTATCTCCGCTATCAGGTCGGGAGTGTCCGGCAGTTCCGCCAGTTCGGGAAGTTCGCCAAGATCCATCCCGCCCGCCAGGGAGTCCGCCGCCATCGTTGCCCGCTGGCCCACACCCGCCGGTGTTGCCTTGCGCAACCACCAGCCGCCACGCCATGAACAGACGTTCGCCTTCACCCATGCCACGGCTTCCGCCCGGTTCAGTTTGCCGTCCGGCCTGACGGGAAGCCCCATCCCGCAAAATTGCGAGATTCGCGCGCGGGACAAGTCCAGTTCCCGCGCCAACTCCGCCTTCGTAATCACGTCAGCCATTGATAACCCCCGTTAAGTGGAAACCTGTTAAGTGGATTTTCGCCGCTGTGTCTAGCGCCATGGTGCCATCGGTATACCCGTGCGCCGCAACCGCGCCGGAAGGACCCGCCGGTTTCGTCATTGCTTCCGGTCCCCTTTGTCTTCAGTTCCCGCCTCAGTTGCTCTTGCCGGTCCGCCGGCAATTTCTCCAGTTCGGCTTTCAGTTCCGCCACTTTCCGCTCGAACCATGCCCGATCCTTCTT
>CAVTDX010000112.1:0-17805 GCA_963733345.1 uncultured delta proteobacterium
TGAGCGGAAGCACGGCCACTTCCGCGGGGATAAAAAGTTTATCCTTCACGGTCTTATCGTTTTTAAAGCCAATAACCATTGATGTCCCCCTACTTTTTGACGTCCTCAAACTCAACGTCAACCACGTCGTCATTGCCGCGGCCGCCTTGCTGGGCGCGTCCCTCCTGCTGCTGCGTTGGGCCTCCTTGGCCTTGAGCTTGCTGCTGAGAGGTCTGCTTATAGAGCACCTCAGCCAGTTTATGGGAAGCCTTCGTCACTTGATCCATGGCCGATCTCATCCTGTTCACGTCTCCGCTCTTCAGGGCCTCTCTGGCCGAGGCCAGGGCGTCCTCCACCGATTTTACCTCTTCGGAGCTTATTTTATCTTTGCTTTCATTGAGGGTCTTTTCCGTTCCGTAGACGAGGTTGTCGAGGTGATTGCGCACTTCGACCTCTTCTTTCTTTCTCTTGTCCTCATCCATGTGCATCTCGGCGTCCTTGACCATCTGCTGGATGTCGCCCTCGCTCATGCCGGTAGACGCCGTGATGGTGATGTTCTGCTCCTTGGCCGTCGCCAGGTCCTTGGCGGACACGTGGAGGATGCCGTTGGCGTCGATATCGAAGGTCACCTCGATCTGGGGCATTCCTCTCGGCGCGGAGGGGATGCCTACCAGGTGGAATTTTCCCAGGGTCCTGTTGGACGCGGCCATCTCTCGCTCCCCCTGGAGCACGTGGATCTCCACCGTCGTCTGGCTGTCCTCCGCCGTAGTGAACACCTGGCTTTTCCGGGTAGGGATGGTCGTGTTCCTCTCGATAATCTTCGTCATAACGCCGCCGAGGGTCTCGATGCCGAGCGACAGCGGCGTCACGTCGAGGAGGAGCACGTCCTTGACCTCGCCTGCCAGGACGCCTGCCTGCACGGCCGCGCCCATGGCCACCACCTCGTCGGGGTTGACGCCCTTGTGCGGCTCCCTTCCGAAATATTGCTTCACCATCTCCTGCACTTTCGGTATGCGTGTGGAGCCGCCGACGAGGACGACCTCATGCACGTCCGAGCCCTTCAGCTTTGCGTCTGAGAGGGCCTTCTTGCAGGGCTCCATGGTCCTCTGGAAGAGGTCGTCCGATATCTGCTCCAGCTTGGCCCTGGTGAGCCTCATGTTCAGATGCTTGGGCCCTGTCTGGTCCGCGGTGATAAAGGGCAGGTTAATCTCCGTCTCCAGGGTCGTCGACAGCTCGATCTTTGCTCGCTCCGCGGCCTCCTTCAGCCTTTGCAGGGCCATCTTGTCGCGGGAAAGGTCTATCCCCTGGTCTTTTTTGAACTCGTCCACGATCCAGTCCATTACCCTCTGGTCTATGTCGTCGCCGCCGAGATGGGTATCGCCGTTCGTAGACTTCACCTCGACCACATTATCGCCCACTTCTAGGATCGAGATGTCGAAGGTGCCGCCGCCGAAGTCATAGACGGCGATCGTCTCGTTCTTCTGCTTGTCCAGACCGTACGCAAGGGCGGATGCGGTAGGCTCGTTGATGATGCGGAGCACGTTGAGTCCGGCGATCCTGCCCGCGTCCTTCGTTGCCTGCCTCTGGGAATCGTTGAAATAGGCCGGCACGGTAATGACTGCGTCCTCCACGGTCTGCCCTAAATAGTTTTCGGCTGATTTCTTCAATTTCTGAAGTATGAAGGCGGAAATTTCCTGGGGCGTATATGTTTTGCCCCTTACTTCCACCCTAGCCACGCCGTTCGCGTCGCTCACCACTTTGTACGGGATCCGCGACAACTCCGGCTGCACCTCGCTGTACCGGCGTCCCATGAACCTTTTTATAGAAAAGACAGTATTTTCAGGGTTGGTGATCGCCTGCCGTCTCGCGACCTGACCGACAAGGATTTCCCCTTCTTTTGTAAAAGCAACTACGCTGGGGGTGAGCCTGCTGCCCTCTTCGTTGATGATGACCTTCGGCTCTCCGCCCTCCATGACGGCGACCACGGAAAATGTGGTTCCGAGATCGATCCCTATTACCTTCTTCGCCATATCCTTCCTCCCGGGTTTTTAGTCTCCAAAAAGCCATTGGTAATATAATCCCCCCCCTGAATGTTGTCAAATAAAAGGGCGGACGCGCCTTTCGCCGCGCATCGGCCGTTTTTTAGCGTTTTCTCCTCTTGTTCTTCCGTCTTTTCTGTCGGTCGGCCGCCCGGCCCGGAGAAAAGTTGACTTTTCGGCCGCGATTGTTCATATTTTACCGATGAAGCGGCAAACCCTGCGCCTTTCCCGGATTCGCAACATCGGCATCGCCGCCCATATCGACGCCGGCAAGACCACCGTCACGGAGCGCATCCTCTACTACACCGGCAAGACCTACAAAATGGGCGAGGTGCACGAAGGCACGGCCGCCATGGACTATCTGCCTCAGGAGCAGGAGCGTGGCATCACGATAACCTCCGCGGTCACCACTTGCTACTGGAAGGACTGCGAGATACAGATCATCGATACGCCGGGACACGTCGATTTCACTATCGAGGTGGAAAGGTCGCTCAGGGTGCTGGACGGCATGGTAGAGGTCTTCTCCGGGGTCGAAGGGGTCGAGCCTCAGTCGGAGACCGTCTGGCATCAGGCGGACAAGTACCATGTGCCGAGGATCGCCTTCATCAACAAGCTTGACAGGCTCGGGGCCGATTTCTTCCAGGTCGTCGACATGATGGCGGAGAAACTGGGGACGAACCCAATACCGCTCCAGATGCCGCTCGGGAGGGAAGACGGTCTTTACGGCCTGGTCGACCTGATCGCCATGAAGGGCGTCGTATGGAGCGAAGAGGACCTCGGCGCCAGCTACCGGTACGTGTCGATCCCGCGAGAGGCGGCGGAAGTTGCCGCCCAGTGCCGTGAAAAGCTCTTCGAAAAGCTCTCGCTCCTCGACGACCGGTTCATGGAGCGCTATCTGGAAGGCGAGGCCATCGACGAAGCTTTCGTGCACGAGACGATCAGGAAGGGGACCATCGGCTTGCGCTGCGTGCCCGTCGTCTGCGGCGCGGCCCTTCGGAACAAGGGCATCCAGACCCTTCTCGACGCCATCGTCGGCTATCTCCCTTCGCCGCTCGATGTGCCTCCGGTAGAGGGGGTCGATCCGGCAACCGGTCAGACAGAGCGCCGGGAAGCTCGCCAGGATGAGGACCTGTGCGCCCTTGCATTCAAGGTCCTCATGGAGGAGGGGCGAAAGCTCGTCTACATCCGCATCTACTCGGGCAGGCTGGCGGTTGGAGAAGACGTGTACAACGTCAATCTCGGCAAGAAAGAGAAAGTGTCGAGAATTTACAAAATCCACGCGAACCACAAGGAGCGGGTCGAAGAGGCCCTGACCGGCTCTATAGTCGGCGTCGTAGGTCTTAAGGAGACCTCAACGGGGCACACCCTCGTGAGAACGCGGCCGATCCTGCTCGAACCCATCGGCGTCTATCAGCCGGTCATCTCCATTGCGGTGGAGCCGAAACGGAACGCGGACCAGGAGAAGCTCTCCCAGGCCCTCGACCGAATCGCGCAGGAAGACCCGACGTTCCAGGTCCGGGCGGACGAAGACGCGTACCAGACCGTTGTCTCCGGCATGGGAGAGCTCCACCTCGACGTTGTGGCGCGGAGGATCAAGGAAGAGTTCGGCGTGGACCTCCTCGTGGGCAAGCCTCAGGTAGTCTACAGGGAGACGGTCGAACGTCCTGCCTCCCTGGAACATGCATTCGAGAAGGTGATCAACAACGTGGCCTGCAAGGCATCGGTGGCCTTGACGCTCACCCCCGTAAAAAGGGGCGCGGGAATCTCCATCGGCGCGCGCATCGAGGAAACAACGCCTGAATTCGCCTATCTTTCCGCCATACAGGAGGGCATACGCGAGGCGGTGCAGATCGGGCCCCTCAAGGGCTTTCCCATGACCGACATCCGAGTCGATATCCTGAGCGCAAGCTTCAACAACCCGGATTTTGCCCGGCTCACGCTGAAAATGGCCGCCTATGAAGGTTTCAGGATTGCCTGCCGGCAGGCTCGTCCCATCCTGCTCAGTCCCCATCATGTCGCTGACCGTGACCGCGCCCAACGAGTTCATGGGGGAGATCATAGCCGACCTCCACGCGAGAAAGTGCCAGATCCTCAACGTCTCCGCGAAGGACAAGATCACCGTAATCCGGGCAGGCGCGCCTCTGACCAAGATGTTCGGCTACTCGACCGATATCAGGTCGCTGTCGCAGGGCAGGGCCTCTTTCAGCATGTATTTTTCCCACTATGACCGGGTAGAGAATGAATAGGGCGGCAACGGTCCTCAGTTTCCTGCGGGAGGCGCCCGGCTATGTTTCCGGGGACCTCATCGCCTCGCGGCTCTCTATAAGCAGGACCGCCGTCTGGAAAATCCTCCGGCAGCTCGGCGAGATGGGCTATGCCTTCGAAACGCTGAAAGGAAAAGGATACAGGCTGAAATGCTCTCCCGACCGGCTTTACCCCTGGGAGGTCCAGAGACATCTGGAGACGGCCTTCGTGGGCAGAGAGATTGTCTACGAGGATACGGTAGGCTCGACTAACGCTATTGCATTCAACCTCGCCCTGGCGGGCTGCAACGAAGGCGTGTGCGTGATCGCCGAGGCGCAGGAAGCAGGGCGCGGCAGGCGCCGGAGGGCATGGCTTTCCCCTCACGGCAAGAATATTTACGTCTCGTGCGTCTTGAGACCGGCCCTGTCCCCTTCGGAGGTCTCCCCCCTCACCTTCATCTCCTGTCTTGCAGTCTTTGACGCCCTAAAAGAAGCGGGGTTGGCGCCCACCCTCAAATGGCCCAACGACGTGCTGGTAAACGGCAGGAAGGTCTGCGGGACCCTCGCCGAGCTCTCGGTGGAGCCGGACGTGGTGCGCTTCGCCGTGATAGGCATAGGCCTAAACGTGAACATGGAAGAGAGCGATATGGATGAAAAGATCAGGGGCAAAGCAACCTCGCTTTTTCTCGAGACCAGAAATTGCTTTGAAAGAGCGCGCGTTTGTGGCATGCTATTGAACGGCCTCGAGAACTACTATGAGGCGCTAAAAAGGCAGGGGGCAGACGCGATCTGCCGCCTCTGGGAAGAACGGGCAAATATCCGGGGCATCCCCATGGAGATCGTCCAGATGGACAAGGTATATCGCGGCGTTTCCGAGGGCATCGGGAGGGACGGCGCCTTGCTGCTGAGAGAAGAAAACGGAAGGGTGACGAAGGTGATAGCGGGCGATGTCAGCTTCTAACCTGCTTCTCGTCATCGACATCGGCAACACCAACATCGTCTTCGGGGTCTATAGGAACGACGCGCTCGTCAACTGCTGGCGGCTGAGCACGGTGCTCCAGAAGACGGTCGACGAATACGCCATGCTCCTCGAGAGCCTCCTTTCCTTCGAGAAACTGAGGCTGGCCAATATGCAGAGCGCGATTATCTCATGCGTGGTCCCGCCGCTCCTAATTTCCTTCCAGACGATGTGCTGCAAATACACCGGCATTCAGCCGATAGTCGTAGAGCCGGGCATAAAGACGGGCATGCCCGTCCTGTACGAGAACCCGCAGGAAGTAGGGGCGGACCGCATCGTCAATGCAGTGGCGGGCTACGAGAAGCATAAAAAAGCGCTGATCATTGTCGACTTCGGCACGGCCACCACCTTTGACTACGTGACGCCGAAAGGCGAATACGTGGGAGGGGCGATCGCCCCCGGCGTCGCGATCTCCATGGAGGCCCTTTTCGAGCGCGCGTCCAAGCTGCCCAGGGTCGAGCTGATAAAACCGAAAGAAATCATAGGGAAAAATACGGTGAACGCCATGCAGGCCGGGATCGTGTATGGCTACATCAGCCTAGTTGACGGCATCGTGGAGCGGATGAAGGAAGCGGTGACGACGAACCCCCGCGTGATCGCCACGGGGGGCCTTGCGAATCTCATCTACCGGGAATCGCAGAGCCTCGACGAGGTCGACGAGCTGCTCACGCTTAAGGGGTTGAAGTTGCTCTACGACAAAAACAAGGACTACCACAAGTTCAAGTAGCGCGCCTAAGAGCAAGAAAAAGCGCTATCCGTCGAGAACGGTCCTGATCGTCCTCGCAATCTCCCTTTTTGTCAGCGGCTTCGCGACAAATGCCCTGATGCCGGCCGCCGTCGCCGTTTCCGCATCGGTCAGATGACTGAAGCCCGTGCACATGATGATCGGTACGTCCGACCTTATCTTGAGAATCCCTCTCGCAAGCTCTACGCCGGTAATCTCGGGCATGGTCACGTCGGTGATGATGAGGTCGAACCGGCCCGGATCGGACCGGAAGAGCTCCAGAGCTTCCAGGCTGTTAGTGCGGACGGTCACCCGATAGCCTAGATCCTCGAGAATCTCCTGGCCCATTTCGGCGAGCAACTCCTCATCATCGACAAAAAGGATGCTCTCGTCGCCCATGGGCGCCGTCTGTCCGACCGCGGCGTCGCCGTTCGGCTCCGCCGCCACCATCGGTAGGCAGACGGTGAATGTCGAACCCTTTCCCTCCTCGCTCTCCGCCATAATGCAGCCGCCGTGTTGATGGACGATGCCGTGGACGACCGAGAGACCGAGGCCGGTCCCCTCTCCCACCTTCTTTGTGGTGAAGAAAGGATCGAATACCCTGTCGATGATGCCGGGAGAGATGCCTGTACCGGTATCCCGAACCACTAGTCTGATATACGGTCCCGGCTTAATCCCATGCGGCTTTGCGTTCGATTCGCCGGCCGTCCAGTCTGAGAGCTCCAGATCGAGAATGCCGCCCTTTTCCTGCATTGCCTGGGCTGCATTCGTGCAAAGGTTGAGCACTACCTGCTGCATCTGAACAGGATCGGCGAAAACCATCCCCGATTCACTCTTGACGCCCACCCTGATGCTGATTGTCGACGGCGTAGACGACCTGATGAACTCCATCGTCTCCCTCACGACGGCGCTCAAAAGGATCGGCTTCCTCTCCTGCTCCGTCTTCCTGCTGAAGGCGAGCATCCGCTTGATCAATTCCCGCCCGCGCAGACCCGCCTCAAGCACCCTTTCAAGATGGTGTTTTTCGCGGCCCTCCTTCGGCATACGGTCCCTGACGATTTCCGTGAAACCTATTATAGCGCTAAGAATGTTGTTGAAATCATGGGCGATGCCGCCGGTGAGCGTACCGAGGGCCTCCATTTTTTGCGCCTGACGGAGTTGCTCCTCCAGCTGCCGGCGCTCCCTTCCCTCTTTTACGATCTCGTCGTAGGCCTGCCGCAGCTCCGCGGTCCGCTCTTCGACACGTTTCTCCAATTCGTCATGCGCCTGCCGAAGGGCCTCTTCTGCCTGCACCCGGCGCCCCTCCAGCTCCATCGCGTCGAGGGCATACGAAATATCGGCGCTCAACGCATCGAGAAGGCTGACCTGTTCCGCGTCGAAGGCCTCCGGCTCGAAGGCATAGAGCGTGAAGGCGCCGACGGCCTTGCCCTCGCGGCGCACGGGGAACGAGGCCGAAGCGTGAAAACCGTGGCTCAACGCCTGCGCCCGCCATGGCGAGGTGGAAGGGTTAGTCGCAAAGTCGTCGTTGATTACGGATCTGTTCTCCCTGACGCACATTCCCGTCGGACCCCGGCCGAGCTCGCCCGCCACTTCTACCCTGATGTCTTTCAGATAATCCGACTCCGGGCCGCACGAGGCCACCGGGACCACCTGCTCCCCCTGGACGAGTCCGATCCAGACGAGGGGAAAACCTCCCAGCTCCGCCACGGCGCCGCAGACCTCGGCGAACAGCGACCGCTCGTCGCGGACCCGCACGATTGTCTCGTTTACCCGGCTCAGCACCGCATAAAGACGCGTCAGGGCCGCGACACGGTTCTCATGGCGCTTTCGTTCGGTGATGTTCTCGGAAATGATCGCGACGTATCCTTTTCTCACACTGTAAGCCTGGACGGTGCACCATCGATCCGCGGGCGTGAAGTGCATCTCGAATCTCTCCGACCGCCCGGTCTTCGCCACCCGGCCATAGGCTTCGAACATCTCGGGGTGCGCTTCTGCGACCCCCGGCATCACTTCCGTGACCTTCTTTCCCACCACGTTCTTATGCCCGCTCATGACCTCAAACGCGTCATTCGCCTCAAGATAGACGAAGTCGACAGGACGGCCGTCCTCGGCAAAAACCATCCGGCAGTAGCAGTAGGCATCGAGCAGGTTTTTAAAGAGCGAGCGAAATCTCTCCTCGCTTTCCTGCAAGGCCGTCTCCGCCTGCTTGCGTGAGGTGATGTCCCGTCCGTAAATCCGCGCTACGTTGAAACCTGGGATCAGGTGGACTTCCTCGTCGAAGACCCTGCCGCCGATCGTCGCCTGCCGGTTCGCCATCACGTCGGTCCGCCTGTCCCAGTCCCTCAGCAGGGCATCCATATCAGGGGGCAGGAGGGCGCCAACGTCTTTTCCGTCCAGCCCTGCCCTTTCCAGGGCGGTTCGCGTTGCGGGATTGCAGAAAGTCACCGCGCCGGATGCGTCGAGCTCTATAATGGGATTGGGGTTGATCTCTGGAAAGGAGGCAAGGCGGCGTATGCGCGTCTCGGCGCGCTTCAGCTCGGTGATATCGCTTCCGACCGCCAGGATCTCCGATATTTGTCCATTTTCGTCGAATATGGGCCTGTTCGTCCAGGCCATCCAGACCCTGCGGCCGTCGCGACAGACGTTCTCATTGACGTCGTTCGCATGCCTTTCCGGATTGCTCACGATATCATGGATAAGGGTGGTGAGATCGGCGCCTGTCGATTCCTTTTCCGGCACGAGCAAGCCCACGTTTTTGCCGAGCACGTCTGCGGCCCTATAACCAAAAAAGGCCTCGGCGTACTCGTTGAAGAAGGTGATTGCGCCGTCAACCTTCCAGCGGACGATAGCGCTGTTGGCGTTTTGCACCAGTTCCCTGTAGCGGACCTCGCTTCGCCGCAGTTCTTCTTCGGCCCGCACCCGTTCCGTGATATCCACATACGCGACAACGACGCCTTCGATGCGGTTGTCGCCCGTCCTGTAGGGAAGGATCGTGCGCACGTACGAGACCTCGCCGATGGATAGCTCCCTCCTTACGGCGGTGAGCGTGTCAAGCACCGACCGGGCGTCATCGATGAGTTCGCCTCCGAGGTTCTCCCTGGACATGTCCATGATGGACCGTCCCACATCGGCGGGGATGAGCGCTATGAGCTTCGACATGGCGGGGGTGAAGCGTTTCACCCGGAAGCGAGGATCCAGAAAGATGGTGGGGATGTTGGTGCTCGTCAGGAAGTTGTTCAGGTCGTTGTTTGTCTCTTCCTGCTCTTCGATCTTGCTCTGGAGCTGGGCATTGACGGTCGTCAGCTCTTCGTTCAGGGATTGGAGCTCTTCCCGCGAGGTCTCGAGTTCCTCGTTCGCGGCCTGAAGCTCCTCGTTGGAGGATTCGAGTTCCTCGTTCACGCTCTTCAGCTCTTCGATGTGGCTCTGGAGGTTGTCGCGGGTTGCCTCAAGCTCGTGTTCGAGTTGATAGACGACCTTCTCTTCTATAGCCGTCTCGTCGACCGGGGCTTCAGCCTCCTCCACCGGGCTTCCTTTTTCTTTGAAGGCGACGAGGAAGAGGTTCTCCCGTACTCTTGAGACGCGAATAACGACCGGCTTTTTCCGGTCATCCAGGGCGATGCTCGTGCGGATCGAGACCGGCAGCGCAACCTGCGCCGTGCGACAGAGGGCGCCCCTGATCCGGTTCTTCAGTCTCTCGGGCAGGAGCTCCAGGAGATTCTGCGTGGGCGCCCCGCGGGGCTGACGGAGGAAGCGATTCGTGGGGCCGTTATGGTACACGATATCATGGTTCTGGTTGACGGCGACGGCGGCGGGCGCATACCGCTCGAGCAGGGCCTCCTGGACGAGGCGGACTGTCGATTGTCGATTGTCCTGTTCAGGTTTCGGCCTGGATTGAGGGCGTTCGGACGCAAAGGGCATCGAGAGAGGCATTCTGGCCGTCTGCTTAGATTCAGCCTTTTGGTAGATGCGGCATTTCTTGTGGGCAAGCGTCGCAAAGAGACCGACCGTCCTGCCCGGCGACTCGGCATTGCCGAGAAAGAGGAAGCCTCCTCTCTTGAGGGCGTAGTGGAAGACGGAGATGCACTTCTCCTGGGCGTCGGCATCGAGGTAGATCAGGAGATTGCGGCATATTATAAGGTCCAGCCGGGAAAAGGGAGGGTCGGCGAGGAGGTCGTGTTTGGCGAATATCACGCGCTGCCGTATCTCTTTGTTCACCGTAACGGAAAGGCCCTCCGCAGAGGAGGAAAAGTATCTTTGGAGGTACTCGGGAGGGAGATCGGCCGATATGCTGGCCGGATACGTTGCCTCCCGCGCCCTCTGCATGGCCTGCTCGCTCACATCGGTGGCAAAGACCTGAAACTCTCTTTTTCTGCCCGCCGCGTCGAGCTCGCGCTGAAGCATCATCGCAATTGAATAGGCCTCTTCGCCGGTGGCGCATGCCGCAGCCCAGACCCTTATCGGGGTCTTGTCGTCTTCAACGACGAGCTTTCTTGTCGCCTCCAAGTGAAGGGCCTTCCATGCCAGCCGGTCCCTGAAAAAGGAGGTGACCCCTATCAGGATATCGGAGGCGAGGTCGGCCGCCTCCTGCTCCTTCCGGCCAAGAAGCCTCAGGTAATCATCGACGGCGTCGATCCCATTAAGGTACATGCGCCTTCTAACCCGGCGGGCAACGACGCTCGACTTGTAGTGGCTGAAATGGCCGCCGGTCCTATCGTTGACGGCCTGGCAAAGAGCGTCGAATTGGACGGGGGTCATGAAACTGTCGTCAGAGACCGCCGGCCTGCCCCATCTTTGAAACTTCAGGATTTCTCTCGCAAGGTCTTCCGGGGACAGGACTGCGTCGACCTGCACCGTGTTGATCGCCGAGAGCGGCATGTCCGGGTATTCGGCGCCCTCGGGGTCCTGCACAAAAACAGTCCCTCCCTGCGTCTTGACGGCCTGAACTCCCCGGGCCCCGTCTGTTCCCGAACCGGAGAAGATGACCGCTATGGCTCTTTCCGGGGCATCCTCCGAAAGGGAGACAAGCAGCTCGTCGATTGGCAGATGCACGTGCTGCCGGGGTCGGGAGACCACCCGGAAAACGCCCTTCTCGCATCTGACATCGCTCGCCGGCGGGCAAAGGTAAACCTTGCCGGCGAGCACGCGGAGCCCCTCCGAAACCTCCTGGATATCGAACCGCCCGGCTCGTGAGCGGAGCAGACCCGGAAGCAGGTTCTTGTACTCCGGAGAGAGGTGCTGCATGAAGACCAGGGCGAAAGCGAATTTCCCGGGAAGGACCGACAGAAAGCGCTCAAACGGCGCCAGTCCGCCCGCCGAGGCGCGCCTGCTACGACGATGGGGAAGGGAATCTCCTGATTGCCGGTTCGTTGCCTTGCCTTCGATTTCACGCATCCTCCGACGACGCATTTCTAACCGCCGCGCTGCGCAGCCGGAAGCCGCACGGCTGGAGAAGAAGAGCCAATTATACCACAGAAGAAGAATTAAACAGAGAGCTAAGGGCGGCGAGGGCCAGGAGGCATCGGCCCGGCGGACAAAATCCGGGATGTTTTTAAACGGGCGATTTTGTAATATAATATGTATTCATGGATATATTGCTCATAGAAGACGAGGCAAAGGTAGTCGATTTTATCAGCAAGGGCCTGGACGAGGAAGGCTACGCAGTTACCGCGGCTTATAGCGGCAGGCAGGGACTCGACCTTCTCAAGGCCCGCATCTACGACCTCGTGCTCCTCGACCTCATGATACCCGAGATCGACGGTCTCAAAGTGCTCAGGAACATAAGGGCCTGGGGCATCAATACGCCCGTCCTGATCATCACGGCAAAGAGCTCGAAAGAGGACGTGGTGCGGGGCCTTGACACCGGCAGCGACGATTATCTCACCAAGCCCTTCTCCTTCGAGGAGCTCCTTGCGAGGATGCGCGCTCTCCTGCGCAGGAGCGCGGCGAGAGAGGGCCACACGCTGAAGTACTCCGACCTCGTCCTCAACGCCTACAGCCGCATACTCTCAAGGGGCGCAAAAGAGGTGGAGCTTACCGAAAAAGAGTTCCTCCTGATGGAGCTGATGATCAAGAACAGCGAAAGGCCCCTGACCAGAAGGGAGATGGCCGAATACGTCTGGCAGAACGTCGCCGATTCTACAAACATCGTAGACGTTTACATCAACTTCCTCAGAAAGAAACTAGAATCCGTCACGCCGAAAAAGTACATCCAGACGGTCAGGGGGATCGGCTACGTGTTGAAGGAAGAGGATGAGAAGGCTGTCTAACCTGCCGATACGGTGGAGACTCACCGTACTCTACGGCGGCATCATCACTCTGATCCTCCTCGTCTTTTCCGGTGGGGTTTACGTCTATCTCCAGAAGAGCCTCCAGAGAAGCATCGACGCCAAGATCAGGTCGATGGGGGAGATCATTTCCTCTTCGATGACCGAGTCGCACGACCCGATCCTCTTCGGCAATTTCGAGCGGTACCTGGAGAACGTGCTGGGGAGGAAGCCCAAGGGCAAGCTGATACAGATCATGGACAGCTCCGGCAGGGTCGGGGCAAAGAGCAGCGACATCGAGGCGGAGAACCTGTCGGCGAGCTTCGGCACCCTGGAGCGGGCCTTTGCCGGCGAGGTGGTGTACGAGACCGTGCAAAAAGGGGGACCGAGGCTGCGCCTTGTCACTATCCCCGTAATGGACAACAAGAAAGTGACGAGCATCGTGCAGGTAGGCACCTCGCTCGAGGAATTCGACGACACCATGAGGAGGCTCCTTATCATCCTTGTCGTCGGCATCATCGCCTCAGTCAGCCTTACCACGGGCGTAGGCTACTTCATGGCCAAGAAGGCGCTCAGACCCGTGGACAAGATCAGGAAGGCGGCGGTCAAGATATCCTCCCGCAACCTCGAAGAGTTTATCGACATCGGGGCTGAGGAGGGACGAGCTCGGAAAGCTGGCTGAGACGTTCAATGCCATGACATCGAGGCTCCGCGACGCGTTCCAGAGGATCAACCAGTTCAGCGTCGACGTCTCACACGAGCTGAAGACGCCGTTGACCATCCTCAAAGGGAGCACCGAGGTGGCGCTCAGGAAGGAGAGGGGCCGCGAGGAATACAGGGCGCTTTTGGCGAGTCACCTTGAAGAGATCGACAGAATGTCGCAGATCATAGACGACCTCCTCCTCCTGTCAAAGGCGGATACGGAGAAGATACAGCTCAATGTGAGCCATATAGACCTGAAGGACCTGATACTTCAGGTCTATATGGGCATGAAGATGTTTGCGGAAAAGAAAGACGTGGAGCTTATAGTCGACGAGCTTTACGATGTCAGGCTAAAAGGGGACGAGCTTAAGCTGCGCAGAATGCTGTGGAACATCGTTGAAAACGGGATAAAATACACGAACGGCGGCGGAAGGGTGGAAATTTCTTCAGCCTCGGATAATGGATGCGTAAGGATAAACGTGAGAGATACGGGCGTAGGGATCGCGGACGAAGACATAAAGTACGTCTTCGACAGGTTCTACAGGGCAGACAGGGCGAGGAAACGGGAGAGCGGGACCGGCCTCGGCCTATCCATCAGCAAGTGGATCGCAGAGGCCCACAGGGGGGCCATAGAGGTTGAGAGCCGTCCCTCTTCGGGAAGCCTTTTTTCCATTAAATTGCCCGTGAGCGGAGGAAATGAATGAGAAACAGGAAATGGTTCTTGATCGCGGGGGTATTGATCGTCGCGGCGGTCGTCTTTCTGCATATGAGAGGGGAGAGGCCCGCGGTCTCCCAGACGGCCGCCCCGCAGGCAACCGCGAGTCCTCCGCCGGTCGCTTTCGACAAAGGCCTCCCTTCCCTGAGCGGGCTGGTAAAGCAGACGAAACCGAGCGTCGTCAACATCAGCACCACGACCGTAGTAAAGGGCGTGGACCTGCCCAGACGGTTCGGCAACCCCTTCAAGGATTTTTTCGGCAACGACGAGTTCTTTGAAAAGTTCTTCGGGAACGAGCCGACCAGGGAATTCAAGCAGAAGAGCCTCGGCTCCGGCTTCATTATCGACAAGGACGGATATATCCTGACCAACAATCATGTGGTCGAAAAAGCGTCGAGCATCAAGGTGAAGCTGAGCGACGGCAAGGAGTACGAGGCGAAGGTCGTAGGCAAGGATGCGAAGACAGACTTAGCCCTCATCAAGGTGAAGGTGAAAAACAGCCTGCCGGTCGCGGTTTTGGGAGACTCGGATAGGATCGAGGTGGGCGATTGGGTGTTAGCCGTAGGCAACCCCTACGGCCTCGACCATACGGTCACGGCGGGCATAGTGAGCGCAAAGGGGCGGGTCATAGGCCAGGGCCCTTACGACGATTTCATCCAGACGGACGCGTCGATAAACCCGGGCAACAGCGGCGGCCCGCTCTTTAACCTGAGAGGAGAAGTGGTGGGGATCAACACGGCCATTATCGCCGGGGGCCAGGGCATAGGCTTCGCGATACCTATAAACATGGCAAAAACGCTGCTCCCTCAGTTGAAATCGAACGGGAAGGTCGTGAGGGGATGGCTGGGGGTCGTGATCCAGAAGGTGACGCCAGAGCTGGCAAAAAGCTTCAGGCTCAAGGAATTGGAAGGGGCTCTCGTCTCCGACGTGATGGAGGACAGCCCCGCGTACAAAGCCGGCGTAAAAGAGGGGCGACGTGATCGTTTTCTTTGACGGAAAGCCGATAAAGGAGATGGAGGAACTGCCGAAAATCGTCGCCGCGGTGGAAGTCGGCAAGAAGGTAAGGATCAGGTTGATAAGGGACGGTTCGCCCCTCGATCTGGACGTTACGATCACCGAAGGCAGGGACGAGACGCGGGAGCTGGAACGGTGAACGCCGGTACCAGATGTTGTACCAGGACATTACGGAAAGGAAACAGACCGAAAAAGCGCTGCAGGCAAGCTATAATAAACTGGATAAAACGCTGGATGCTGTTATCCGCACCGTGGCGCTGACCAGTCAGAGATGCGGGACCCTTATACCACGGACACCAGCAGCATGTATTCCTGCTCGCTTGTGCCATCGCTGCAGAGATGGGTCTTCCCCCGGATAAAATCAAAGGAATGGGGGTGCTGGGCGCCATCCACGATATCGGGAAAATCTGTGTCCCGGCGGAAATCCTCAGGAAGCCCGAGCGGATTACGCAAGCTGAATTCAGCATCATCAAAGAACATCCTCAAACCGGATATGATATCCTGAAAGGTATCGATTTCCCCTGGCCTGTCGCGCAGTCCGTGCTTCAGCATCATGAAAGAATGAATGGTTCCGGCTATCCCGCCGGACTTTCCGGTGATAATATTATTCTGGAAGCCAGGATAATTGCGGTGGCTGATGTCGTCGAAGCCATGGCTTCTCACCGCCCTTATCGTCCGTCTTTGGGGAAAGAAAAAGCCCTGGCAGAAATTTCACAGCAAAAAGGAATTATTTATGATGCGGCTGTGAGTGGATGCTTGTTTGAAAATTTTTAGTGAGCAGGGGTTTACTCGAACAATCGAGGGGGATCAAATCTTGAAAGCATTGTATTAACAAGGAGTAATGATATGCAAATAGATGAATTGCTTCGGCTGATGGTCGATAAAAAAGCCTCGGATTTACATTTAAAGATCGCTTTCGGCCTGGGCCTGGCCTTCCTGCTGGAGTTCATCGATACCTCCATCAAGACCCCTTCCGACGTCGCCGGCGCGTCGACCTGCCCCTCCTGGGCATGGTGCCACACCTGGCCGATCTCAAAGAGGAGATCGACGACCTCCGCCCTGGCCTTCCTGACCAACCCCAATTCCGTCATCGGCAAGGGCTTCCGCAAATCCGCACCTGCCTGCAATTCTGCGGTCCGCCGGCCAACCTCCGCAGCATCCTGATCGCCAGCGCGCCCCCTACCGCCGACGGCCGAAGCCCATCGCCATGAACCTGGCCGCCGCCTTCGCCCACAGGGGGCAAGGTCCTGGTCGTCGATGCCAACTTCCGCCAGCCCGGCATCCGCAGCTCTTCCCCCAGTGCCCCGAGGCCGGACTGAGCAACGCGTTGGTCGGCCAGGCCACTGGCGAAACGTGGTTTCCAGGTCGAGCCCAATTTCAGCGTCGTTTCCTCCGGGCCGCTGCCGGCCGATCCGGCCGAACTGCTCGGGCCGGAGGCGATGCGCACCGTGCTGGCCGAAATGGTAAGCCATTACGACCGTGATCTTCGACAGCCCCCCGGTGCTGCTCGTCATCGACACGACCATCCTGAGCACCCTCGTCAACGGCGTGGTCCTGGTCGTCCGCGCCGGCGCCAACACCTATGGCGTGCTCCATCGCACCCGCGACATGCTCACCCTGTCGGCCCCACATGCTGGGTGTCGTCCTCAACGGCATCCGCGTCACCGCCGGCGGCTACCTCCGCAAAAACTACCGCACCTCTACGAATACCACGAAACCGACAGGGTCGCCCCCAAGGCGTAATGGAGAAGGAAAAAGGCAAAAGTCGAATGCCTCAGAGCGTGAGAATTAATTGGCAAACTGGCCAAAAACGGGCGTTTTGAGGACGCAAACAAAGGACTTATGAGCGTTTTTCCGCCGGAGCGTCGATTTATTCACAACCTCTCAGTTACGGGGGATAGGATGAGCCTGTTTAGTAACGCGGGCATTCCGCCCGCGAGCTTTGAGCGGTTCGGATCGGGTGCGGGGAAGGAATGCCCGCGTTACCTCCCGTAACTGAGGCATCCCAAAAGTAGAGCCTGCCCGGTTCTTCCTTTTGCCTTTTAACTTTTGCCTTTTTCCTTCTTCCCTTAGCTCGCCATCTCCATTTGGCGTTGCCCGCGGCGAACGGCCCCCAAAACGGCTCAGCCCATGCTCCGTGCATACGCGGCCATTGAAGTTGCGTCCCTTCAGCGGAACAGCGCTTCGGGCCGTTGTCCGGCTCGAAGAACTGGCGGTAGCAACGGTCCCCGCAAGCGGCCTCGATCCAGCGGATGCAATGTCCCTCGACCATGGGTGCCGCCCGGCGGCGACCGTGACGCGAATGCCCTCGCCGCACGGGCCCACGCTCAGGACGTGATCGCGGCAAGCCGTCGGCGCTGCTCCAGCGCGGCCATAGTCACGCCGCAGCGAGAAAATCAACTCGTGCCCCATTCGTCCAGCACCTCGACTACCGTCTGGCAGACGGGGCATATGCTAGCCGGCTTCCTTATGCGCTCATGAACTGCTCCCACCTAAAAAGATGAAAATAACGACATGTATGTATGAAGAGCCCTGCCCGGCTGAGGCGCAGGTCAACTCGCCGACCAGAACTTCCGCGTTGAGGCTGCACATAGCCCCGAATCGCCTGCTTGGCGAGCCATCGCCTCGTCGCGCAACGCGCCCCTGGCGATGCATCCTGGCAACGCGGGGCAATTCGCCCGGTAACCGCCGCTGACTTCCTTAACAACTCGAATCACCAGTTTCATGTGCCACCATCTCCTTTGACGCTCCTTGCGCAGCGCGGCGTCCGACGGGCATCCATGCCGTCCGCAATTCCACACCTGTCCGACGCACCTATCTGCATTCCCCACGCGCCTCCGCCATCGGGCCGAAATCTGTTTTTGTATTTAGGGAAATCGACCTAACAGCCCGTTGAAAAAGTCTGCTTTTCGTGGCTCGCCGCGGCGAGTGTCCCACGGGCGTCTCGCCCGTGGATTGCAGGGGCGTGACGCCCCTGCGACGCATGGGCAAGATGCCCATGCCACTTTTTCGACGGGCTGCTAAGCCTATGGCCTTGCGGGCGAAGCTCGCGACTGTGCTTGTGCCGATCGTTGCGGGCCAGCGGGCGGAAACACTCCCCTGCCGGTG